>JAWSUF010000002.1:0-300000 GCA_033549365.1 Acidobacteriota bacterium
CTACGTTGGCAGCTGCGTATGTTTTTGATTTTGCTTAAGTTATAGGAGGCTCATGGAATAATGGCGAAAGTCGGGTCTGAAACGGCGTTTTCATGGCCGCGATGACGAAAAAAGAGAAATCGGCCGGGCTTCGAGCGTCTAATGATTCGGAGCGCAAACAGCGTGAGGAAGGTTGACGTGGGCCGGACTGCTTGTTATCATGATTATGAAATTGTTATCATGAAAGCATCAGGCATGGTCCGAACGCAGATCCAGCTCACGGAAAGCCAGGCGGGGGAATTGAAAAGGCTGGCGGCTGCGCGCGGGGTGTCCATGGCGGAAATCATCCGCCAGGGCGTCGACGCGGTCTTGCGGTCGAAACCGTTCCCCGACGCCGAAGAACGGCGCAAAAAGGCCCTGGCTCTGGCCGGGATGTATCGGTCGGGAAAGAGCGACGTCTCGAAGCGACACGACAAGTATCTGGCGGAAGATTTCGGCGGATGAATATTTTCGTCGACACATCGGGGGTCTATGCGCTCTTGGACGCCGACGACTCCAACCATAGGAAGGCGAAGGAGGCGTGGAGCGAAGCCCTGAGGCCCGAGAATGCGTTGGTCACAACCAATTACATCCTCCTCGAGAGCTTCGCCCTCATCCAAAGCCGCCTCGGGCTGGACGCCCTCAGGGGGTTTCAAAGCGACATGGTCCCTCTTCTCGTCGTCGAATGGATCGGGGAGGACGTTCACGCCCGCGCCGTGAGCGCGCTTCTGGCCGCTTCCCGGAAATCGCTCAGCCTGGCGGACTGCACGAGCTTCGAGGTCATGCGCGCTCTGAGCCTCACAAAAGCGCTCTCATTCGACGCTCACTTCACCGAGCAGGGCTTTTCGCGCATCCCTTAGCCGGCGCGGCAGGATCCTTTTTCCCGGATCATCCGGCGTCGCTGCAGGAAGAACGTCGACATTCTGCTGATCGCCGACGGCCGACGCGACATGCAGACGCTGCTGCAGAGACGCTTGTTGGAAGCCTAAGACAGTCTTATCCGCCTTGGCCGCAATCCCGGAATCGGATCTCTGAAACGGCGCAGCGAAAATCTAAAGAGCGAACCAGGGAACCACCCTGACGCCCGCCCGGACGAAGACTTGATCCCCGCCGTAAATGAGAACACCTGGAGTTGCGGATGCCTTGTCGTCACCGGCGAGTCTCCCCCAGAAATGCAGCATGTCGAAGAAATCGGAGGCCGCGGTCTTCGCGGATTTGGCCTCGATGGGAATCCGCCTGTTTCCAAGCTCGACGATGAAATCGACCTCATGCCCGGCGGAATCCCGCCAGAATCCGAGGGCCGGCCTGTGTCCGCGATGCAGGAAATTCTTGACGAGTTCGGAGGCGACAAAGCTTTCGAAAACGGCGCCGCGCTCGGCCCGGTGGGCGAGATGATCCGGCGATTCGATCTGGAGCAGCGAGCACAGGAGACCGGTGTCCAGGAAATATAATTTCGGGCTCTTGACCTGGCGTTTTCCGAAATTATCGTGGTGGGGCCGCAGGAGCATGACGATGAAGCTCGCCTCGAGAACGGACAGCCACCGCCGGGCGGTCGCGTGGGAGATGCCGCAATCGGACCCGAGGCCGGAAAGGTTGAGCAGGCCGCCGCTTCGCCCGGCGCACAGGCGGACGAATCTGCCGAAAGCTTCCATGTCCCCGACATTGAGGATGTTCCGGACGTCCCGTTCCAGGTATGTCTGGTGATAGTCCGGGAGCCAATCGCGCGCCGGAATCCCCCGATCGTGGATTCGGGGATAAAAGCCGGTATGGAGCGCCTCCTCCAGGCTGAAGCGAGGTGGGACGGAGTTCATCGATGTCTGGGACTCCAGGTCAAGGGGTTCCCGATCCATCAATTCCGCCAGGGAAAACGGCAGCAGGTGGAGAACGGCGCAACGGCCGGCCAGCGACTGGGAGATGCTCTGCATCAGGAGGAAATTCTGCGACCCGGTCAAGATGAACCGGCCGGTTCGATCGGGCCGTTCGTCGACAAGGACCTGGATATAGGAGAAAAGATCGGGGGTTCTCTGGACTTCGTCGAGGATAACCGGTTCTTTGAACCGAGCCAGGAAGCCGCGCGGATCCTCCAGGGCAAAACGCCGCTCATCGGGGAGTTCAAGGGATATGTAGAGATAGTCGGGAAAGACGGATCTGACAAGAGTTGTTTTGCCGGACTGACGAGGCCCGGTCACACTCACAACGGGAAACTGGCCGGCGGCCTTACGCAGGCGTTTTTCAAGAGTTCGTCGAATCATGACGGATCAAGCCTTGCAATATGAATATTGTATATTCATATTGCAAGCTTCTTGTGCCTTTGTCAAGCATTTTCTTCCGGCGCTGTCTCTTGTTTATCCCCGCGAGAGCTGTAACTCCATAAAAAGCGGCTGAATCAACCGGAATCGAAAGCCGTGTGATTTTAGGAATTCCTGATCAGCCAAAGGGGGATTGACGGCGGCACGGATGTGAATTGTTGCTCGGCAAGCTTTATATTTGCAAACGTATTTGACAAATAGACGGCCATATGTTAATTATAGTTTCATGCTAGGGCGTCCTTTTTGGGTGAAGCGAATTCATGAGGCCTGGAAAAAGCGGCCGATCGTTTGGCTGGCCGGAGTCCGCCGAGTCGGGAAAACCACTCTGGCGCGGATGTTGGCGGACACCGTCCATCTCAACTGCGATCTCCCCTCCGACGCGAGGCGTTTGGAAGACCCGGAGCTTTTCCTGGGTGCCCAGACGAAGGGAGCCGTTGTTGTCTTAGACGAGATCCACCGGCTTCCCGATCCCAGCCGCATTCTGAAAATTGCAGCCGATGTCTATCCGCAACTTCGCATCCTGGCCACAGGTTCGTCCACTCTGGCTGCGACGCGAAAGTTCAGAGATACGTTGACGGGTCGGAAGGTCGTCATTCATCTTTCGCCTGTGCTCTGGAGCGAATGTCGGGACGACTTCGGGATCGCCGACCTTGACCAGCGGCTCCATTACGGCGGACTTCCTGAATTTCTTCTGAGTCCGGTAAAGGACGAATCCCTGTTTTCCGAGTGGATGGACAGTTTCTATGCGAGAGATATTCAGGAGCTTTTTGCCGTGCGCGAACGGGCGGGCTTCCTCAACCTTTTCCGTCTTCTTCTCAGACAAAGCGGCGGTCTGGCGGACTATTCGGCGCTCTCGCGGGAATGCGACATCAGCCGTCAGACGGTCAAGACCTATCTGGAAGCCCTGAGCATCGCTTGCGCCGTCATTGCCGTATCTCCCTTTCACGGCGGAGGAAGACAGGAGCTCGTGAAACGGCCTAAGGTTTACGGATTCGACACCGGTTTCGTGGCCTACGCCCGGGGATGGACGGACATCCGGGACGATGACCGGGGTCTTCTGTGGGAACACCTGGTGCTCGACAGCCTGAGAGCCAAGACGGGCGGTGAAGGGCTGCATCACTGGAGAGACAAATCCGGCCGGGAGGTGGATTTTGTCGTCCGCCGCGGGCGGGAGGTCGACGCCGTCGAATGCAAAATCAATCCCGACCGTTTCGATGCGGCATCGCTGGCCGTCTTCCGCGAAGCCTATCCGCGCGGGAGGAATCTTCTTGTGTGTCCGGGCGTCGACGAGCCTTATGAGCGGCGGATCAAAGGCCTCGTGGTCCGCGTCGTCGGGACGCAAGCTCTCATGGAGTGACCGGCCCCGGCGAACCGAAAATACTTAACTGCTTTCTTGCCGATTGAGTGAATCCATGGAGACATCCGTGTTTTCGCATCGCTCCTTGTGGTCTGAATGACCTGCCTCCCGGATCTTGGTCGATTCCGGATGCAACTTTTTTTAAAAAATCGGGCATTCGGAAAAGATGTTGCTTATTCGAAAAGTTGCTCATAAAATGGACGAGACACGGCGTGCAGGTCATCAGATGTCGCATAACTTCCATTCAAGGAGTGGAATGTGAGACTGAAGAATAAAACCTCTTATCATGTTGCAATTTGCTTTCTTTGCACATTTTCCATGTCGGCATTTCTATCATGCGAGAAAAAAACCACGGAACGTGATTTTGAGGGATTATCGGTTGAGGCCGCAATCCGGCAAAAAGCCGAGGTCGTGAATAATCCCAAAACACCTGTCCCAAGACCAGGCCGGAGAAAAAAGCTGGTCTTTGAGGAAAAAATAACCATCGGCGTAAGCGAGGGGGATGAAAACCATATATTCGGGCAAAGTCTTTATGTCAACATGGATGACGGCGGAAACTTTTACGTTACGGATTGGGACCGGAAGCATATCCGCAAATTCTCCCCTGACGGAAAATATCTGCTTGCCATAGGTGGGCCGGGCCAGGGTCCGGGAGAATTTCAAAATGTCTGGGGACCTAAATTCGACTCCTCCGGAAACCTTTATGTCCGTGATATCGCCAATCAAAAAATCAGCTTTTTTTCAAAATCCGGCGAGTTTATCAAAGGGATAAACGCGCCTCAGGATGTAAGTGATGTTACGATTCTGCCCAACGGCAACTATTTTACATCAAAGACAGAAAGAATTGAGGATCCCAAGGTCGTCATATATATGCTTATCTATGGGATATATGATACGGATTTCCATCTTTTAAAGGAATTCGAACAAGTCAAACAAGAAATCAGGCAGCGTGAGACAAAAACCCGCGCCCAATTTTTTGCCGGGATATTGAGCGATTCCGCTTATAAACCTCGTTTTCTTCAGGAGATCACCGAGGAAGGAAAAATCCATACCGGAAACGCTGTGACATATGAAATTAAGATCTACTCCCAAGAAGGGGATCTCCAAAGGAGAATCACCCGGGAATACCAGCCGATTCAAGTAACACAATCCCATAAAGATAATTTTTTTGAAGTGCAGAGCATTGATCTGCTGAGAAGGTTGCCGACCGGAGATTCTTTCAAAGAGGAAGTCCTGAAACATATGGAATACCCCAAATTTCTTCCGCCTTATACGTGGTTTTCGGTCATGGACAACGGCTGGCTGTATGTGGTGGCGGATGCCATCGAAGGAGACTATGCCCTGATCGACTTGTTCGATGAACAGGGAATTTATATCGGCCGTTTCCAATCGAATCTTCCGGCTGCTCAGGTCTTTTTTAAAAACGGGCTGGCTTATGCGGTTGTCACTGAAGATGATTATAAATGCATAAAGGCGTATACATACAAAATTGTGAATTACTGAGCGGAATCATTCGACCTCCATAATGGCTGCGAGGGAAGGATCTATGTCGGAACATTCGAAAGACCCGCGAACGAAACGGCGTCCTTGCTGGTTGGCCACGATCCAAGCCGGAATTCTTTTTTGAGTCCGGGTGTCGACGAGCCCTATTTTTCCCTTCCTATGAGATCTTCTCCGCCGGGCAGCACCACACGATGACTTACAACAAGAACACGCGATTTGGATATATCGATATCCGCTATAACGAAGGACTGGACAAGCTGTTTCTGCTTTATTCAGGCATCTGCAAATATAATCCTGAAAACATTAGGGGCGAATTCGGCGACATCATTTATGTTTTCAATCGAATGGGAATTCCTGTAGAAAAACTGGAATTGGATAAGCCCATTTTTCAATTCGGAGTTTCCGATGACGGCTCTGCAATTTATGGGCTGTCGGATACGGAAATATTGAAATTTGAATATCGTCATCCGGTGGACAAGGCGGTGACTTCTTCCGGTTCGCCAGAGCTGCAATCCCGGAATCGGGGCTCTGAAACGGCGTTTTCATGGCCGCGGCGATAATTGTTGTATAATACAAATCGGAGTTGAAAAATGTCCTACAAAGTCAGTGTCGTAATTGAAAAAGATGACCATGGCTACTATGCCTTCGCTCCTGAGCTCGAAGGCTGCCAGACACAAGGGGATTCCCTGGAGGAAGCCTTGGCCAACATCAAAGAAGCGATCGAGCTTTATCTGGAAACTCTCTCGAAAGAGGAGATCCGGGCACGCTTGAGCAAAGAGATCCTGACCACATCATTAGAGATCTCCGTTGCCTAAAACGCCGCGCCTATCCGCTCAAGATGCCGAAGCTCTCTTGCTGAAAGCCGGATTTCTATTAGCGCGAAGCAGGGGAAGCCATCGGATTTACGTTAGGGGAAATGCCAGGTTCGTGATTCCTTTCCATCAAGGAAAAACACTTCACCCGAAAATTGTTAAACATTTGATGGGGGTACTTGATCCCGGTAGCTGAGAAGACTGCTACCACCCGGCCTTTAGAAAAAGTGCGAAAAACCGGCGGCTTCCGCCGTCATATCAATACGGGTATTGACGGCGGAGCGAATGACGAACGAATCGGATATCGACAAATCGAGCGCAGACCGGAGCGGGGCGAACCCCAAGATATGCGGCGGAGAATCCGGTGAATCTCGATGCGCGCCGCGAAGCGAACCCGTTTCGCTCGACGGCGGACCGGGAGGCGAAGTCCCCGGGAACTCCCTCGGTTCGGGGCGCAGTGACTGTCCGTACTCTCTCGGGCGTAGGTCGGGGCCTGAAACTCGCCTCGCTGAAAGCCACTCCTCTCGCAACCGTGAAGGCCACCGCTCCCGCCTTCGCGAGAAATTCCTTCGCGGCGGCCTGGCGGGTTTCCTGGATTACGAGGTCATCGAGCTCCTCCTCGCCCTGGGGACGCCCCGGCGGGACTGCCGGGAACCGGCCCGGGAGGCGCTCCGGACTTTCAAGTCCTTCCGGGGCGTTCTCGAGGCGCCTTCCCACGAGCTTCAGAAAATCCGGGGCATCGGGCCGCGGAACGTCTTCGGCATCAAGCTCATCCACGAGGTCTCGCGCCGCTTCCTCAAGGACCGGATGATGAGCCGCCCGGTCTGCCCGTCGTCGCGGGCCGTCTTCGACTACCTCTCGCACAGCCTGCGCGACCAGCGCAAAGAGCTCTTCAAGGTGCTGTTCCTCGACGCCAAAAACCGGATCATCGAGGAAAAAACGCTCTTCGAGGGCACGGTGAACTCCAGCGCCGTCTACCCCCGCGAGGTCATCGAGGACGCCCTGCGCACCCGGGCCACGGGACTCATCTTCGTCCACAACCATCCGTCGGGCGATCCGGAGCCGTCGTCCTGCGATCGCGAAATTACGCGCGACCTCGTCTTCGCGGCCGGCCTCCTCCAGATCAAGGTCCTCGACCACATCGTGATCGGCAACAACCGCTACTTCAGCTTCGCCGACCACGGCCTGATCGAGGAGTACGGGTTCCAGTTCCTGCGTGTCCAGAGGGCGGGAAGCGGAGGTTGAAGAAAACGGCCGGCGCGGGTAAACTGGGGCAAGGGAGGCCGCCATGACGAACGACAAGGACATCGCGCGTTCCGTGAAAATGAAGCCCATCGGGGAGATTGCCGCCAAACTGGGCATGGGCCCGGAGTGCCTGGAGCTTCACGGGAAGCACATCGCCAAGATCCTGCCCTGCGAGGCGCCCAAACGGGAACGCCCGGGACGCCTGGTCATGGTTACGGCGGCGACGCCCGGAAAATCGGGCGAGGGCAAGACGACGACGGCGATCGGCCTGGCCGACGCCCTCACGGCGGCGGGAAAGAAGGCCGCGGCCGCAATCCGCGAGCCTTCGCTGGGCCCCGTCTTCGGCATGAAGGGCGGCGCGACCGGAGGCGGTCGGGCCCAGGTCATGCCGGCCGACGCCATCAACCTCCATTTCACGGGCGACATCCACGCCGTCTCGACCGCCCACAATCTCCTTGCGGCCATGGTCGACAACCAGCTCTACTTCCAGGGCTGCGACCTCCTGCCCGGACCGTCGGTGACCTGGAAGCGCGTCCTGGACATGAACGACCGGGCGCTCCGCAAGATCGTCGTCGGGCTCGGCGGGGTGACGAACGAGGTGCCGCGCGAGACGGGCTTCGACATCGCAACGGCCTCCGAGGTCATGGCCATTCTCTGCCTGGCGCGGGACCTCCCCGATCTCAAGGCGCGGCTCGGCCGGATCTGCCTCGGGTTCACGCGCGACGGCAATCCCATCTTCGCATCCGATGTCCGCGCCCACGGGGCCATGGCCGCCCTCCTCGTCGAGGCGCTGAAGCCCAACATCGTCCAGACCCTCGAGGGCACGCCGGCCTTCATTCACGGCGGGCCGTTCGCCAACATCGCCCACGGCACGAGTTCGGTGATCGCGACGCGAGTCGCGCTCGACGCAGCCGATATCGTCGTCACCGAGACGGGATTCGCCTCCGACCTGGGGGCCGAGAAGTTCTTCGACATCGTCGTCCGGACGGGGCTTGTGCCACCGCCCGATGCCTGCGTCCTCGTGGCGACGCTCCAGTCGCTGAAGCTCCAGGCGGGCGTCAAGGCGGCGGACACGGCCAAGGAAGACCCCGGCGCCGTCGAAACGGGCTTCGACAATGTCAGAAAGCACGCGGAAAATCTCCGGATGTTCGGTGTGCCCTTCGTCGTCGCCCTGAACCTCTTTCCGACGGACGCGAAGTCCGAAATCGAGATATTCGCGTCGCTCTGCCGGGCGGACAAGATGCGGTTTGCGCTGAGCGACGTTTTCGCCCGCGGCGGTGCGGGAGGGGCGGATCTGGCCCGCGAGGTTCTTGCGGCCGCCGAGAGCGACCCGCGTGACTTCCGGCTTATCTATCCCGACGAGATGCCGCTTGTCCAAAAAGTCGAGACAATCGCGAGCGAGATTTACGGCGCCGGGAATACGATCTTCAAGGGCCGGTCACGGAAGAAGCTCGAGATGTACGAAAAGGCCGGTTTCGGGACGCTTCCGATCTGCGTCGCCAAGACCCAGTATTCGCTGTCCGACGACCCGAAGCTTCTCAACCGGCCGAAGGATTTCACGCTGACCGTGACCGACGTCTTCCTGAGCGCCGGCGCGGGGTTCGTCGTCGTCCTCTGCGGCGACATCATGACCATGCCCGGGCTGCCGAAGGTCCCGGCCGCGGAGCACGTCGACGTCACGGACGACGGGGAGATCATCGGGGTGTCCTGAGGCGGGGCCCTCCGGGTGAGTCGTGGAGGACGCCCGGCGGCGTCCGGCCGGTGAGAGTCGCCGGCTTTTTGCCGCGTTTACACTAATAAAGGAATGTGATAGATATGAAGAAAGAGAAAGGGAGGACGCTCATGAAGGAAGACGACGTCGATCAGAAGCAGACCTCGAAGACCCGGGCCATGGACGCGGCCCTGTCCCAGATCGAAAAGCAGTTCGGCAAGGGCGCCATCATGAAAATGGGCCAGAAGGAAGCCGCCGTCAAGGCGGACAGCATCCCGACGGGATCGATTTCCTTCGACCAGGCCCTGGGCATCGGCGGGTTTCCGCGGGGCCGGGTGGTTGAAATCTACGGACCCGAGGCCACGGGCAAGACAACCCTCGCGCTCCATGTCATCGCCGAGGCCCAGCAGCGGGGCGGCCAGGCGGCTTTCATCGACGCCGAGCACGCCATGGATCCGACCTATGCCGCGCGGATCGGCATCGACATCGACAACCTCCTGATCTCACAACCCGATTACGGTGAGCAGGCGCTCGAAATCGCCGAGGTCCTGGTCCGGAGCGGCGCCGTCGACGTCATTGTCGTCGACTCGGTGGCCGCCCTGGTGCCCAAAGCCGAGCTTGAGGGGGACATGGGCGACGCCCACATGGGCCTTCAGGCGCGGTTGATGTCGCAGGCGCTCCGGAAGCTGACGGCCATCGTCAGCCGGTCCAAGACGTGCTTCATTTTCATCAACCAGCTCCGGGAGAAAATCGGTGTCTTTATCGGCAATCCGGAGACGACGACGGGCGGGCGAGCCCTGAAGTTCTACTCGTCGCTTCGCATCGACGTCCGGCGCCTGGCCACGCTCAAGGACGGCGACAACGTCATCGGCAACCGGGTCAAGGTCAAGATCGTCAAAAACAAGATGGCCCCTCCGTTCCGCGATGCCCAGTTCGACATCATCTATGGCGAGGGCATCTCGCGGGAAGGCGACCTGGTGGACTGCGGGCTGCAGTATGGTGTGTTGGAAAGGTCCGGGACCTGGTATTCCTACGGGAACGAAAGGGTCGGGCAGGGGCGCGACAACGTCAAGAAGCTCCTCAAGGAAAATCCCGAACTCGCCGCACGGCTGGAGGCCGACATCCGGGCCAAGATCGATCCGGACGCGGCCAAAGCCGATCCGGAAAAACCGGTGATGGAAAAGCCCGCCAAGGGTTGAGGCGGGCGCTCGGAGAATTGATGATTGCAGCGGGCATCGCTGAGGCGGATGCCCGATAAATCGCCGGTCGGCGAAGGCGGCCGCCTCCTGTGGGCGGACGGTTTGCCGCTGATCGCGGTGGACGGCGTATGAGCCCGGCCGGGCGATTCTCGAGCGAGTGGGAGGTGACATGACGATTTCCGGCTATTTCCGATTGGCCGTCTGCGTTGTCGCCTGTCTGGCGGCCGGTTTCCTCGGATCGTTTTTCACGAGGGCCTCGGTTTCGACCTGGTTCCGGGAACTCCGGAAGCCGGCCTTCAATCCGCCGGACTGGCTCTTCGGGCCGGTCTGGACCGTGCTCTACATCATGATGGGGGTGGCGCTTTTCCTGGTGATCCGGGAGGGCTTCAAAACCCCGGCGGTTCGTGCGGCTTTTGCGGTGTTCGCCGTCCAGCTCGTGCTCAACATCACTTGGTCCGCGTTGTTTTTCGGACTCAAGTCGCCCGGCGCGGCGTTCGTCGAAATCGTCGTCCTGTGGGCGGCCATCGCCGCGACGATCGCCCTGTTCAAACCGATCTCGACCGCCGCGGCGGTGCTTTTGATACCTTATATTTTGTGGGTTACCTTCGCGGCTGCGCTGAATTTCGCCATTTGGAGGTTGAACTGAGCCAGAGATGCAGGAAGCCGTAGTTTTAAATGATTACAATCATTTTGGAAGCTTCCGCGGGGCGCAGGGCGGATCCCGGAGAAAGCCGTCGGAGGGTCGAGCGGGCACGGATCCGAGACCGCAGGTCGAGGAGAGCGAGACCCGGGAACCGGGACCGTACGCAGGCCGAGATTGCCGTTCCGGCGAGGAAGCAGCTTGCGAAGGCGTAGCATGCCTACGTCGAGCAAGTTGCGACGAAGTCGGAATGGTGAGATCGGCATGCCCAAAGGGCGAAAACTCCCGATAAGAAGCAAGAGTAAAAACCGGGAGTTTACGCGTACGGTCTCGGAGCCGGGGTGGACGGGCAAGGCCGGGGCCCGGACACGTCTTTCGAAGGGATTTGCCCGAGCCCGAAAAGCGGAAGCCGATAAAGATAAGGAAAACAAGACTTTCCGGAAATTGCCGGCAAATACTCCAATAGGGAGGAATTCAGTGTTGAAGCGGAGAGAATTTTTGGCGGTGGCGGGCCTCGGCGGCGCCGCCGTCATGGCGGGCGGGTTCCGCCTGCCGGGAAAGGAAATCACAGAGAAGGAGGACATAACCATGTCTTACAAAGCCAAGGATTACGCGGGCCTCATCGGGATGCCCGGCTTCAGTGAGACGCTGCTGAAGAACCACTTTACGCTTTACCAGGGTTACGTGACGAACACGAACAAGGTGCTCGACACGCTGGATCAGATGGTGAAGGACGGCAAGGCGGGCGAGCCCGCATATGCCGAGCTCAAGCGGCGTCTGGGCTGGGAATGGAACGGCATGCGGCTCCATGAGTACTACTTCGAAAACCTGGGCGGAAAGACCGCGCTCGATACGAACGGCAAGGCGGCCCAGGCGCTGGCCAAGGGGTTCGGAAGCGTGGAGAACTGGGAAAAGGACTTTCGGGCCACGGCCGGGATGCGGGGGATCGGCTGGGTCATTCTCTATCATGACGACATGGCCGGCCGGATGTTCAACTCCTGGATCAACGAGCACGACGTCGCCCATCCGGCGGGTTGCCGGCCGCTTCTCATTCTGGACGTCTTCGAGCACGCCTTCATGATCGACTACGGGCTGAAAAAGGCGGACTACGTCGAGGCCTTCTTCAAGAACATCGACTGGAAGGCCGTCGAGTCGCGGCTGCCCTGATCGGGTCGGCTTTTTTGCGGGTCGGTGTTGATAGGCCGTCGTTCCTGTTCATAGAGCCGGGTTGACGATCAACGTGAAAAACAACAAGGCAGATGCCGGCAGAAAAAGCCATTGAAAGGGGGAGGGCGGCATGATCCAGCATGAACGCGTCCGCTTTCTCAACAACGCCGAGCTCCGCGACGGCGATTTCGTCCTCTATTGGATCCAGGCGTCCCAGCGGGAGGAGACCAACCACGCCCTGGAATACGCCGTAAACCGGGCCAACGACCTCAACAAGCCGCTCGTCGTTCTGTTCGGGTTGAGGCCTTCGTTTCCTGAAGCCGCCGTCCGCGCCTACGCCTTCATGCTGGAGGGCCTGAAAGAGACGGCCGAGGCTCTGCGCGACCGCGGCATCCTCATGGTTGTCCGGCTGGGATCGCCCTGGGAGGAAGCGGTGAAGGCGGCCGAGGGAGCCTGCCTCGTCGTCGTCGACCGAGGCTATCTACGGATCGAAAGAGAATGGCGCACCCGGGCCGCTAAGGCGCTGGCCTGCCCGCTGGTTCAGGTTGAATCCGAGGTCGTCGTTCCCGTCGAGACGGCCTATGGGAAGGAGGCCTACACGGCCGCCGTTCTGCGGCCGCGGATTCATCGCCGCCTCGCGGAATTCCTGGTCCCACTCCGTAAGACCGGCCTGAAGAAAGATTCTTTGGGATTGCGTCTCGAATCCCTGGATATCTCGGATCCGGAAAAAACGTCGGCCGGGCTTTCCGTCGACCGCAGCGTCGGACCGGCGCCGTCGATCCGCGGGGGGACGTCGAAAGCCCTGGCTTTGCTCAAGGCGTTCATCGATAAGAAACTTCCCCGCTATGCCGAAGAAAGAAACGATCCCAACGCCGATGTTCAATCGGGGTTGAGTCCGTATCTGCACTTCGGACAAATTTCACCTCTGACCGCGGCCCTGGCGGTGTCCCGGACGCCGGGTCCGGGCAAGGCGTCGTTTCTCGAGGAGCTCATCGTCCGGCGGGAACTCGGCATGAATTATGCCTTTTTCAATGCGGCCTACGATTCCTATCGGGGGCTCCCGGACTGGTGCCGGGCGACGCTTGAGAAGCATAAAGGCGACAAGAGGGAATATGTTTATGCAATGGACAAGCTGGAGCGGGCGGAGACGCACGACCCCTATTGGAACGCCGCCCAGTTGGAGATGACGCTCACGGGGAAGATGCACAATTACATGCGGATGTACTGGGGGAAGAAGATCCTCGAGTGGTCGGCGACACCTGAGGAGGCCTTTGCCGCGGCCATCCGGCTCAACAACAAATACGAACTCGACGGGCGCGATCCCAACAGTTTCGCCGGCGTCGCCTGGTGTTTCGGCAAGCACGACCGGCCGTGGCGGGAGCGTCCGATCTTCGGAACCGTCCGCTACATGAACGCTGTCGGGCTGAAACGCAAGTTCGACGCCGACGGCTATGTGCGGATGATAAGGGACGCATGAGTTTCATTGCCGCAACTGCGATTTTAGATTAAGATTTTAATAAAGCGTTATGCCGAGGGTCGAAGGCGGCCCGCGTCTTTAGGAGGGCGATATGAAAGCAAAAATCATCCTGGCCGTTGTGTTGACGGCTCTCGTCGTGGTCCTGTTTTTCCAGAACAGGGAGATCGTGACGTTCAAGATCTATTTCTGGACGATCGGCATTTCCCAGGTCATCCTCGTCCCGGTCATGGTCCTGGCGGGAATCATCATCGGCTATCTTCTCGGAACCGTGCGGCGGGAAAAGGTATAGAAAGAGTCCGCGGACGAGTTCGGCGAAGCTTTTTGCCTGAGCCTTCGTTCCCGGCTGAAAGCCGATGATGTTTAATCGATCCTTATCGATCATTGCGGCTCTTC
The DNA here is from genome assembly GCA_033549365.1 of Acidobacteriota bacterium. Classification (NCBI taxonomy): domain Bacteria; kingdom Pseudomonadati; phylum Acidobacteriota; species Acidobacteriota bacterium. The sequence continues at coordinate 13,832 of JAWSUF010000002.1, forward strand.
TCCTGTTGGGCAGTTGCACGTCTCAAAAGGAAATTGAATCGGAATGGCAGGGATCCGTCATTTTTTCCGATGGAATCAAGGAAATCAGGAATCCAGGAATCCCGCTCTTCGGCGAACTCCGGTTGTCTCTTGTGGAGGATTTGAGGATCGGCGATGAACAAAACAAAGATGATCTCTTTTACAGAACCAAAGGAATAGGAATCGACGCTCAGGGCAGCATCTATGTTTTAGATCGCGGAAATCACAGAATCCAGAAATTCGATCGTTCCGGAAATTACCGTATGACGATAGGAAGGTTCGGGCAGGGGCCGGGAGAATTTCAGGTTCCCGTAAAAATCGCCGTTGACCGAGCGACAGGCGATATCCATGTGTATGATCTCATGGCCGGGATCGTGACTTTTTCCGCAAACGGGGAATATCTCAATGCCTCAAGACCCATACAGATGGTTCGGGATTTCGTCCCGTTGGATCAAAAGGGTGGCTTTTTGGGTGTCATTCAAAAAGAGCTCGAGTCTCAACTTTCTTACGGGATCAGTCTCTGTTATCTCTCGGCAAACGGGCAAATCGGGAAGACTTACGCGGAATATCCCTACAATGTCTATACCAAAGAACTCAGCACAGGCGTTCACTATGTCGAAACAGGATATGAGCATTCTTTGCACATCGCCAAGCTGGATCAAAAAACGTTTTTGTATGGATATTCCAAAGACTACGTTCTTCATGTTTTTGATTTTGAGGGAGATATTTTGTTTCGGGTCCAAAAAGACGCGCCGATCCCACGATTTTCTGCTGATGAAATCGAATCCCTGAAAAAATTCGGTGTTCCCGCCGAAAAACCTCATTTCTTCTCGATTTTGGTGGATTCGGAGGGAAGAATATACGTTCAACGCAACAAAGCCGAGAAGCTCATTCGGCAATATGGATGGATTGACTTGGAAAACAAAGAGGTCGACGTGTTCAGCAAAGAGGGATATTTCCTCTATACAACACGGCTGCCTCCCAACACATGTGCCATTGAAGACGGCGTCCTGTATTCCCATACGCTGGAAAGGGAAAGCGGCGCCGAAAATGTCGTGCGATATCAAATCGCCAACTGGACGGAGATCAAAACAGGAATACGATGATGACACCGGAAAGCGGTGAAAAATGCCGAATTCAAGGATTTTGTTCAGGCCGGTGAGCCGCATCGGCGGACTCTGGGAGAATTTCATGCTCCTTGAAAGGATCAAGAGGCAGGCCTATCGAGCGGTTCCCGTCAACTTCTATTTCTGGCGGACATGGGAAGGCCGGGAGATCGACCTGATCGAAGAGCGCGAAGGCCGCCTTTTCGCCTACGAATTCAAGTGGACGGGAAAAGGGCGGGAACCCGGGAAATTCCGGGAGGCCTACCCTGATGCCGAATTCGAGGTCGTCAACAGAGACAATTACCTGAGTTTTGTCGGAATTCCGTAACTCCTCACCCCTGCATATTTAACTTGACATGTTAAATATTCAGGGCCTGTCAACCGCCCCGCTTGACTCCGAACGACAGGGCCTTGTTGTCCCGGCAGGAGTTGACGCAGACGGTGCAGGAGAAGCAGTCCGGCCTCAGGACGGAGCCCTTGAGGATTTCGGGAACGGTCGGACAGGGGGATTTCTCCACGCAATCCTTGCAGTCGGTGCAGGCGGACTTATTGAGGGAGACGCGGAACAGCGACACCTGCTCCAGGGCGTTCGTGAACAGCCCGATGGGGCAGACGAGATAGCAGTAAGGCCGGTAAGTCTTGAAGGCCAGGACGATAGTCAGCAAGAAAGGAAGAAAGTGGAACAGGCCGGCCCAAAAGGACGGCTGGGGTCCGAATTTGAAACCTTCGAAGGCGTTCACCGAATCGTAGATGGAAACGGCGACTTTGTTTCCGTCGCGGATGACGTGATGAACGGCCGTCATGCTGAGGAAAACGAAGAGCAGGAAGATGGCGATGCGGACGGCCTGGGTGAAGGTGAAGTTCCACTTGATGCGGCGGATGCGGAGCTTGTCGGCCAGCATGGCGATGAGCTCCTGAGCGGCGCCGACGGGACAGACCCAGCCGCAGAAAAGCTTGGGACCGACGAGCGTCAGGAAAAGAACCACCGCGCCCAGGGCGAACATCGGCACTCGGAACCCGAAAATCAGGGGTTTGGTGATGGCGCAGATGGGCGAGGGGTGCATGGAGAAGACCTTGAAGGCGTCGACGGGAAGATTGGCGGCGATGCCGAACAGAAAGGTCGAAAGCAGCAGGAAGGGAACCTTGATGCCGTTCCGCATGGTCTTCGTCAGGAGAAGGACCATGGCCAGGAGGCCGAGGATCAGCATGGCCAGAGGCCGGGGCCTGACCAGGGCGTCCCAGAATGACGGTGCTCCGCGGCCCGCGCCCTGCTGGGCGAGAAGAGGCGCGGCGGCGGCGAAAAAGACGATTCCCGATAATAGGCGGGGGGCAATGCGCGCAAACGGCATGGCGGTCACTCCTTCTCGATGATTAAACCGATGCAATTCATAGCATTTCCCGGATTTTTTGTCCAGCCCAGCACAGAAATTCCATGATTTAATGAAAATAAATCTGGTCGAACGATAAAAGGTTGTTTTTTATTCCTGAAATGCTTATTATAGGGGTGTCTTTTATGCATTCATTGACTTAATAGAGGGGGTATTGCAATGCATTTGGAACGCACCGCCATTAACGATTTGGAAAATTGGTTTTCACAAGACCGGAGAAAGCCCCTGGTCATCAGAGGCGCCCGGCAAGTCGGCAAATCCACCCTGGTCAGGTTGTTTGCCGCAAAGCATGGTCTTAACCTCTATGAAGTTAATCTTGAACGCTACTCCAGGTTTGATGACGTGTTTAAGAGATTGGATGTCAAAGAAATTCTGATGGAAATTGAATATTTCACCGGGCAAGGTAAAATCCATCAGGAAAACAGCCTGATTTTTCTTGATGAAATTCAATCTGCGCCCCATGCCATCAAGGCTTTGCGCTATTTCTACGAGGATTTTCCTCAAATCCCCGTGATCGCAGCGGGCTCTCTTCTGGAACTCACGCTTTCGGATCACTCCTTTGCCATGCCGGTGGGACGTATGGAATACCTGTTTCTCGGGCCCATGAGCTTTGAGGAATTTCTGCTGGCCGGGCGGGAAACCCAGCTTCTGGACTTATTGAACTCATTTGATTTCACAAACGCCTTTCCGCAATCCGCTCATCGGAGGTTGCTGGAATTGTTGCGGGCTTATCTGCTGGTGGGCGGCATGCCCGAAGCCGTAAAAGAATTCCTGTCTTCGAAACACCTTGAGGATGTGATTCGCGTTCACGGCTCGTTGCTTGAAACCTACAGGGACGATTTTGGGAAATATGCCCGGGGGGGCGATTTATTGAGAATTCAAAAGGTTTTTGATCACACGCCGCTTGCCGTTGGAGAAAAAGTCATCTATCGAAAGATCGACGGCGAAGCCCAGTCCAGAGAAACGAAAAAAGCGATCGATTTGCTGGCGAAAGCCGGAATCATCAGCCGGGTTCATCACTCTTCGGCTTCAGGCATCCCGCTCAGAGCGGGAAAGAAGGACAAAGTTTTCAAGCTCTACTTTTTGGATGTGGGGCTCATGAACAGGATGTGCGGCATCGACCATCTGCCCGTCTCCGGATTCGAAAACGATGTCCCCTTTATCAATAAGGGCAAGATGGCCGAACAATTCATCGCGCAGCACCTGCTCTCCATGGGCTTTCCTCATGAATCTCCCCAATTGTATTACTGGCTGCGAGAAGGACGAATGGCCAATGCGGAAGTCGATTTCCTGATCCAAGCCGGCGGCCGGATCCTGCCCATCGAAGTCAAAGCCGGAAAAACCGGCAGCTTGAAGTCCTTGCATCAGTTCATTCATGAAAAGAAACAGAACTCGGCTGCTCGATTCGATTTTTCTCCGCCTTCCAAAATGGCGGTGGAACACAAAATCGTTTCCGGCGGACGGACCGAACGTGTGCGGTTCGAACTGCTTTCCTTGCCGCTTTACATGGTCGGGCAGACCATCCGGCTGGAAGCCAAGCAACCGACGGAGGTCATATAAAGGACGGATTCCTCGATGCCGTCGGCGCCGACCAGGACGTTGACCTCGTCGTCGAAGAGCGCCGAGATCTGGCAGGAGCCGAGGCCGAGGGCTGTCGCGGCGAGGGCTGCATTCTGGGCGATATGCCCGGCGTCGAGATAAACGTAACGGTATGTGCGCTGCGCGTATTTCCAGGCCGCCCGTGCGAAAACGGCCGTCCAGATCAGCGTGAAGGCCGAATCGGCGACGAAGCCCTGCTGGAGGGCGGCCCGGGCGGTTTCGCGGCGGAAATCCCCTTCCCGCAGGCGCTCCAGCGCCGCGCCGTGAACATCGTGATGGTAGATTCCGGGTTCGACACCCTCGACGTTGAAGACGGCGGCGTAAGTTTCAACCGGATAGAGCGCACCGGCCGAAGGCGTTGTTCTCAAAATGAAGCCGCCCGTTCGCCCGGTGACGCCCTGCGCGGCCCAGAGAATCTGCGACATTTCGCTCAAAGAAAGAGGTTTCTCCGAGAAATCACGGACGCTGCGGCGCGCCGCCATCGTTTCCCACAACGAGGGTCCGCCCTTCGTTTCGGGCGGAGCGAGGGAAATGCGCGGCGCATCGGGAAACGTTCGGAAGGGCGGTGGACGAAGGGCCGCGGGCTTTCGCCCGGCCATGGCCTCGCGCCGGTATTTGGTTTCCTGCTGAAAGCGTTCGCCGATGTCATCCATGATTTCCTCCCAGGCGGGCCGACAAGGCGTAATCGACCATCATTTCGCCGAACATCTCCGGTTGCTTCTCCTTGAGTTCAAAAAGGTTATCACGAACCCGCACGCTTGAAAAGAGCGAGCCCGATCTCAAGTTCGGCTTCCGCTCTTCGGGCTCGGGGGGATCCCTTCGCAAGACGCGGCCGGATCGTCCTTGCTCCCGTCCGGGTTTTTAACGCCGTTCCCTCACCGTTCCGAGAGGCGCCTGCGGAACTCGCACGGCAGACTTTCGATCTGCAGAGTATTTCTCACATCCCGATCCCACCCGCAGGATTGTTCAAGCTCAGACATCCTCGGCGCCCAAGATCGGGTCTCCTCCCGGAACGGCGAGTGAAGGCTAATCATCATGACTTATCGTCACCCTAGACATATGAAAACGGACGCTTTAAGATGATGGGGGCACCTCCATAAGGTCGTAAAAGGGTTTGGAGTCTCTGAAGAACCCGGAGGCTAATCGGACTGGGATGTTTCTAGGAACCCATAACTGTGACATCCGATTCTTCGGATAGTACGCAAGGTAAACCCTCCCATGGTCGCTGCGGGCGACCCGGCCGCTCCCGCTCCGGGACTGTGAGCGCGCCAAGATTGTCGCAACCAAACCGACGCGCTGAGATCGGCTCGCCCTTGAGATCAGGATAGATAACGTTTAAGGTAGCGGGCGGTGATGGACCGGCGGGAGCGGACGATCTCCTCCGGCGGGCCGGCGGCGACGACGCGGCCGCCCTTGTCCCCGCCTTCCGGGCCGAGGTCGATCACGTAATCGGCGCACTTGACGACATCGAGGTTGTGTTCTATCACGGCCACGGTGTGGCCCTCGTCGACAAGTCTGTGGAAACAGTCCAGAAGAACCGAGACGTCGTCGGGGTGAAGGCCGATCGTCGGCTCGTCGAAAAGATAAAGGATGCGCTTGCCTTTCTCGTGGACGAGGTGATGGGCGAGCTTGATGCGCTGAAGCTCGCCGCCCGAAAGGGTCGTCGTCGGCTGGCCGAGCTTCAGGTAGCCGAGCCCGACCTCGGCCAACGGCGAGAGCTTGCGGACGATGTCCTTCCGATCGGCGAAAAAGTCAAGGGCGTCCGTGACCGTCATGGACAGCACGTCGTCGATGTTTTTCCCTTCATAGCGGATGTCGAGGATTTCGTCCTTGAAACGCTTTCCCTTGCAGGCCTCGCAGGTCAGGACGACGTCGGAGAGAAACTGCATTTCGACGACCTGGCGTCCGGCGCCTTCGCAGGGCTCGCACCGGCCTCCCGCCGCGTTAAAGGAGAAATAGCCCGGCCTGAAGCCCATGACCTTGGCCTCGCGCGTCCGGCTGAAAAGGCTGCGGATGCCGTCCATGGCCTTGGTGTAAGTCGCCGGGATGGAGCGGGGCGACGTGCCGAGCGGCGACTGGTCGACGATGAGAACCTTGTCCAGAAATTCCCGGCCCCGGATTTCGCGAAATCCGCCGTCGGAGGTTCCGGTTAGGCCCTTGTAGAGAACGTCGTAGAGCAGCGTGCTTTTTCCCGAGCCGGAAACGCCCGTGACGCAGGTGAAGACGCCGAGGGGGAGGGCGACGTCGATGTTTTTGAGGTTGTGTTTGGATGCGCCCGAAACAACGATCTCGCGGCGGGACTGGCGGCGGGAGTCCGGCACGGGAATGGACTTTTCTCCCCGAATGTAGGCCGCCGTGATGGACGATCGATCCTTGAGGAACCGATCCGCCGGACCGGCAAAGACGATGCGCCCTCCGGCCTCTCCGGCCCGCGGCCCGAGGTCGATAATGTATTCGGCGGCCCGGATGATGTCGGGGTCGTGTTCGACGACGACAACGGTGTTTCCGATGTCCTTCAGCGAGTTGAGGATGCCGACGAGGCGGGCGTTGTCCCGGGGATGAAGGCCGACGCTCGGCTCGTCGAGGACGAACAGCGTGCCGACAAGCGAGGCGCTGAGCGTCGCGGCCAGGTTGATCCTCTGGGCCTCGCCGCCGCTCAGGGTGAAAGTCATGCGGTCGAGGGTGAGGTAATCGAGGCCGACTTCGAGAAGAAAGAGAAGGCGGTTGCGGATCTCCGTCGAGAGCTTGCCGGCCACGGGCCGCTCATGGTCCTTGAGCCCGGATTCGTATTTTTCGAGGAATGCAGCGGCCTCGCGCACGGTCAGGCGCAGGAAATCGCCGATCGAAAGATCGCCGATCCGCACGGCCCGGGCCTCCGGGTTGAGGCGGACGCCGCCGCATGACGGGCAGGGCGTGTAGGAGCGATAGCGGCTGAGGAGGACGCGGACCTGGACCTTGTATTTTTTCCTCTGAAGCCGGTCGAAAAAACCCTTGACGCCGCGATAGCCGTTTCCGCCTTCGAAGACCCAACGCTGCTGGTCGGGGGTGAGATCGCGATATGGGATGTCGACCGGCACGCCGGCGCCCGCCGCTTCCTTGAGGAGCCGCCGCTGGAAGGGGCGTGAGAGCGGTTTGGTCCAGGGTTCGACGGCGCCGTCGGCCAGGGATTTCGACGGGTCCGGGACGACTTTGGCCGGGTCGACGACGGCCAGGTCGCCGAAGCCGCTGCATTCGGAGCAGGCGCCCTGCGGGCTGTTGAAGGAGAAGAGATTGGGATAGGGATCCTCGGTCGAAATCCCGCACGTGCGGCATTCGAGCCGGTCGGAAAACAGGATCTCGCGGCCGTCCTCGACGAGCACACGGGCTCGTCCGCCGCCGCGCTTCATGGCCGCCTCCAGGGAATCCGCGAGACGCTCCCGTTCCGCGGGGTCGACGGCCAGCTTGTCGGCCAGAATGTCGACCGCGCCGGCATTTTGCGAGAAGGCCTCCTCGACGGGGAGAACGTCGCCGTTCGAAACGGCCCGGTGGTAGCCGTCCGTTTTCAACTTGGCCAGACCGTTTTCCCGCGGCCAGGCGAAGGCGATGAGAATCCGGGTTCCGTAAGGCAGGGCGAGGAGGGTTTCGACCATGGCGTCGATTGTGTCGCGCTGAAGGGGTTTGCCGCAGGACACGCAGTGGACGACGCCCGCCCGGGCGTAGAGAATCCGAAGATAATCGTGGATTTCGGTGACTGTCGCCACGGTCGAGCGGGGGTTCTTGGTCGAGGCCTTCTGCTGGATGGCCACGGCCGGCGGAATGCCCTCGATGGATTCGGCGTCGGGCTTTTCCATCCGTTCGAGGAACTGGCGGGCGTAGGAGGACAGGGATTCGAGGAAACGGCGCTGTCCCTCGGCGTAAAGCGTGTCGAAGGCCAGGGAGGATTTGCCCGAGCCGCTGACGCCCGTAACGACGATGAGCTTGAAAAGCGGGATGTCCAGGTCGACGGACTTCAGGTTGTGGACGCGGACGCCCCGCAGCGCGATCGTTTCTTTCGATGTCATGGCAAATCTCGAAAAACCATTATACCCGATCTATTCATAGGTAACATGATGATGTGATGCACCTCCCCCGGGGGTTTGATAGACTCCCCGGTGGAAACTCTATTTTAGGAGGTGCACGGATGCATTATGTCGGGATTGACCATCATCGTCAATACTCCCACATGACGATGATGGACAAGGAAGGTCAGGTACTTCGATCGGCCCGGGTTCCCAACCTTCGGGCCGAGATCGAGAAGTTCCTGGAAGGAGGGGAGGCGCTGGAAGCAGTCATCGAGACGGGCCGTTCGAGCTACACGATGGTGGATGTTCTCGAGCAGATCGGGGTTTCGGTCAAAATCGCCCATCCGAATGAAGTGAAGGCGATTGCTCGGGCGAAGATCAAGACGGACAAGCGCGACTCCGAGGTGCTGGCTCATCTTTTACGGATGAACATGATTCCGGAGGTCTATCGGCGATCTCCGGAGAACCGGCAAGCACAGCGGGTCTTGCGGCAGCGGGCTTTTTATGTCCGCACGATGACGGCACTGAAGAACCGGGTTTATGCGTTTCTGGCTCAGCAGAAAGAAGAGGTGCGGGGGGAAGTTGCGCGGGAGACCAATATTTTTTCCGCTAAAGGTCAGAAGGTGCTCCTGGGACTGGATCTGGATCGTGGGGAGATGAGACTCCTGCTGGCGCTGCTGAAAACGCACCGGCATTTAGAGACAAAGATCGCGGAATCGACCGCGCTTGTCGAAAAGCTCTATGAAGAGATCCGGGAAGCTCAGCTCATCCGAACCATTCCCGGGTTCGGAAAATATTTATCGGTTCTGGTGGCCGTGGAGATCGCCGACCTGAACCGGTTTTCCGACGCGGCCCATCTTCATGCCTACGCCGGGGTCATTCCTTCGATCCACAGCTCCGGGGATAAGACCTATCACGGCAAAATCATTCGGGCCGGGAATCGCTGGTTGCGCTGGGCGGCGGTGGAAGCGGTCTGGCCGGCCATCCGGGCGGATTTTGACCTGCGCGGCTTTTACGAGCGTCTGTGCCGAAGAAAAGGCGCCAATAAAGCCAAAGTGGCCACGGCCAGGCGATTGTTGACCATTATCTACAAGGTTTGGAAGGAGCAACGCAATTACATTCCTTATCGGAGATAACTCGGTCGCCTTGAGGCATTCTTTAATGGACTTGAGAAGGTCGCATTGTTTCATAGGTTAAGGGGCCGGGACCTGACGTTAGAGTGTGTGCGGACATGGCTTTCGAGCCAAGGGCACGGATAGAAGGATGGTCCACAAGACCTAAAGAGAAGGCAAAAAGAAGAAAAAGAAAGGAGGCGATCAAGAAAGTATTTGCATCACATCATCATAGAAAGAAGGCCGATGTGCTTCCTGCGTTTGTTGACGAAATGACGGAATTCCGCTATTCTGAAATCAGCAATCCGGAGGAGATCCATCATGGCGGAACCGAAGCCTTATGCCGCGGAGGTCAAATCGCGGGGCCAATTGACCATTCCTAAAAAAATCCGGGAAGCGGGTTATATGGAGGAGGGTCAGAGCGTGACCCTCATCCCGATCGGGGATTCTCTTCTGGTGACGCCCAGGTCGCTGAAACTCGAGGACGCCCGCCGGGAGCTCCGGCGGATGCTCAAAACTTCGGGTCTGTCCCTGAAAGAGCTGATTGACGGCCTGGACGACGCAAGAGCCCGGATGCGCGACGAATCCCATGCCAGGGAAAAAGACTAGGATTTTTCTGGACTCGAACGTCATCGTGTCGGGACTTTTTTCCGACCGGGGTGCGCCACGTATCATTCTCGACATCCTGAGTCTCGATCTTCCCGCTCTCAAACCAATGACGGGAGCCTATAACATCGGCGAAATCGAAAGAACCCTCAGGGTGAAGCTGCCGGCCGCGCTTTCAACGTTCCGCACGGCTCTGAAGCTGATGAATCCCGAAATTGTGGCCTTGCCTTCGGAAGGCGATCTTGCGCCTCTTGTCGGCTTGACGGCGGCAAAAGACCTGCCGGTCATTGCCTCCGCGATTTCCGGAAAAGCCGATATCCTTGTCACGTGCGACGTCAAGCATCTCCTGAAGATTGAAAAAAGCCGCCTTTCCTTCAAGATCGCATCACCCGCGGATTTTCTCGACGACCTTCTGCCGGAGATTCTCAAAAACTTCATGCTATCATGGCGGGCCGTGCACGGAAGTGAACCATGAGCGTTGTCGTGATTCTCGGGATCGCCGTCGGCCTGGCCATGGACGCCTTCGCCGTCGCTCTGGGTGCAAGCTGCGGACGGGGCGGGCTTCAGCGCGGACAGATTTTGCGGCTCGCCGCCGCCTTCGGCTTCTTCCAGTTCGCCATGCCGATCGTCGGCTGGGCGGCCGGATCATCCGTCGTTCATATCATCGAAAAATGGGACCATTGGGCGGCTTTCGGGCTTCTTCTTTTCGTCGGCGGCCGCATGATTTTCGAGTCCTTCCGGAAAAAGGGAGGCGATGATGCCTGCCGGACAGATCCGACCCGCGGCGGCTCCCTTTTCCTTCTCTCCGTGGCCACGAGCATCGACGCCCTGGCCGTCGGACTCGGGATCGGCGTCATGGGCGAGCCCATCCTCTTTCCGGCCGTCGTCATCGGCGTCGTCTGTTTCTTTTTCACCGTTCTCGGCGCCGTTCTCGGACCTGTCGCCGGCCGCGTGGCCGGAAAGCGGGCCGAACTTTCCGGCGGCCTCGTGCTGATCGCCATCGGCGTCAAAATCCTGATCGAGCACCTCTGAATGCATTATCTAAGCATCCGCTCGACCAGCCTGAGGAGTTATTTGAAAGACATCAGTTCTCTGAAAAAGCAAGCATTGGGACGGTTGTCGATCCTCGAATCCGATGATCAAGGACTCGGGATGGTGCGTTCCAGCTTGGCGATCAGCGGCGGAAGGTCATCCTGAACGGTTCTCCAGAGGATATCCAAGTTGATATCGAAATAGGCATGAACAAGACGGTGACGCATCCCGATAATGTCATCCCAAGGAATGTCTGAATATTGATTTCGCGCGGCTTTAGACATTCTGTAAGCCGCCTCGCCGATGATCTCAATGGATTTGACCAATGCCAAAACCAATTTGCGGTCGATGTCCAGATCGGCTCGTGTCCGAGCCTTGACAAAGCTGATGGCTTCGCGGGCTGCATCCAGCATATGCCTCAAACGCGTCGTGTCATCCTTGTGCATACTGAACCTCAGCCTCATCAAGGACCTGACGACGAAAATATCGGCTTAAGTCTTCAGGAGTGCGCAGGTCCACTTTCCGTCCTCCAAACAGGGCCGATAATTCTCTCTCCATCCGGGAGATGCCGAAAAGGCCGGGGATGCGATCCGGATCAAATTCGACCAGAAGATCGATGTCGCTGTCGGGGCGGAAATCCGCCCGCAACGCTGATCCGTACATTGAAAGCCGCCGAATATGATTCCTACGGCAAAATGCGGCGATCTTCGCTTTGTCGAACTCTAAGTTGGGCATCGTTCGGCCTCCGACCTGCAATTGATCATCATTATATCATGCCGGTGGGGTCCAGGGAGAATCAGATTCAGAATTCGAATGCAGGGTTGCAGCCGGCATGATAACCGGATCCGTGCGAAATGCGGTGTTTTGGGTTATGATGAGGCGGATGATCAATTGAATTCCAGGCTTTCCTGCACCCGGTCGACTGGGATATCCTGTAAGGCTGAAAACGGAGGTGGCCGCCATGTCGTTTAAAGATCGAATTGTTTATGTCACGGGGTCGAGTTCGGGGATCGGCCGGTCCTGTGTCCGGGCCTTTGCCGCCCGGGGCGCGAGGATTCTGGCGAGCGCCCGGCGTCTGGATCGTCTCGAAGCCTTGGCTTCCGAACTCCGTAAATCCGCCGGAATCGATATTCATGTTTTCGCTCTTGATGTCCGGGACCGGGAAGCCGTCGATGCCGCCGTCGCCGTCCTTCCCTCCGAATGGAAAAATATCGACATCCTGGTCAACAACGCCGGACTCAGCCGCGGCCTGAGTCCGATCCATGAAGGATCGATCCGGGACTGGGAAGAGATGATCGACACGAACGTCAAAGGGCTTCTCTATGTCAGCCGCGCCGTCATCCGCGGCATGGTCGAGCGCGGTCGCGGCCATGTCGTCAACATCGGATCCATCGCCGGACACGAAGTTTATCCCGGCGGCAACGTCTACTGCGCGAGCAAGTTTGCCGTGAACGCTCTCGGCCGGGCCCTGCGCCTGGACCTCAGCGGGACGGGCATCCGAGTTTCATCGGTCGATCCGGGGATGGTTGAAACCGAGTTCAGCCTGGTCCGCTTTCACGGCGACGGCGAACGGGCGAAAAAAGTCTACCAGGGGCTGACCCCGCTTTCGCCCGACGACATCGCCGATGCCGTTGTCTGGTGCGCCGACCGGCCGCCGCATGTCAACATCAGCCAGATGATCGTCATGCCGACGGATCAGGCCTCGGCCGGCCTGGCGCACCGGCGGTAGCGGGAAAGAAGCATGTCGAAAACATTCATGGGAGAGCTGAAAAACCGGATTGAAACCATTAAATCCGAGGGTCTTTACAAGGAAGAGCGGGTTCTGACGACGACCCAGGGCGTTGAGATCAAGACCGAAAGCGGACTCGAAGTCCTCAACTTCTGCTCCAATAATTATCTCGGTCTCTGCAACGAGCCCCGGGTCATGGCCGCCGCCAACTATGCCTTTTTCCGCTGGGGTTTCGGCATGGCCTCCGTCCGCTTCATCTGCGGCACCCAGCAGGTCCATAAAGATTTGGAGAAGGCCCTTTCGGAATTCCTGGGCATGGACGACACGCTTCTCTATTCTTCGGCATTCGATGCAAACGGCGGCGTCTTCGAGCCGCTCTTTGACGAAAACGCGGCCCTCATTTCGGATGAGCTCAACCACGCCTCGATCATCGACGGCGTCCGTCTCTGCCGCGCCCGGCGCCTGATCTACCGGAACAACGACATGGACGAACTCGAAGCCCGCCTGAAGGAGGCCCGGGATGCCCGGGTGCGGGTCATCGTGACCGACGGCGTTTTCTCCATGGACGGCATCATCGCCCGCCTGGACCGGATCTGCGACCTGGCCGATCGCTACGACAGCCTGGTTCTGGTCGACGACTCGCACGCCACCGGGATCGTCGGCCCGACGGGCCGCGGTACCCACGAGCACTGCGGGGTCATGGGCCGCGTGGACATCATCACGACGACCTTCGGCAAGGCCCTGGGCGGGGCCTCGGGCGGCTGCATCTCCGGCCGGAGAGAGATCATCGAGTTTCTCCGCCAGAGGTCGCGCCCCTACATTTTCTCGAATTCGCTGTCTCCGGCCATCACCGGAGCCACTCTCGAAGTCCTCAAGATCCTCCGGGAGTCGACCGAACTCAAGGATCGCCTCGAAAGAAACACCCGGATGTTCCGTGAGCAAATTACGGCGGCCGGCTTCCGCATCATTCCCGGGACCCACCCCATTGTTCCCATCCTCCTCGGTCATTTGCCGAACGACGCCGCGTTGTCCCAGCGCTTTGCCGACGAACTCCTGAAGGAAGGAATCTACGTCATCGGTTTCTATTTCCCGGTCGTTCCCCGTGGGAAATCGCGGATCCGGGTTCAGATCAGCGCCGCCCACAGCCCGGAACAGATCGCCTTCGCCGTCGACAAGTTCCGCGTTGTTGGAGAACGTTGCTTGGCTTTGGGAAATCGCAGTAAATAAAGCATTTGTGATTTTTTCAAGCTGAACAAAAAGTCTTAGAGCAGCTTTTTTAGCGCCAAAAATGCCATCCTAAGAAAAACGATGATAGATTAAAGAGAATGGCGTTGTCTCCGTCAGGGGAAGAGGACACTCCCCTTGAAGTGTCCCGACTCTGCGGAAGAGTGATAGATGACTCAATGCGGGGTGTCGATAAATCCGGCGCAATCCCTTATAATAGGCGGCGATGCACGGACCTCGCGCGTTGATTTTCGGCCTCGGCCTGGATATAATCGAAGTTCCGCGGATGGCCCGCAATCTCGCCCGGACGGCGGGGTTGAAAGCCCGTCTGTTCACGGAGCGGGAAATCGCGTATTGCGAATCGAAAAAACGGAGCGAAGAGCACTTTGCCGCCCGGTTCGCCGCCAAAGAGGCCTTCCTCAAGGCTCTCGGCACCGGCTGGCGGGACGGCCTTCGCTTCGAGGACATCGAAATCGTCAATGACGAGCGGGGACGTCCCGGCCTGGCCGTTCACGGTCGAGTCAGGGATTTCTGCGAGGCGAACGGCATCGCGGGAATGCATGTGTCCCTGTCTCATTTGAAGGAGACGGCGGCGGCCGTCGTCGTCCTCGAAAAAATTGCCGAATAGGCACAAGGAGTGTCATGTCACACATCGGATCCTACGAAGAACGCCTCGAGAATTTTTCCTGGTCCATCTCCGAGCAGGAACTCGGCTACAAGCCGGGCGATGACATCAACATCGGCTGGTACTGCACCGACCGCATCTGCGCCATGGGCAAAGGCGACAAGCCCGCCCTCATCTGGGAAGGCCACTCCGGGGCCGAAAAGCGCTTCACCTATAACGACATCCGGCTGGCCTCCAACGCCATCGGCGCCTTTCTCCGCGGCCTGGGCCTTACGGACGGCGACCGGATTTGCCTGTTCCTCGACCGCATCCCCGAACTCTATCTGGGGTTCCTGGGCGTCCTGAAGATCGGGGCCATCGTTCAGCCCCTGTTTTCGGCCTTCGGCGACGAGTCGCTCTATGTCCGCCTGTCGAACGCCGAAACGACGGCCGTCATCACCCAGCGCAAGCACGCCCCCAAGCTCCGAAAGATCCTCGACAAGCTGCCCCATCTCAAGCACATCATCATCGTCGACCACGACGGCAAGGCGCCTCTGCGCGACCGGGAAGTCACCTTTTCTCTGGAGACGGCGCCGGCCATCGAAAAGCTGGACATCTTCCCGACCAAGGCCGAGTCGCCCTCGGTCCTGCACTACACGTCGGGAACGACGGGTCAGCCCAAGGGCGTCCACCACGTCCACTACTCGCTCATCTCCCAATACCTGACGGCCAAGTGGGTTCTCGACCTTCATGATGACGACATTTACTGGTGCACGGCCGATCCCGGCTGGGTTACGGGGACCTCTTACGGCATCATCGCCCCCTTCAGCCTGGGGATCACGCAGTGTGTTCTGGACGCCGGTTTCTCGGCCGAGGCCTGGTACAAGTTCATCGAAAAACACCGGATCTCGGTCTGGTACTCGGCCCCGACGGCCATCCGGTCGCTCATGAAGGCGGGAGACGCCCTCATCCCGAAGTTCGACATGTCCTGCCTGCGCCACCTGGCCAGCGTCGGCGAACCCCTGAATTCCGAAGCCGTTGTCTGGTCCCAGAAGGTCTTCGGCCTGCCCTTCCTCGACACCTTCTGGCAGACCGAAACCGGCTGCATCGTCATCTCCAACTACCCGGGGATGGAAGTCCGGCCGGGATCCATGGGCAAGCCGTTTCCCGGCATTCGGGGAACCGTCCTCGATCCGGCCACCGGACGGCCCCACGCCCAGCCCGGCAAAATCGGACTTGTCGCCCTGGAGCCGGGCTGGCCGTCCATGATGCGCGGCTACTGGAAAAACGAGGAGGCCTTCGCCAAGAAATTCCGGAACGGCTGGTACATCACGGGTGATCGGGCCCGGATCGACGCCGACGGCTACTTCTGGTTCGTCGGCCGCGACGACGACGTCATCAACACCGGCGGCCATCTCGTCAGCCCTTTCGAGGTCGAGTCCGCGCTGCTCGAGCATCCGGCCGTCGCCGAATCCGCCGTCGTCAGCAAGCCCGACCCGATCAATCTCGAGGTCGTCAAGGCCTTCGTTGCTCTCAAACCGGGCTTCACGGCCTCCAAGGATCTCGACCTGGAGATCATGAACTTCATCCGCAAGAAGCTCTCGCCGCTGGCCATGCCGCAGGAGATCGAGTTCGTCGACGCCCTGCCCAAGACGCGCAGCGGCAAGATCATGCGACGCATCCTCCACGCCAGGGAATGGGGCGAGGAGATCGGCGACACCTCCACCCTCGAAAACGATTAGCATCATTCATTCATAAAAATGCCCATGTATGACCCGACTCAAGCACAGACAGAAGGTTTTCTGAGCAGCCGTCTCAACTCGTGAATGATTGATGCTAAATAGCAATGATATTGATTTGGAAGGAGAATCGATTATGGAAGGACTGAAGGACATCATTCTTGACTATGTCACCAAGGAATACCTTGAGGACGACAGCGACCCCCTGGCCTACGACACCCCCCTCATTTCGGGCGGCATCGTGGACTCGTTTTCCATGGTCTCCCTGAAGCGGTTCCTGGAGAACCGGTACGAAATCCAGATCCCCGACGACGATGCCACGCCCGAGGCCTTCGACTCGGTCGACAAGATCGCCGACCTCGTCACCCGGTTCGTTCAGAAAAAGGGCTGATCCGAGATCCCCCATGGCCTTTCCCGAAAAAATCCGCACCCTCTACCAGGACCAGATCAAGGCGCTCCAGGACGCGGGCATCTTCAAGGTCGAGCGTTTCATCCATTCGCCCCAGGCCGCCGACATCGAGGTCGAATATCCGGCCGGCGCCTCGCTCCGGAAAGTCATCAACATGTGCGCCAACAACTACCTCGGGCTGTCGAGCCACCCCGACGTGATCAAGGCCGCCCATGAAGGGCTGGACTCGCGCGGCTACGGCATGTCGTCCGTGCGTTTCATCTGCGGCACGCAGGATATCCACCGCGAACTCGAAGCCCGGATGACGGAGTTCCTGGGGACCGAGGACACGCTCCTTTTTCCCTCCTGCATGGACGCCAATGCCGGCGTCTTCGAGGCCGTTTTGACCAAGGACGACGTCATGATTTCGGACCGCCTGGTCCATGCCTCGCTCATCGACGGCATCCGGCTGTGCAGCGCGATCCACGACACCTTCAAACACTCCGACCTGGCCCATCTCGAATCCAAGCTCCAGCTTCATGCCGACCGCCGTCTCAAGCTCGTCATCACGGACGGCGTCTTCTCCATGGACGGCGACACGGCCAAGCTCGACGAGATGGTCGCGCTCTGTGCCAAATACGACGCCATGCTGCTCGTCGACGACTCCCACGCTTCGGGATTCATCGGCAAGACCGGCCGCGGGACGCACGAGAAGTGCGGCGTGATGGGCGAGATCGACATCATCACGACGACCTTCGGCAAGGCGCTCGGCGGAGCGTCCGGGGGCTGCGTCAGCGGCCGCCGCGAACTTGTCGAGATGTGCCGCCAGCGGGCCCGTCCCTATCTCTTCTCCAACACCATCGCCCCCGTCGTCGTGGCCGGCGTGCTGAAGGTTCTCGAGATTCTCTCGGCCTCGACCGAGCGGCGGGACAAACTGGAGACGAACACCGCCTACTGGCGGAAGGGGCTGACCGAGGCCGGATTCATTCTCAAGGACGGCGACACGCCCATCGTCCCCGTCATGCTCTTCAACGCCAAGCTCTCCCAGGACGTCTCGCGGGCCCTCTACGACGAAGGCATTTACGCCATCGGCTTTTTCTTCCCGGTGGTCCCGCAGGGCCAGGCCCGGATCCGGACGCAGATCTCGGCCGGCCACGAAATCCACCACCTCGACAAGGCTCTTGACGCCTTCATCAAGGTCGGAAAGCGGTTCGACATCCTGGGCAAAACGAAGCAGGAGCTCATCGCGAAGTACGGCCTGTAGCCGGTCCCCTTCCGAATAAGGAGAAATGATGTCCCATAAAATTCGCATCCCGGTTTTTGCGGCGGCTTTTTTGGTTTTGATTGCGGCGGCGGCCGCCCAGTATACGCCGTGGCTGTACTGGACCTTCCTTCCCCAGGCCCAAATGGACGAAATCGTCGGCGAAACGTCGGGGGAGGCGGCCTGGAAAACCATCGCCGAGATCAACGCCTTCAACCGTGAACGCCTGGATGAGGAATATGACGGATACTTTTTCGAAACCCAGGTCATCCTCCGCAAGCTCAAAAGCTATGGTTTGTCCGATGTCGAAGTCGCGGTGTTCCCCGGCGGGCCCTCCTGGCGGCCGCTGAGAGGCGATCTTTGGGAAGTCTCTCCGGGCCGGCGGAAAATCGCCTCGATTCATGACGAGCTCTCCCAACTGGCCGCCTGGAGTTCGAACACCGATGCGAAGGCCGAGCTGGTCTGGGTCGGCCGCGGAACGAAAGCCGAGATCGAGGCGGCCGGCGTCGAAGGAAAAATCGTCGTCACGGAGGGCAGCCTGCCCGGAGTCCATACCGAAGCCTGCCTTCGCCAGGGCGCCGTGGGCGTCATCGCGATCAGCATGACCCGAGCGACCTTCGACCCGGTTCATCAGATCCCGTGGAGCGGGATCCGCAGTTGGCGGGACACGTCGACCGAAACGCCCAAATTCGGTTTCTATCTCAATTTCCGCGAAGGATCCATTCTCAAGGCCCGCCTTCTGGCCGGAGAAAAAATCGTGGCCCATGCCCAAGTCGAGGCGGAAACGAAAACCGTCGACCTGGAAAACGTCGTCTGCCGAATCCCCGGCACGGATCCTGAAGCCGGAGAAATCATTTTTTCGGCGCACCTGTTCGAGGGATATCAAAAGCAGGGGGCGAACGACAACATCTCGGGAAGCGCCGCCATTCTCGAGTGCGCCCGGGTCCTCCACACCCTGATCGAAGAGGGGCGGATCCCCCGGCCGCGACGGAGCATCCGCTTCATCTGGGGTCCGGAATTCTCGGGGATCGGCCGCTGGGTCCAGGCCAACAGGGATCTCATGGAAAAGACCCTCTGCAACATCAACATGGACATGGTCGGCGAGTGGCTGTCGAAGAACAATTCGTTCTTCTGCCTGATGCGCACGACTTACGGCAATCCCCACTATATCAACGACGTCATGGAAAACGTCTATCGCTACGTCGGGGAAGGCAATCGCGAACGCATTCAGAACCGCAGCACCCCCGATCGCGTCCCGCGGCGCATCGTCGCGCCCTTCGGCGCCGACGAACCATTCCACTATTCCATCGAGACCCATTACGGCGCCTCCGACCACATGGTCTTCAACGACTGGGCCGTCCGGGTTCCGGGAATCATGATGATCGCCTGGCCCGATCAGTGGTATCACATGTCGGGGGATCTGGCCGACAAGTCCGATCCGACCCAGCTTCGGCGCGTTGCCGTGATCGGCGCCGCCGGCGCTTATATCGTGGCTTCGGCCGATGATGCCATGGCCGCCCGCATCGCGGGCGAAACGGCGAGCAACGCCGCCCGGCGCCTGGGACATCAGCTCATGGCGGCCATGGAGACGTTGAATTCTTCCGATGCGGCCGACCTGGCCGCGGCCGACAAGGCCGCCCGATCCCGGATCCGGGCCGCCGTCATGAACGAGAAAGAAACGCTGGACTCCATTCTCGAACTGGCCCAGGACAAAAAATCCGTGGGTGCCGTGATCGACCGGATGAAAAAGACTGTGGATGCCCTGGGGCAGGCTCATGTCGATGCCCTTCAGGTTCATATGGAAACCCTGGCCCGAAACCGCGGTGTCGCTCCCGTGCGGCCCGTCATGACCGATCTCGAAAAAAAGGCGGCGAACATCGTGCCCCGCCCGACACCCAAAGTGGCGGCCGAGGGCTATGCCGAATATCGCAAATACATCAACCAGGTCCCCAAGGAAATACGGGACAAATATCCGATCATGGGCCGCGGCGATCTGTGGTTGGCCAACACGTTCGAGCTTCAGCTTCTGATCAACGGACGTCGCAGTGTCCTGGATATCAAGCACATGCTCGACGCCCAGTTTGAGCGTCAGTCCACCCTGCCGGCGATTTTCAATTACCTGGAGATCCTCAAGGCCGCCGGCCTTATTGAATAGTTGATAAGAAAATTCATCAGTTTGAAAAATTGCTTAGAACTGTGTTTTTGGTTGGAAAAACAGCGTTACAAGCTTTCAACGAAACCGAAAAAAGCACCTGAAGATCTGAGGAACAGGGAAGAAATACGTTTGAAATGCGTCTAATATATCTTATGAGCGATTTCACAGCCCCCTTGACTCGAGGGCTTTCTTCGGATATTCCCGCTATTCCCGGAAATGCAGGTATTCATTATTTCCCATGAACGTGTCTGGGTTTTTTACAAATCTTTGATATCGACCGGGAGCCGCGATCCGCGCGCCCCGGAAACAGGAGGTGGATGTGAACAATCGATTCCGAACAAGGAACCGGGCCGGGATTTCGGCGGCCGTTCTGGCGGTCTTTTTCCTGGCTTCGTCGGCTGTCCCGGCTGCCGTCCCGGCGGCCAAGAATGAGACGGCCGGATATATGAATCATGAGACCCTCTCCGCTTCTCTCCGCGGTCTCGTATCCGGCCACAAGAACCTCGCCCGCCTCCAATCGATCGGAAAGACCCGGGAAGGCCGCGACATCTGGCTTCTGGAAATCGCCAACGCCGCCGGAGTTCCTCCCGGACAACGCCCGGCGCTTTTCGTCGGGGCCAACTTCGAAGCCGACCAGATCGTCGGCAGCGCCCTGGCCCTTCACTTGGCCCGCCATCTCCTTGAAAACTATGCCAGGGACCCCGAAGTCAAGCGATGTCTTGATGAACAGACCGTCTATATCGCGCCCCGAATGAATCCGGACGGCGCCGAGGACATGTTTGCGTCCGTCAAGACGGGCCGGCGAACCAACCTTTCTCCCCGGGATCTCGACAACGACGGGCGAACGGACGAAGACGGTCCCGAAGATCTGAACAAGGACGGCGTCATCACCGTCATGCGCGTCGAGTCGCCCGACGGCCGTTATATCGCCGACCCCGAAGAGCCGCGGCTCCTGCGCCGGGCCGAGGCCGGGAAAGGCGAAAAGGGCGTTTACAAGGTGTTTTGGGAAGGCCGCGACATGGACGGCGACGGTTTCATCGCCGAGGATCCTCCGGGCGGTACGGACATCAATCGCAATTTCACCCATGCCTATCCTTACTATCAGCCCGATGCCGGTCCCCACATGATCAGCGAGGCCGAATCCCAGGCCCTTATGGATTGGATCGTCGCGCGCCGGAACGTCGCCGCGATCCTGACATTCGGCGCAAGCGACAACCTCGTCGTTCCTCCCGACCGCACCGGCCGTCTCGGGCCCGAGCGCGGAATCGACCTTCTGCGGTTCGCCGAAGAATCGGTCACCGATGCCGCGAAGACCGGCATGTTCCAGACCGGATCCCCGTTCGGGCGATTCGGACGCATGGCCGGCGGCGGGTTCTTCGATCCCTCCATGCTGGCGCTGTTCCAGAGGTCCGCACAGCCTGAACAGACGGGACGCCCGCGCATGCCCGCCCGAAATCCGGCCGTCACGGTCAACGCCGCCGACATCGAATATTTCCGCGCGATCGGCGAGACCTATGTCGAACTCACCGGCATTCGCCGTCTTCCCCCCGTCCGGGAAGCCAAGGGCGCCTTTTTCCAATACGGCTACTTCCAGTTCGGCGTCCCGTCCTTTTCGACCCCGGGCTGGGGGATCCCCGCACCGGCCCCTCAGCGCGCGGCCACACCGCAGGCCGCAGGCCGGACGCCCACTCCGGCCGCAGAAAGGCCGGCCATGGCCGCGGCGGGAGGCGGCGCCCAGTTCATGCGCCAGATGATGGCCGGACGCGGCGCCGAAACCGCCGCCGCGCCCGCCGCCGCATCCGGAATCGACCGGGAGATGCTCAAATGGATGGATGCCGAGGGCATCGACGGATTCGTTTCCTGGACGAAATTCAAACATCCGGAACTCGGCGAAGTCGAGATCGGGGGGTTCAAGCCCCATGCCTTATCCAATCCTCCGGCCTCCGCTCTTCCCGGTCTTGGAGAAGCGCACGCCAAGTTCGCGCTTCACCTTCTTTCGCATTTCCCCAGGGTCCGTTTCGCCTCGACCGATGTGACGGCCCACGGCGGCGGATTCTTCCATATCAAGGCGGAGATCGAAAATAGCGGATTTCTGCCGACGGCCCTGGCCCAGGGTGTCGCATCCCGGGGGTCGCGGCCGATCATGGTGCAGATCCAGGTTCCGCCCGACGACGTCATCGCCGGAAACCCCAAGACGAACTTCCTATCGGCTCTCGACGGCTCCGGCCGCCGGGCGAAATTCGAATGGCTCATCCGCGGCAAGCCCGGAGACAAGGTGGAGATCCGGGTCGTGTCGCAGAAAGGTGGAGCCGACACGGCCTCGGTCGTGTTGAGATGAAGGGAGGAACCCGATGAGAACCGCAATGAAAACCGCCTCTTTCAAAACGATCGTCATCCTGGGGCTGGCCGCCTTGTTCAGCCTTTCCATCGGTCCGGCCGCCGTTTCCGCGCCGGGGCAGAAAGCGTCCGATCCGCCCTTCAAGTTGAAAATCGATTTCAATCGGTGGCGAGACGTCGATGAGCTCTACTCCGACATGAGGCGCCTCCAGGCCGCCTGGCCCAAGTTCCTGACGGTCAAATCGATCGGCAAGAGTTACCAGGGCCGCGACATTCTCCTCATGGTCGTCAACAATCCCGACACGGGCCCCGAGATGAGCAAGGCGGCCATGTACATCGACGCCAACATCCACGGCAACGAGATCCAGGGCGCCGAGGTCTGCCTGTATACCATCTGGTACATGATGGAAAACTACGGCCGGATCCCCGACCTCACCCGGATCGTCGACGAACGGGTCTTCTACATCATCCCGACCGTCAATCCCGACGGCCGGCAATATTTCATGGCGGAGGCCAACCGGTCGGCCCGTACCGGCCACGTCCCGGTCGATGACGACGGCGACGGACTCTTCGACGAGGACGGCCCGAACGATCTCAACGGCAACGGCTTCATCGAACAGATGCGGAAGCATGTTCCCGGCCGGGGCACGCACCGGATTTCGCCCACCAACCCGAATATGATCGAACCGGTCCCGCCGGGCGAGACGGGCGACTACATCCATCTCGGCTGGGAAGGCCTCGACGACGACGGCGACGGATTCGTCGACGAGGACGGTCCCGGAAGCTATGACGCCAACCGGAACTGGGCGAGCGACTGGCAGCCCGACTACATCCAGCGCGGTGCCATGGACTATCCCTTCCAGCTTCCCGAAACCCGCGCGGTCAACGACTTCCTGATGACCCACCCCAACATTGCCGGGCTGCAGGCCTATCACAACTCGGGCGGAATGATCCTCCGCGGCCCGGGAGCGGAAGGCGCCGGAGAATATCCCTTCAGCGACGTCCAGGCCTACGATGAACTCGCCAGGACCGGCGAGCGCATGCTGCCCTTTTACCGGTATCTCGTCATCTGGTCCGGGCTCTACACGGTCCACGGCGGATTCATCGACTGGACGAACGACGGCCTGGGGATCCTGTCTTTTTCGAACGAGCTCTGGAGCAGCGAACAGTATTTCACGAGCCAGGCTCTCAAGGACCAGCAGAAGGATCCGCAATCGCCCATCGCCCCGGCCGTGGCCCGCGACTTCTTCGACCGCCACCTGGAGTTCGGCGACCAGTATCTCGACTGGAAGCCTTTCGACCACCCGCAGTTCGGCCGGATCGAGATCGGCGGAGCCTGGAAAAAATATCACGGCCGGATTCCGCCGCGTTTCATGAGCGAAGAGATGTGCCACAGAAACGCCGCGTTCACGATCTACCAGGCCGACGAGATGCCGCTCATCCGGATCGGCGAGACTTCGGTCGAGAAATCCGGCGGCGGCGTCTTCCGCGTCTTCGTCGAGGTTTCGAATCCGAAGGTCACGCCGACCATCCTGGAGAAAGCGGCCCGCAACAACGTCGTCCGCCCCGATCTGATGCGTCTCGAAGGGAAAAACCTGGAAGTCGTTGCGGCCGGCTTCATCGACAACCTGGCGCTCTATCAGGTCCGGCCCTCGACGGTCGATCTCATCGACCAGAAGGACCTCAAGCGCATTGTCGTCCGCAACGGGCATCCGGGCCGGACGACGCGGACTGTCATGTACGTCGTCAAGGGGTCGGGCAGCGCAACCTTTACTTACGACAGCGTCAAGGGGGGAGCGGCCTCAACCACGATCGCCCTGAAATGAATTTCGGCGTTTTGTGAATAATCAGACTAGAAATGGATGGTGAATAAGGTCCCCGCATCCGACGCGGTGTGCGAGAGTGTGCCGTCGATCTGCTGCACGAGATCCCGGACGATCTGAAGGCCGAGCGTGGCCGGATCAGCGACATTCACACCTGCCGAAAGGCCGCATCCGTTGTCGGCGATCGTCAATTCAAACCGGTCGCCCTCCTCCGCTTTCATGGCGATGCGCACCGCCCCGGACCGGCCCTCGGGAAAGGCGTGGGCCAGGGCGTTGGACACGAGCTCATTGATGATCAGGCCGCAGGGAATGGCCCGGTTGATGTCGAGCCGGACGTCCTCGACGTCGAGTTCCGCCCGGATGCCCTGCCTCTCCGAACCGGACAGCGAAAAAAGGTGGGCCGTCAGGACTTCGATATAACTCCGGAAATCGACGGCGGAGAAATCCTTCGATTGGTAGAGCTTTTCGTGGATGAGGGCCATGGATTTGAGACGGCCCTGGAAGACGGCCAGAATCTCTTTCAGCTCGGGACTGGGAACCGTACGAGCCTGCAGGCTGAGCAGGCTCGAAATGATCTGCATGTTGTTCTTGATGCGGTGGTGGATTTCCCGGAGAAGAATCTCCTTTTCCCTCAATGCCGTTTTCAATTTCGCCTCGGCCCGTTTCTGTTCCGTGACGTCCCGGAGTGTGCCTTGAAGGGATTCGATGCGGCCTTCGACATCGCGGAGAACCGCGACGGTGATCAGGACATGAATGACGGTCCCATCCCGGCGCTTGAGATCGAGGGGATGATCTCTTAAAAAATCCCGCCCCTGCAGCAGCTCCAAGAGATGTTTTCTTTCTCCAGGATCGGCGTAGGTATCCTGAATGGGCACGGCGGCCAGTTCGGCGCGTTCATTGTAACCTAAAAGCTCCATGGCCGCATCGTTGAAATCGACCCAACGCCCCTCGGGGGAGGTGATGAAAATGCAATCCCGGGAGGTTCTGAAAAAATCCCGGTACTTGCGCTCGCTCTTTCGAACGGTGGCCTCGGCGTTCTTCCGGTCCGTGACGTCGCGCAGGATCCCGCCGATACCCGCATGACCTCTGCTCATGGGCACGGGAAACCGGCGCGATTCATAAATGCGTCCGTCGATGACTTCCTCATGGCCGATAAGACCGTCATGTTGCAGCACCTTTTCGTCCGTCGACCGGAACGATGCGGCGATGTTCGGAGGCAGGAGGTCGGAATCCTTTCGGCCCAACACCTCCTCCTCCCGTTTTCCGAGAAAATTCAGAAAGGCCCGGTTGGCCATGATATAGCGAAACCGCTCATCCTTCAAAAAGACCGGATCGGACGTCGATTCCAGGAAGACCTGATATCGGACCTCATGCAGGTTTTCGCGCTTGATGTTTTCCAGCCATTGCCGCACGACAAGATCCGGCTGTTTTTTGTCGAGGAATTCCTCCGGGGGAATGTAATAGAAATTCCTGGAGATGCGGTTTTCATGGATGATGTAGGGATGGGTCAGAATGGCGGATTTGATGATCTCCGGAGGACATTTCAATCTGTCATATTGGCAGAGGGCCAGGCAGGCACGCTGAGGGAAAAAATCCCGGTTGAGTTTCGCTTCATATTCCATGATCCGGTCCGATCCCGGGTGTCCCTGGAGCGCCCAGCTCATCTCGCCCGTGATTCTCAGGGCGGAGAAGCCCCGGGATAAGGCGTTCTGAGTTTCCTCGACAAGATCGGCGATCATGATATCGGGGTCGAAGGCCGCCCGGCGGGTGTAGGTCTTGCTGTGGTCAAGGATGCTCAGGGCTCCCCTGGATATGTCCAGCCTCGGATCGAGGCCCTCGGACTCGAGATTTTGGATGATCTCCTCCACCGTCCGATCCGCGACGATATAAAGGCACTTTTCCCCTTTTCCGAGACCGTCGCGGAGAAACGGAATGACGGCGTTTTTCCATTCTTCCCGGTTTGCGTGGATTAGACACAAATGGTCGGACGGCTTGAGATGAGCCAGCGCTTCCGCCAACCCCTTCTGAAGGGAAACATAGGAAAGATTCCGATCGCTCATGGGCGGGGATCCATTCCGGAAAGCGGTTTGATGCGGATGTTGCGGAACTCCACGCGGGAGCCGTGACCCAGGAAACCGATATGGCCCCGGAGATTCCGGAGACCGGGGTGAGGCCGGCCGTCCATGGGGCCGCCCGCCGTCGCTTCATCCAGATCGGCGTCCACGATGATGCGGCCGTTGAGGATGACGGTCACCCGGCGCCCGTTCATGACAACTTCCTGGGTGTTCCATTCCCCGGCGGGTCTGAGCGCGCCCCTCGCGGCCGGAATGATGCCGTAGACCGACCCGTGATATTGGTAAGGGCGGAGGTTCCGGTAGACGGGCGAACCGTCGTCCAGGATCTGGATTTCCATTCCGGCGTAGGCGGCGTCGCCCTGGAGGGGCGTTCTCACGCCGAGACCGTTGTTGGCCGTGGGCGTCAATTTGAATTCGAACCGCAGGACGAAGTCGGCATACTCCCGTGCCGTGTAAAGGTTGCCCGTTCCCTGTTCGGGGCGGACGACGATCTTGCCGTTTTCAGCCGCATAGCCCTTGAGGTCGCCCGTCCAGCCCGTCAAATCCCGGCCGTTGAACATCGCCGTGAATCCCTCGGCGAGTTCTCCGGCGTGTGGCAGGGCGACGGTTCCGATCCTATCCCTGGGAATCTCGCGGATATAGATATCCCGGAACCAAAGGGGGTTTCCATGGGCCTGGAGCTCGATCGGTCCGAATGAGGCGATTGGTTTTTTCGCGTCCCAATAGTTTTCCATGAGGACGCCGTCCACCACAGGTTCGTCATTCAGGAAAACCCAGACCCTCTCTCCGATCATGACGATGCGGAAGGCGTTCCATTCCCCCACCGGATTGTCGGCCGGTTTGAGGGGTTTGGAGGGGCCGCGTTGATTGTTGTAGAGGCCGCCGCTGCCTTCCGGATTCGCCGCGGCGTCCCAAATCTGGACTTGGGGCGTCCCGCGGAGATAGATGCCGCTGTCTCCCCCGGGTGCGATCTTCCAGTCGACAAGAAGATCGAAATCGCCGAAATTCCTTTCCGTGCTGAGATTGCGGCCTTTCCCGTCGAAGACCAGAATCCCGTTCGAGACACTCCAATGGTTGCGCATGTCCTCTTCGGCCTTGCCTGCGGCCGCCTTGAGTTCCGAGGCCGACATCTTCGCCGCAACCGGAGGATCGGCGGCCAGGCCGCGCCAGCCCGAAAGATCGTGTCCGTTGAACAACGGCCGGTATCCCATGGCGGCCAGAACCTCTTCCAGAAGGCGGGCGGCTTGGGCCCGGTCTTCCGGTTCGACGCAAAGATTCCGGGCTTTCTTGACGGCCGCCACGGTTTCGTGGGTTCGAAGCCACCATTCATCCGGTGTTGCGCCGTCGATCGCCCGGAAAAGGCTGTGAACAGTCTCCCGGGCCAGAACCGGATTTTCGAGAGCCTCCGTCAACTGACGAAAAGCCTCCGGCGAGCGGACGGAGCCCAGAGCGCGGACGACGATTTTTCCGTCTTCCTCCTTTTCCAGGAAATCGTAAAGGGTTTTGAGAGCGGCGAAGCGGTCGGTTGCGCTCCATCGGCTTCGATTGACGAGACGGACACAACCTTCCAGGGCCGGAATTCTCACCCTCCGGTCGCCGGAAGACAAAACGATTTCCTTAAGAATGTCGACGGGCGAGGCGTCCGTCCATTGTCCAAGGACGCTCACGGCGGCGCTGCGCAGACGGATATCCCCGCTTCCCGTCGCCGCGGCGACGGCGTCGAGGGCCGCTCTTCCGCCCAGGCGGCCCAGGGGGCGCAGAAAAACGATTTTCTCGCGATCCGTCGAACGATTCAGGAATTGCAGAATCGGCTCGACGCGGCTTTCGGGGTCTTCGAGGCCTGTTGCGGCCGCGACGACGGCGTTTTGAAGCGAGACCGTCTCGGCGGCTTCCGAGGCGTTGAGGAGGAGATCGAGAAGGCGGGGCAGATCCCGTGGGGCGGCCATGGTTTCGAGAGCCGCGAGCGCGGCGCGTTTGATGTCGGGGTTTTCGTCCCTGATTTTTTCAATGACGAATTCGATGTGGTCATGAGCCCGGCGCGCGGCCAGAATGTTGAGAAGAACGGCCCGGCCCGCGGGGGAGGACTCTTCGTAGTTCCGGACGACAAGGGGAACGATAAAATCGGCGGGAGCCTGGAGCAGGGCCTCGGCGATATCTTCAGCCTCTTCGACATCCGCCGTTTCCAGAAGCGGAAAGAGATGCTGGACGGTCCCCGGGCCTCCGAGACGAACGGATGCCATGGCGGCGGCCCGGCGTTCTTCGGAATGATCGCTTCCCAGGGCTTTGAGGACGGGAGGGAAGGCGATCAGGTCGCCGCGCTCGCCCAGCATGGCGATGATTCCCGCCCGGATTTCCGCGGAGGACTCTTTCATCAGAGAGATCCAGGCCTGGGTCGCCTCTTCGCCACGGATATCCGCGGCCAGCCTGAGGGCCTGTCCGCGAAATTGCGGATCAGGGTCCTTCGCGGCTTCGAGCAGGTCCGGCAGGACGGCGTCACCCAGGATCGAGGCGACAAGACTCAGAGCGGTGCAGCGGACGCGGCTTTCCCTCGGTGTTGTGTAAGCGGTGAGAATCTTGCGGGCGATTTTCAGACTGAGTTCGCGCCGGCCGTTTTCGGCCAGCCGTTCCGCATACCGGAGATAGAGAGAAGGAGCGAAATCCCTTTCCGAAGCCGGAGCGGTCAGGCTCACCCGGCCGATGACATCAAGCGCCCGGGGATCACCGGAGGCGGCGAGAGCGTGCCGGGCCGCACTTCGGATTTCAGGATCCGGATTCGCAGCCAGGGCCAGGAGCTGCTTTTCGGCGTTCCGGACGGGCATCTCGGCCAGTCCGTTGAGCAAATCGATGCGGGCGGCCCCAGGCGCCTTTTCGACGGCCCGAAGGAGGGCGGTTTCGGCACGAGAACCTCCGATGGAGACCAGGGCCCGGACGGCGGGGTCTCGAAGCCTGTCGTCCGCCAGAAAAGAAGCCAGAATCTTGACGCTTTCGACTCCGCCCGCGAGCCGGATCTGGGAGATGAGGAAACTCCGGACTTCGACCGGACCGGGTTTCCGAAGAGCCCGGTGAAGAGCCTGGATGAAAGCCCGTCTCTCCTTCTCGGCTCCGGGCCGTGTCACCGTGTGAGCAAGCCCGCTGAGCGCGTATTCGGCGGCGACGGCCGGCCCGATGAAAGGCTCCTGCAGGCGTGAAATGACATTGTCAAGGGCTTTGGGGCCGAGATCCAGAATCTCCCGGCTCAACAGGTCCCGTTCGCTGATGGAGGAAGCCGGGTATCGGGCCAGGAAGGTGTCGACGCGGCCGGCGATGTCTTTTGCGGCTTCGAGAACGGGCAGGAGACAGACGGCAAGAAAGATGGATAGCACGACAACTTGGATCCGCCGGCGTTCGCTGTGAATCATGAGTGTTCTCTCTCTCCGCCCCTTATATCCGCCAGGGCGCCCGCATGGGCTGGCGGACCAGGCGGTCGGCTTCCCGGTCTCCGATGAACGTCTCCGTGTCCGGGTCGAAGCGCAGGGACCGTCCGAGCTGGACGGCGATTTTGGCCATATTGACCAGCGTGCAGGAGCGATGGGCGTTGGACTCGTTGAGGGCGAACTTGCGCCGGGTTCTGACACAGCGGGAGAAGTCGGTTTCCATCGGCTCGGGATCGGGCAGCTCGGCGACCCGTTTGGCCAGATGGGGGATGTTGGATCGAAAACCTGAATAGAGACGTCCATTCGGGCCTTCGAGAAAAGGCGCTTGGATTTCGCTGTTTTCGCCGTCCAGCACGATGGTGCAGCCGTCGGCATAGCGCAACTCGATTCGGCGCCAGGATCCGCAGGCGTCAGGGTGCTGCTGGGGGGCGTCGACTTCGACGGATACGGGACTCGTCTCGTCCTTATCCAGAAGATATTGGACGGGATCGAGATAGTGCATGCCCATGTCTCCGAGACCTCCGCCGTCATAATCCCAGTATCCCCGGAACGTGCCGTGAACCCGGTGGGCGTGGTAAGGCTTCCACGGCGCCGGCCCGAGCCACATGTCGTAATCGAGTTCGGGAGGGACGGGTTGAGACGCGAGTCCTGTCCGTCCGCTCCAGTAAAACTTCCAGTCGAATCCCGTGGCGGCATTGATCGTGGCCTTGAGGGGCCAGCCCAGCATTCCGCTCAGGACGAGTTTGCGGATGGGGCGGACCGTCGTTCTGAATCCGTAGAAGACGTCCTCGAACCGGAACCAGGTGTTGACCCGGAATATCCTGCCGTTGCGTTCGACGGCCCGGACGATATCACGGCCTTCCGCGATGGTCCGGGTCATCGGCTTTTCGCACCAGATGTCTTTTCCGGCCTCCGCGGCGGCCACGGCCATCAGACCGTGCCAGTGAGGCGGAGTGGCGATATGGACGATGTCGATGTCCGGCCGTTCGAGGATTTCGCGGAAATCCCGATAGCCCTTGACGCCGGGGCCGGACAGTTCAAGAGCCAGGCGCAGATGACGCTCATCGACATCGCAGACGGCGAGAAGCTCGGCCCCTTTGTAGGCGATATGCCCGCGTCCCATGCCGCCGACGCCGATGATGGCCTTGGTCAGGCGGTCACTGGGTGGGATAAAGCCCGGGCCGCCGAGAATCCGGCGGGGAAGAATGGTCAGGGAGGCCGCGGCGGCCGCGGCGCCGCCGAGAAACCGGCGGCGGCTCATTGTTCCGGAACGTGCCATGCCCTCTTTTATACCAGAATCCGCTTCCGATAGCACCCCCTCTATCGCCGCCTCATCGGCGGGTCCCGGCCTGTGACGAGCCGTTACGGCGTCTTGCCGAGTGTCTGGAGCCGCTGCCGGTACCGGAGCATGTCCGTGATGCCGAAGACGGTTTCCTTGTTGCGGGTTTCCAGTTCGCCGACGTAACGATTGTCTCCAAAAATCGCCGGAGACATGCGCCATTCGTTGGGCCTCACAAAGGTGAAAGCGTACTGGACGATATGGTGTCCGTAGGGATAAGTCCAGATCTCCGCCGTCACCGCCTGGATGTCTTCATTCGTCCGATCGTTCACGCTGAAATCGCCGCCGCCGCCCGCAATGGAGGCCGAACGCATCGACCAGTCATCGGTCTGCCGGGTTTCGACGCCGGCCGGGCGCCCGTTCAGAAGATAGACACGGGCCCGGTCGGTGTTCCAGGGCTGGCGGTAATTCTCATTCTTGAAGGCCGCGGTCACGGCGGTGAGCCGCTCGTCGAAAGTCTTTTTTGCCTCATGAGTCCGGAACTCCCAGAAGAGAGCCTGGAACTCCGGGCGGGCGGCTTTCGGGATCTCCCTGTAGATTTCGCGTTCGAAATCCTGCATGATCCAGTAATGCCGGGCATACCAGGCATCCTGGGACGGCATCAGACCGATCCCGCAGGATGCGGCCGCGGCCGTGACATAGAGAACGACGGCGAGCTTGACGCAGATGGATTTCCACATGACACCCTCCTCTGATTGTGTATCACAGCAAAAACCCCCTGTCAACGGCTTGATTTCAGCGGATATAGCCGAGAGTGCGCAGCTCTTCGAGAATTTTTTCATCGGCCTCGGTTTTTTCAGGGAGGAGGGGTTGCCGGGGTCCGTCCGGCTGGTAGGTGGAGATGCGCCGCAACGGGCGGGAGCCCGGGGATCCCGGCGCGAATATTTCGATCAGAATGCGTCCGCCCATGTCGCGGGCGGCCGGGAGCCCCAGAAGATGAAGGACGGTCGGAGCGATGTCCATCACCGAGGCGCCCTTGATCCGATAGCCCTTCCGGATGCCCGGTCCCCGGGCCAGGATGACCCCTTCCAGCCGGTGCATGCCGGACAGGCGCTGTTGTTGAAAAAGATCTCCGGCCGGTACGGAGGAATCGGAAAAAATCACGGGGTCGTCGGCGGGGATGTCCAGGTTGATCCAAACCAGGATTTTCGTTTTTCCGGACACAGTGTCTTTTTCCGATTTGATGCGGGGGATCACCCGGCGGCCCGAAGCCGTTCGGAGATGATCGAGAGAATTCAAGGCCGCTGCGATGAAGGCGCGGCTTTCGCCGGCTTCCATCCCGTCGCCGAAGGGCCCTTCGGGCCGGCTGTTGAGAAGAAACGTCCGGGGCAGGCCGCTGGGATTGATGTCCATGCTGCCGTCGAACACTTGAGTCCGCTTCCAATCGATGTTCTTCGTCCCGGGCTTGAGATGCAGCCAGCCGAGGCGTTCGAGCAAAGGCTGGGTTTTGAAGGTCCGGGGACCTTGGGCCGGACCGGCGCCGTGATCGGAAACGACGACGATTGCGGTATCCTTTCCGGAGGTTTCGATCAGTCTCCCCAGGACGGTGTCGAGACGGAGGTATTCCGAAAGCACGACGTCGCCGAGATTCTCGATTTCGCGTGAGGGCGTGCCGGGATGAAGACGCCGGCTGAGGCGGCCGTTGCGGGCGAGGTCATGATATTTCCAGTAACGGTGCTGAAGATAATCAAGGCGGGGAAAAAACGCCATCAGAAGATCCGGGCGATCTTTGTTCCAGAGATGGAATGTCAGCCGGGAGACCGGATCCGACTCCAGAATGGCTTCTTCAGGTGCCAACTCCTCGAATTCGCCGGTTCTTTCCGGAGGATGGACCCGGAGAGGAATCGTTCTCAAGCCGATCCGGGACGAGACGAAAACTCCATTGACTTCCTCGGCCGGCCATCCTCCGTACCAGTTGACGACGCCGACCGACTTGTCGGAATTTCCGGCGATATCCCACAAGGCCGGTGCGGTTCGAGTCCCCACGGAAATGGGAAGAACGGCGCCCGTTTCGGGGGCTTGGACGGTGAACCCCGTGATGCCGTGTTCGGCCGGACGTTTTCCGGTGGCAAGGGTCGTCCATAAGAGAGGAGAACTGATCGGCAGGTAGGATCTCAACTGGCCATAGCTCCCCTCCTCCATGAAGGATCGGAAATGCGGCAGCCGGCCTTCCTCGATGAGAGGAAGGAGGACGTTCCAGGTGGCGGCATCGATCCCGACGAGAAGGACCTTTCGAATGTCCCCCGGTGCGGCGTCGCGGCTTCCGCCGAGCGGCAGGAGAAACACGGCCGCAACGATCGCGGGCGCGAAGACAAGGGCCGGGCCCGCCCGCCGGACGGCTTTCAGAATGAGATTCAGCAGAAAGCCCACGGCTGCGGCGAGGGCGGCGGCTGCGGCGAGAGACATCAATCCCCGGAAAGACATAATGGTTTGGACCGGATAGAAAAAGAGCGTTTTGACCGTTGCAGCCAGAAACAGAAAGGCGAATCCCGCCCAGGCCCAGGCCGCACCCGAAGTGAAACGGATTCGTGCAACGGTTTGTTTTTTTCCGGCAAACAGCGAGGCGGGAAGACTCATCAGAATACCGAGGATGATGAAAAATACGAAAATTCCCAGAGGGGAAACCATGGCATTCAAGACCGCGCCGGGAAGAAGCCGGCCGGCGAGCAGGACGAAGCCTTCAATGGCATAGGCCCGGGCGTGACCGATTTCGATCGCTTTCCAAACCGGAGTGTGAGGAATGGCCGCGAAGACGAATCCGGCTGAGGCGCCGCCCAGCGCCGCGGCCATGACGTTTTGCGTTTTCGACAGCCGCATGGGACGGGCTCCTTTCGCAAGGCTCCGGTCCCGTCAGACGGGATCGGTGTCATCCCCGCCTGCGAAGCGGGTCAATTTGATGCCGCGGCAGCGGACGGCGTCGAGCATTTTGTCGAGGATCGAACGTTTCAAACCCATGAGCCGGGCCGGGTCGGCGGAGTCGATCCGCACTTGTCCGCCGGCGACCATGCCGTGGCCGCCGCTTTTGCCCTGTCGCGGCAGGATACGGCGGATGAGGGACGACGCCTCGGCCCGGGGGTTCGTGCTCCGGATGGAGACATAAAGCGTGTCGCCATGCCGGCCGAGGCAGAGAGACCAGGTGATGCCGCGGATCCGCAGAAGAAAGTCGGCCATCTCGGCGGGAAAATCGGGATAGGGAATATCGTCCAGAAGAGCGCCCGCGAAATTCTTGCAGTAAAAAGCCTTCAGGAGAACTTTCGAGAGGTGATCGATGAATTCCCGTGACAGACGGGAATATTCGATTTGAGAAAGCCGCTTGAAGCTGGCCAAAGAGAGAAGGTGAAGGTAGGCCGTCCTGTCGGCGGCGCTCCCGTCGCGGGCCAGACGTCGGGTCTCGCTGGAGATGCCGTAACAGAAGGCCGTGGCCGCGTCGCCCGGCACGGGGACGCCGGCGGCTTGAAAGTATTCGGCGATGATGGTCGAACAGGCTCCGTACTGCGGCCTGACATCGTAAAAAGGGAGCCGTGTCGTCTTTTTCCGAAGGGGATGGTGGTCGATGACGGCCGTCGGTTTCAAGCCTTCGGGCAGGATGAGGTTTCCCGTATAGGGCTGGCAGTCGACAAGGATGGCCTGCCATTTTTCGTATCGGCGGGCCTGCTCTGTCGGGGTGAGGTGGATCTTCAGGAGACGAATCATTTCCCGGTTTTCAGCCCGGCCGATGAGACCGCTGAAATAGATCCCGCGAACCCGGGTGAAGCCGAGCTTTTTGAGGAGGATGCGCAGGCCGAAGGCGGAGGCCAGGGCGTCGGGGTCGGGATTGTTGTGAACGAAGACGGCGACCGGCCGGTCTTTTCTCAGGACTTTGAGAAGGTTTTCCATCCGGCTTTCAGCATAGCCGAGGCGGCGCGAATGTTCAAGCCGAAAAACGCGGAAGCTTTAGTCACGATAAAAAATGCCGGATTGCCGATCAGAGGCCCAAGCGGAAGCCGGCCGCAAAGGAGCGGCCCATGGTCCCGTAGCCGAACACGGTTTCGTATTGCGCGTCGAGCAGGTTCTCGATCCGGAGAAACGGCGTCAGGCCCCCGACGGCTCGGAAGGACAAGGAGGCGTCGAGCAGGGTATAGGCCGGAAGGGTCACGACGGCGGAGGGAAAGACGGTGAAGTCCCGATCCAGGCGTTCTCCCGTGTGGGTGAGTTGAAGGCGGGCTTCGCCCTTTTCGAGAAACCTGAAGAAAATGGTGCCGCCGAATTTGTCGGCCGGGCGCCGGAGAAGAGGCGTTTTGGTATCCGTATCTTCAGCCGAAAGGCGGGTGTAGGAGGCGCGGAGCGACAGTCCGTCGCCAGGACGGGCTTCAAGCGAAATTTCCGTTCCCTGTGTCACGGCCCGGCCGATATTGACGAAGCCGAGACCGAAATCGAACTGGATGAGATTGCGAAAGGCATTGTGAAAACGAACAACTTCGAACAGGACTTTGCCGTCGAAGAGACGCTGGTCGATTCCGGCGTCCCAGCCGAGACAGGATTCGGGTTCGAGGGCGGCGTTGCCGATGGGGCCCCATGCGGTTCCGGGGGCATAGAGCTGGTAAAGCGACGGAGATTTAAATCCGGATCCCACAGTGACCTTCAGGCGTGTTCCCGTTGATTCGATCAAGAAGGCCGGCGCGAGGCGGTAGGTCACGGAGGTCCCGGCCCGGCTGTGGGTGTCAAGACGGACTCCCGCCGTGGCGAAAAACCGGTCACCCCAACGGACCTGGTCCTGCAGATAAATTCCGGCCGAACGGGCTCTCTTGCCGGGAAATTCGCTGACAAAGGGTCCCCAAAATCCTTCCGAGACATAGGACGACTCGGCGAATTCCGATGCGGCTTCGGCGCCGAACGTCAAGGTATGGGAGGAATGGAAAAAGAGATTGTTCCGCCAGTCGATCTTGACCCGGCTTCCTTCATAGAGGCCGCGTTCGCTGTCGAAAGGGTGAATCTCGTCGGGGTCGTTTGTATATTCGCGCTTCGAGCGGGCGAAGGACAGGCCGAGTTTCTGTTCCCACCGGTTTTCGACAAACAGCCCCCGGAGTTCTCCGCGGATGGAGAAGGATCCGAAGTCCTGGACGCTGTTCGGGTCGTCGCCGTAGGGCCCGCCGAAATTGTCCATTTCGGTTCGGGCGACGGAGGCCCGAAACACCAGGTCGGCCTCGATGTTTTTCCGGAGAGATGTGCCGGCCCGGCCGGCCAGGGTCAGATTCCGGTAGCCGTCGCTTTCGGTATTTCCGGGATAGGCGATGCTTGCGGCCGATATCCCGTCGCTCTTCAGGGCTGAGAGGCTCAGGGCGTAATGCGTTTGCCCCGAAGATCCTCGAAAAGACAGGCGGCTGTCCCAAGTGCCGTAGGATCCCGCCGATCCGGAAAACTCGGTCCGGGGTTTGCCGCTTCCACGGGCGGTCATGATGTTGATGACGCCGCCGAGCGCGTCTGAGCCAAAGAGCGTGCTCTGGGGTCCGCGGAGGATTTCGATACGGTCGACGAGATCGAGCGTCAAGTGGGCGAAATCGAAGGCGCGGGAAGGGCTTCCCGGGTCGTTGGCTTCGATGCCGTCGACAAGAACAAGAGTATGTTCGGAGTTGGCGCCGCGTATAAAAATGGAGGAAACGGCGCCGAGGCCCCCGTTTCGCTGAATTGAGGTTCCCGCAAAGGGCGCTAGGGCGTCAATCACGGCCTTGAAATCCGAAGGGCGGAGTTCGGCGCCTGCAAGAACGGTGACGGAGCTTGCGATTTCCTTGCGCGGTGTTTCAATGCGTGTCGCCGTGACAACGATTTCGTGACTGACGGTTTGCTGTTTTTCCGCGTCTTCCGCGGCGAATGCCGGATAAAGGACGATTGCGGCGAGGGCGAGGCCGGCCATCATGCGATTCATGTCGATCTCCTTATGATGATTGCCCCCGCTCCGCCAAAAAAAAAACGACCCTGTCTTCCACCCGAAGACGGGAAGAAAGGCTCGAGGGAGATCTCCTGACTCCCGGATCGCTCTCCTCCCAGGCCTTCCCATCCTTCCGGACAGTGGCGCAGTCTGGGATTCGTCCCCGGTTACAGTAGCGGGGGCTGTGCCCGTTTCTCACGGGCTTCCCTCCGCTCAAGCCTCTTATGCGTCGTTCAAAGATCCCGGTTCCGACCGGACGAAATAGATATACGCCGTGCGCAGGACAATGTCAAGAATTAAAAAAGAAAGCGCGGGCCGGGCCCGCGCTTTCTGGGGGAAAAAAGGAGCGCAATGTCGATCTTTGCGTGCTTTCCACTAGAATAAACGCGCGAACCCCCAAAAAGGTTGCGGTCCGAAGCCATGCGAAACCGCGACCGGCGCGAAATCGGGGCATGTTACGGATTTGCGGAAAGAGATTTCGAGATGCGCTCTTCCGGGAAGAAATACAGAACGGTAAAATTTCCCTTTGCTTGATTATTTTCTGACCCCTCCGATCAACCAATAACTATTATACCACAGGAGAAAACAGGAACGCAACACTTTTTTTGAAAAAATTTAATTTACATCGAAACGATCCTTTTCAGGCGAAAAAAGCCTGAAAACCAGGCGAAAAATCCTGTTTTTTGAAAAGATGCTTTTTCGACAGAAAAACCCTGTCTGGGTTGAGATTTCTTCCCAGGGGGAGTATATTTGGGCGGGTTTCGAGGGAGACGGAAATGAGCGACAAAACCGGAGAAATAGGACTGTCCAACGAGGAATTCCGGAGTTTCGGCCATGAAATCGTCGATTGGATCGCCGATTACATGCAAAATATCGAAAAATACCCGGTTCGGTCGCCTTTGGGCCCCGGAGATGTGAAAAAACGACTGCCCGGGGAGCCTCCGGATCTTGCCGAACCCATGGACGAGATTCTCCGGGATTTCCAATCCTCAATCCTTCCGGGGATCACGCACTGGCAGCACCCCGGCTGGTTCGCCTATTTTCCGGCCAACACCAGTCCCGCTTCCGTCCTGGCCGAGTTTTTAACCGCCGGTCTCGGGGTTCAGGGCATGGTCTGGCTGACATCGCCGGCGGCCGCCGAGCTCGAGGAGGTCGTCTGCAACTGGCTGCGCGGCATGCTTGAACTGCCCGAAAGCTGGAATGGGGTGATCCAGGACACGGCCTCGACGGCGACATTGTGCGCCCTGCTGACGGCCCGGGAGCGGGCGACGGATTTTTCATCGAACGAGAGAGGCATTCGGCAGACGCTCCGCGTTTATGCCTCCGAGGAGGCTCATTCGAGCGTCGACAAGGCCGTCAAGATTGCGGGTTACGGCAGGGACAACCTGGTTCGCATCCCGACTGATGTGCGGTTCGCCATGATTCCGGACAAGCTCGAGGCGGCCGTTGCCGCCGATCTGGAGCGTGGCTTTGTCCCGGCCTGTGTCTCCGCCACGGTGGGGACGACTTCGTCGGGGGGCGTCGATCCCTTACCGGAAATCGGCGCGATCTGCCGCCGCCGGGGTCTCTGGCTCCATGTGGACGCCGCCTGGGCGGGAACGGCGGCCGTTCTGCCGGAGAAGCGCCGGATTCTCAAAGGCATCGAGGCGGCCGATTCCTTCGTTTTCAACCCGCACAAATGGATGCTGACCAACTTCGACTGTTCCGTCTATTTCGTCCGCGACCCGGGTCTTCTCATCCGGACTTTCGAGATCCACCCCGAATATCTCAAGACGGGAAAGGATGCCGTGGTCCGGAATTACCGCGACTGGGGTATTCAGCTCGGACGCCGCTTCCGCGCCCTGAAACTTTGGTTCGTCATCCGAAGCTACGGCGTCGAGGGGATCCGCGACATGGTTCGAGAGCACATCCGGCTGGCCGGCCTGTTCAAGAGCCGCCTCGATGACGATTCCCGGTTCGAACTCCTGGCGCCTGCTGACCTGAGCCTTGTCTGCTTCCGGCTGAACGCCGGCCGCCCACCCGAAACGCTGAACGCCCTGAACGCCGAGCTTCTCGAACGGGTCAACAGCACGGGCCGGGTCTTCCTGACTCACACCGCGCTTCGCGGTGCTTATACCCTGCGGCTCGTCGTCGGCCAGCGGACGACCAAAGAGCGCCACGTCCTTGAAGCCTGGGATATCATCTCCGCCGGAGCCGATAAACTCCTCGCCTCCAAATTGTAACAGCGCCTCGATCGATCTTCCGGCTTCCGCCGGGCGCAGGGGGGATCCCGGATCCGGAACTGTGCGGAAAAAACGCCGGTTCTTGCTTCTTTTCTGCAATGCGTTTTTTCCCTTTCAGGCGTGCCGATCTCACCACATCGATTTCGTCCCGGCCTGCTCGACGTAGCTCAACTACGCCTGCGCAGTCCGCTCCTCATCGCTGCGGCAATCTCGGCCCGCGCACAATCCCGGATAAGCCGTCGGAGGGTCGAGCGGGCACAGAAAGAGAAGTTCAGCGCTTCGGCGTCAGGCTCCAGACGAGCTCCCCCTTCGGGTCGGCGAAGCGCAGATAATAGCCCCACTCGCCCCCTCCCTGAAGCACTTTGATCAGCACCTTGTTCCACCCCTCCTTCAGCCTGACGGCGACATGATCCTGGTCGGGTTCGGCGGCCCGATAGACGGGGTTGGTATGGACGAGTTCGTCATTGATCCAAAGCCGGACGCCGTCATCGCTCCCCAGAAGCACGTGTGCCGTCCGCTCGTCCGGCGAGCGGACCCAGACAAGTCCGTAGGCGACGGCGTTTTCGTTGGGCTCCACGAGCTCGGACAGACGGACGTAGCCTCCGCGTTCAGCCCGGACCGCCCGCCAGCGGATTTCGGCTCCGCTCTTTCCCCGATATCTTCCATCGGTTGAGGCATCCTGTTCCGGTGGAAAAGCGACGGTCAGGGAGTCCATATCGGGAGCTTCGAACGGCGCGACGAGGTTCCAATCCATGATAAATCTGCGGTTTGAGGGCGTCCGGGCCAGACCGAGAAAGCCGATGTCAAAGGCCCGGGATCGGGGGTTTTCCCCGGCGACGACAAAGCGGAGGGTATTCATTCCCTCTTCGAGGATTCGGCTTTTCAGGGACACCTTTTCGAGTTCGCTGTCCGTCGCATAGCCGGAAAACGCGGCCGGCTCCGTGGTCTCCTCTTCGCCGGTTTCCGCATCGAGGCGCACGTGGAGGATTTTCAGGTTGCCGGCCCTCGGGCCCTTGAGAAGATAGAGGTCAAGGTCATAGGCTTCGGCGATTTCGATGGGGAAAGCGATATCGATCGCCGTACCCTCGACCGCGTTTTCAGTTGCGATCATGGGATATCGCCCGCCCCGCGGGCTGTAGAAAGACGTCAGGGCGTGCCGGAGTTCGGGCCCCGAGACGCGGATTCCCGTTGAGGTATCGGTGAAGATCGTGGCGTTGCCGTCTTCCTGGATCCATTCGGGAACGGCAAACCCGGTCGGGATCTCCATGGCGAAGGGCAGCCGTCGATCGACGGGAGGAAGCGGCGGGTAGGGGTTGTGGGGTTCGGTCTGGTACCAGAAGGCGACTGAGGACAAAAAATCGAACCGGTCGTTGGCGTGGCCGTGTTCGATGGTCACCCGGATGGATTTGCGGAAAGGGATGGGATCGGCGATGTGGAACCGATAGACCGAGGCCTTGGAGCCCGCCTGGAAATCCTCTTCCTGGAGGGGACAGCCGTAAAACAGGCTTTCGTCCTCGCTCATTCCCCAGGCGCCGCCGAAATAGTCCTCGGATCCGGTGCCGTGCAGGGAGGGTTCGGATTCGCCGTCGACGAAGATCATGTCGTCGCCCTCGCCCCACCAGCCCATCGATCTCTGCAGGACGTTGAAGGCGCAGCCGGCGTAATGGCCGGAGCCGACGGCATCCAGGATGAGATAGTTTCGGCCTTTTTCCGGAGGCATCTCCTGACGGTACTGGGCGTGGAAATAAGGGACGTCGGGTTCAAGATCCGGGATCTCCCGGTAATTGATGTAATAGTAGAAGGCGTTGACCGCCCGCGATCCCTCGTTGGTCAGGGTCACGCGGCATGACCAGCGAAAGGGCATGTACCAGAAACAGTTGCGGGCCCGGCCCTCGGAAGAATTCGAGATGGGGAGCGACTTCAGATTCCGGTTGAGTCCGTGTCCGACACCGAAGAAATCGCCCAGCGGAGCTTCGACCGACGGCGCCTCTTCGCCGTCCCAATAAATGCGGAGGATGAGCTTCCGGCCGTAAAACGGCTCGGCGGCCGCGGTCATCCACATATGGTGAATCGCGGCCGGGCCCTCGATCTCGGCCAGAACGGCCGTATGGCCGGGTTCGATGACAAGAGAGTCCCGGTTGCCGCCCGCTCGGTCATGGGAAGAGATGCGCCGGCTCCGATAGTTCTGTGGCTCACCGAGTTTGCCGCGGAGGTCCTGACTGTTCAATGCGGCGTCTGCTCCGACAAGAGCCGTGACGACGGCCGCCGCCACAGCGGCTCTCTTGAACATTGTCATCAAACTTATTCCATAGGCAGGCCGGCTTTCCGGAAAAAGGCCGTGGCCGGCGCGATCCGTACCGTTTCGGGCCGCACGCCGAGCGCATAGGACTGGATGACCAGGTCTTCCTGCAGGATCTCCGCCGGCATGTTCGGATTGGCGTAGGAGATCGGTGAGGGGGTATCGGCGATGAGCGCGTCGCGGAGAGACTCGGCGTCCTCGGTGATCACGGCGATCATGACGTTGTCGAAATTCAAATGCTTCCGGATGGCCCGGTTGACATCCTCGCGGCTGATGCGCGGCAGCCGTTTCTGGACATCGTCCAGAAAATCCCGGGTGCCGTAATGCCGGGAGTCGATTTGCCAGCCGATTCTCTCATCCAGCGTTTGGGCGTAAAGCCGCGTGTAATTGAGAAGGTATGTCCGGGTGAGTTCGAAGCGTTCTTCGGGAATGCCCTCCTCAACCAGCTTGCGAAGCTCCCGCAAGGCCTGCCGGACGACAAAATGGCGGTTGGAGTTGGCCAGCGGCCGGATCCAAATCGAAAAATACTGTTGCTGCCGGGCGTAATTCGTCGCCGGGAACTTGTCGCGGCCCTGGATGAAGTGTTCGATGTAGGCGTAGTTGCCGTAGTTTTGGCCGCGCTCCTCGCGGATCTTCTGGAAGAGAAGCGAGAGAGACTGGCGATGTTCGCCGAAGTGGGCGCCGGCGATCCACAGGGCGAAGAAGTCCTTGTCCGCCCGGGTGAGTTTGACGGGAAAACCCATGGAAATCGCCGTCGCCGGAGTCTGTTTTTCGGCGATCATGAATTCGAGCCCGGAGGGCATCCGCGTCTCCGGAAGAACGAGTTGGGGCGTCCGCCCTTCGGGAAGGGCGGCGAAGTCGGCGGTCACCTTTTCGACAAATCCGTCGGGATAACCGCCCGCCAGACCGATCGTGAAATTCCCGCGCAGAAAATGCTCCTTGTAGAAGGACCGGACGTCGTCCAACGTCAGGTTCGAGACGCTCTCCACCGTCCCGGCCTCGTTCCGGCCGTAGGGATGGTCCTCGTAGAGCATGAGGTTCAGGATCTCCTTCCCGAACTGCTCGTCCATGTTGT
The DNA here is from genome assembly GCA_033549365.1 of Acidobacteriota bacterium. Lineage (NCBI taxonomy): Bacteria > Pseudomonadati > Acidobacteriota > Acidobacteriota bacterium. Next base: position 56,321 of record JAWSUF010000002.1, read on the forward strand.
TGACCAGCGTCCGTTCGAGGAAGTTCACCTGGTTGGTCTTGATCCGGGTGAAGTCCTCCTCGCGGAAACCCGGTTCGAGAAGCATGCCGCGGAGAATGGCATAATAGGCTTCGAGATTGTCGACGTGAACGGTTCCGGAAAAGGCCGACATCTCCTTGTCCACCCGCAGCCCCAGCCGTGCGGCCATGGGATAGAAGCGTTCGGAGATCTCCTGGAAGGTCAGGTCGCGGCTTCCGCCGTTGGCCAGGAGGTTCAAGGTGAGTTGGGCCAGGCCTTCCTTTCCGGCCGGGTCGTGGGCCGAACCGACGTTGAGAACAATGCGCAGGCTGACCAGCGGATTGCCCTCGATGGGCAGGAGTTCGACGACCGGCCCGCCGGTCTTTTTGCCGCCGCAGCCTGTGACGAACATGGCGAGCCCCAGACAGACGATTCCGACTCCGGCATATCGCATCAGGGTTGTCATTGTCCTCCTCCTGTCAGGGTGACCGTCGTGCTTGCGGCCGGAACGAAGTATTTCCGGGCCGCTTCCTGAATGTCGGCCGGGGTCACCTTTTCATAGAGCCCGTAGAGAGCGTTCACGGTGCCCGGGTCTGCGGCCAAATTGATAGAGTGCGCCAGAGATCCGGCGATGCCGTCCGTCGTACCCAGAACCCGGGCGAAGGAATACTTGAGATTGGATTTGACGTCGGCCAGTTTTTTCTCGTCGACGGGTTCGGTCTTGATGCGTTCGAGCTCGTCCAGGATGGCCTTTTCGACATAGGGCAGATCCTCGTCATTTCTCAGGACGGACGAGAGAACGAGAAGATAGGGATCGCGCCGGTCGGCGAAACTGGCGCCGAGCGAGACGCACTTCTGCTCCTCGATGACCAGCCGCTGGTAAAGCGGCGAAGAAGACGAGAAGGCGATTTCGGCCAGAAGGTCGAGGGCGGCCTTGTCGATGGATTCCGTCGTATAGGCGGGTCCGCGATAGGCCATCGCCATGCGGGGAAGAGTCTTCGAAGGCCAGGGGTAATGCGCCCGCTTGGCTTTGGTCTGGGGCGGTTCGACCGGTGTTTGGAGCGAATATCCCGAGGGTTCCCAGGCGCCGTAGTGTTCACGGACGAGCGCCATGAGCCGGGCATGATCGAAGTCTCCGGCGACGAGGAGAATCGTGTTGTCGGGGGCGTAGAAGCGCTGTTTGAAGAGGCGGCTGTATTCGTACTGGTTCGGCATGTCCAGGATGTCCCGGAGGTAACCGAGCGTCGTGTGCTTGTAGGAGTGCTTTTCAAAAGCCGTGTCGCGCAGCAGCTCGAACAGCCGCCGGTCGGGGTTGGAGGCCGAGGCGTAGTATTCGCCCTCGATGACGGGGGCCTCGGTCTTCAGCATTTCCTCGTCGTAATAAAGGTTGAGGAATCGGTCGGCCTCGATCCGGACGACCTCTTCGAGGTTTTCCCGTCCGGCGAAGACGACGAAGTAACAGGTATAGTCGTCCGTCGTATACCCGTTCGTCCCGGCCCCGAGGCGGGTCAGAAACTCGTCGTAGGCTTCCTTGGGCACGTCCTTGGTGCCCTTGAACATCATGTGCTCGAAGAAATGGGCGAACCCGGACTTTCCGGGCTCGACCTCATTACGGGACCCGGCCCGGACAATGGTGTAAAAGGCGATGATATGGGGGTTGTCCAGGGGAATGGAGACGACCTTCAGCCCGTTGTCGATCTCCTCGATCCGGTAATCGAAGGGGAAAATCTTCGATTCCGCGGCAAGCGCCGCGGCCGGAAGAATGAGGGACAGGGCGATGGCCGCGCACAAAAATTTGGTCATCGGGCGATCCTCCTTGTTTCCTTTTTGTTTGTATATCCAGCCGGTTTGCTTTTTGAAGCCGGCGTTAACGCTGTTTCTTCATCGCGCCAGCCCTGGCGGATGTCGATCTTCCGGTCGCGCGAGGTGTAGGGCTTGATATCGAGGACGGGCGTTCCGTCGATCATGTCCAGGCCGGCGATGCGGAGAACGTTGTCTTTGCGGCCGAGAAGCCGGACCACGGTCATGCCGATCCCGCCCGGGCGGTGGGGCGAGCGCGTGGCGAAAACGCCGCGCCGTTCGGTCTGACCCGGCGGCAAAGACAGGAGTTTGGGCGGGCCCGCCTTGTGAAAGGCGAAGATGACGATGAGATGGGAAAACCCGTCGATGTCCTTGAGCCCGGCCGCGTAGCGTTTGTGGATGTGGATTTCGCCCTCGATGTCGTCGAAGGCCGTTGGGGACGCCAGGATTTCCGGGGTGATGTCATCGGGACTCCGGAAGGGGGACCGGACGCGGCCGATCGTCCTGAAGGACAAGCGGCCCGGGCGGCCTTTTATCTTTCCTGTTTGATCCATCTTATGCTTTTTCCGAGGTCTGCAAGTTCATAGCGGCCTGTCTCGCCTCGGTCTTGGATTCGGCTGATTCGGTTCAGATATCGGTCTGTGCGCCTCAAGCATCGATATAGGTCAGCCAATTCTCGTATTCGGGCCTCTTCCCCGTGACGACTTCCCTGTAGACTTGGGAAACCTCGAGGGTGCGCGGGCCCGGCGTTCCTTCGCCGATCGTGAATTCCCGGGCCGGGGCGCCGGGCGTCGAGGTGTCGGTGATTTTGACGACCGGGGTGACCTCGACGGCGGTTCCGGTGAAAAAGACCTCGTCGGCCGTGACGAGATCCTCGATCGTGAAGGGAGCGATCCGCGTTTTGTGCCCGAGGTCGCCGAGGATTTTCAGGATGCTCGTCCGGGTGATGCCCTCGAGGATGGACTCCGTTCCGTCGTTCGTGTGGAAGACGCCGTCCTTGACCAGGAAGATATTTTCGCCCGGACCTTCGGCGACGCGGCCCTCCATGTTCAGGAAGACGGCCTCGTCGAAGCCGGCTTTGCGGGCATCGATGCCGCAGATCGTCGACTGGACATAGACGCCGCCGAGCTTGGCCCGCATGTCGAGCTGGGAGCGGTGGACACGGCGCTGGGGGATGACGCAGACGGAGACGCCCTTTTCGGCTTTGTCGCCGAGGTAGGCGCCCCATTCCCAGGTGCCGACCAGGAGATCGACCGGGCAGAACTTGGGATAGAGGCCGAGGTTGCCGTAGCTGTAGAAGAGAAGCGGGCGGATGTAGGCGCTCTGCATGGCGTTTTCGCGCATGACGAGCTTGACGATGTCGATGACTTCGTCACGGCCGTAAGCGTGGTCCATGCGGCAGACTTCGGCGGAGACGAGGAGGCGGTCGATGTGTTCCGTCAAGCGGAAGACGGCAGGCCCGCGGTCGGCGGCGTAGGCCCGGATGCCCTCGAACACGGAGGTTCCATAGTGGAGGGCATGGACCATGGGGTGGACCACGGCCTCCGACCAGTCGTAGATCTTGCCCTGGTACCAGTACTTCGAGGCCTTGGCGAAATGGGTGTTAGGAAACATGCAGGACTCCTTGAAGATTGAAATGATGATGGGAAAGAAGGCGCGGAACTCCCCCTTGTTTGCGCTGTGACGCCGCCGGAAAAATGAAAGCGGACTCTCCTCTGTTCTCCGGTTTTTCTGGTCCGTCCGACCCTTTGAGATGGAATCCTAGCATAAAGCTTGAGAGGGCACAACACCCCGAATCCGCCGGGCTTGCAATCAGGAAAAGATTCTTTCCAGGAAGCTTCGGAAGGACAGGGCGGTGATTCGGTCGTCGATTTTCCTGTCTCTCATTCCGGTGAAGACGATGAAGCCTTGACCGGCCTTGTCCCTGTAGGTCTCGATGAAATATTCCAGGTGCCGGATATCCGCCGGCCTGATGTTCTCCCCCCACTTGACTTCGATGGGGATCCAGCGATCGCCGAGGTCGATCACCCAGTCGATTTCCCTTCCGGCATAATCCCTCCAATACAGAAGTTTGCCGGAAATCCCCCGGGCTCTCATCATCCGGAGAATGGACAGGCCGATCCATTGTTCGAAAAGGCTTCCCCAGTATTCTGTGGTGAACTCGGCCGGTCCGAGCACTTCGGCCGCGGCGTTTCGGACGCCGGTGTCGAAAAAGATGTATTTCGAGGCTTTGCGAAGCTTCCCGCGCTCTCCGGCCGGGAGGAGGGAGTCGACTCTTTCGACGACCAGGGAATCTTCGAGAACCTGGAAATGTCCGGATATCGTGGCGTGGGTCACCCCGATATCCTGGGCCATGGACCTCATGCTGAGAAGTCCGCCCGAGGCTTCCGCGGCCAGCTTCAAGAATCTTGAGAATGCACCGAGATTTCTGACCAGGGCTTCGGCCCGGATCTCCTCTTCCAGATAGGCGGTCACGTAGGATGAAAGGACTTCGCGCGCCTGTTTTTCGCGGGAATCCGCGACGAGAGTCAGGATTCCCGGGAGCTCCCCATTTTTCAGAACACGCTTGAGATCCGCGACATTCGCGATTTCGAGGGCATTCCTGTATTCGGGATAGATCAGGGGATCCATACGGAAATGAAGAGCTCTTCCGGGCAAAAGATTGATGTTTCGATTTCGAAGCTTCCTTGCCGAAGAACCCGTCAAAGCGAAAATCTTTTTATCGCGGTCGATCAGCACTTGGATGTCGTCCAGCACAGCCGGAACTTTCTGGATTTCATCGATGAAGACATGCTTTTTTCCGGAAGCCGAAACCTCCTGGGCGAGCAGGGACGGATCCCGCTCGTATCGCAACCGGTCCTTTGTCTCCATCAGGTTGAGTGCGATGTGCTCATAGGACTGGAAAATTCCGGCCAGAGTCGTTGTTTTCCCTGTCTGTCTCGGTCCAAGGAGGAAAAAAGAGAGTTGTTTTTCCAGGGTTTCGATGATTCTGGACTCGATGAATCTGGATAGCATGCCATCTATATTAGTAAAATATGGATGGATTGTCAAACATTTTCATCATCGATCATCTTAACTCCTGGTTGCCGGATTATCCATCTTGCGGCGACGCCGGGCCATTTCCATGAAAAAAGCGTGATTATAAACAAATCCTGTCCAATTGACGTATAATTCCCATATCACGCAAATCTGGAGGCCTCATGAATAATCCCAAGATGCCCAAATTGATGGACCGGCGGTCCTTCCTGGGCAAAAGCCTTTGCTCGGGAGCGCTGGTCGTTTCGCTTCCCCTCTGGAAGCAACTGGCTTTCGCCGGGGTCGATCCCCTGGAAGACGTCCAAAAGGCGGCCGCCTTTCCCGTCACCAGGGAGGACCTGGCCCGGCTGCTCAAAACGGCCCTCGGCCGGGGCGGGGAATTTGCCGAGGTGTATTTCGAATACACCGTCAGCAACAGCATCTCCCTCGACGAGGATAAGATCTCCTCGGCCGTCCGCGGCCTGGACATGGGCGCCGGTATCCGGGTCCTTCACGGCGAGAAGACCGGTTACGCTTTCTCCGACGACCTGGATTTCGCCCGCCTCGAGGAAGCGGCGGCGACAGCCGCCCTCATCGCCTCGGGCGCGGCCGCTCCGGCTCCCGGATTGTTCCGCGTCCTCGAACCGCCCTCCTATTACCAGGTCCGGATCCCCCCGGATTCCGTCGCCGCGCGCGACAAGATCGCTCTCCTCCTCAAAGCCAATGCGGCCGCCCGGGCCTTCGACAAAAGAATCACCCAGGTCGGCGTCGGCTTCGGCGACACCACGAAAAAGATCCTCATCGCCAATTCCGACGGCCTCTATGTCGAAGATCTCCAGACTCTGACCCGCTTCGGCGCCAGCGCCTCGGCCCTCGAAGGCGACAAGCGCGCCATGGGTTACGAGTCGAAGTCGGGCGCCTACGGTTTCGAACACTTCGATGCGGCCCAGGCCGAGCTCTTCGGCCGCACGGCCGCCGAGATGGCCGTCCGGCTCCTCCCGGCGGAGGATGCCCCGGCCGGCGAGTTCCCGATCGTCATCGCCGCCGGATTCGGGGGCATCTTCTTCCACGAGGCCATCGGCCACAGTCTCGAAGCCGACGGCATCCGGAAAAAAACATCCTGTTTCTGGGACAAGCTCGGCCAGCCCATCGCCTCCCCCGCCGTCACCCTGGCCGACGACGGCACCTGGAAGGGCGGCTGGGGCGCCGTCAACGTGGACGACGAGGGCCACGTCGGACGGAACACTGTCCTGATCGATAAAGGGGTCTGCACAAGCTTCATCCAGGACCGCCTGAATGCGGGGCTGATGAAGACGAAACAGACGGGCAACGGACGCCGCGAGTCCTACCAGCACTATCCCATCCCGCGCATGACGAACACCTACCTCCTGCCCGGCGGAGACGCCCCCGAGGACATTGTCAAGTCCGTCGACAAAGGCCTCTTCATCGCCAAGATCGGCGGCGGCAACGTCCAGCCGACGACGGGGCGCTTCGTGTTCTCCGTCACCGAGGGCTACATGATCGAGGGCGGAAAGGTGGCGCAACCGCTTAAGGGCATCATGCTCATGGGCAACGGGCCGGACGTCCTCATGAACATCTCCCGGGTCGCCTCGGACCTCGTGGTCATCGGCGGCGGGAGCTGCGGCAAGGCCGGCCAGTCCAAGCCGGTCGGCTTCGGAAACCCCACTCTTAAAGTCGACAAGATCACCGTGGGCGGGGCAAGGGTCTGAAGGAGAATGGACATGGATATCCGGAAAATCGGCGAAGACACCGTCAAGAAAGCCGTCAAGGCCGGCGCCCACGAAGCGGAAGTCTGCCTGGAGACGGTCAAGAGCTTCAATGTCGGCGTTCGAAACGGCGAGGTCGAATCCCTCAAGACGTCCACGGCCAAGGGCCTCGGCCTGCGCGTCTTCATCGACAAGCAGTACGCCTTCTCTTATACGTCCGACCTTTCGGCGGCGGCGATCGAGGACGCAGTCAAGCGGACCGTGGATATGGCCCGGATGACCGAGGCCAAGCCCTGGCACGGACTCCCCGATTTCGGTCCGCAAAAGCCGCCCGACCTCGACATCTTCGACCCCGGGATGGAAGCCGTCCCCGACGAGAAGAAGATTGCCATCGCCCGTGAGGTCGAGAAGATCGCTCTGGCGAGCGATGAGCGGATCACGAACAGCTACGGCGGTTCCTTTTCCAACGGGATGCGCGAGGGCGGGATCTTCAATTCAAAGGGCGTCTCCTGTCTCCTCAAGGAAACGAGCTGCGCCTTCAGCGTGTCCGTGATCGCCGGCGAAGGCGCCGGCATGCAGGGCGGCGGCTGGTCGAGCGCCAAGAGGTATTTCAAGGATCTTGCCCCCGTCGAAGAGGTCGCCAGGACGGCGGTCGAGCGGACGACGGCCATGCTGGGCGCCCGCCCGACGGCCACGGCCCGGGTGCCGGTCGTCTTCGACCGTTACGCCGCACCCTCCTTCTGGGCCGGGATCCTGAGCGCCCTGAACGGCGACGCGGCCTTCCGCAAGACGACCTTCATGGCGGAGATGCTGGATCAACCCATCGCATCGCCGCTCATCACCGTCGTCGACGATCCGACGATTCCCCGGCACATCGCCGCCACGCCGTTCGACGGCGAAGGCGGGGCCGTCCGGAAAAACACCGTCATCGACAAGGGCGTCCTCAAGATGTTCTTTTACGACTCCCAGACGGCCCGCAAAGCCGGGGTCCAAACGCCGACGATCGCCCGCCGCGGCGGCTACAAGTCCGGACCGTTCGCCGGCTATCTGAACATCATCGTGGCCAACGGCGCGAGCCGGCCGGAGGACCTGTTCAAGGACATGAAACAGGGTCTCTGGGTCCACGGCATGCGGGGCACCGGGACGGACGCGACGACGGGAAGCTTCTCTGTCGGCGTCTCCGGATTCTGGATCGAGGACGGCAAACCCGTCCATCCGGTCGACGGCGTGACGCTCGGCGGAACGACGCGCGATATCCTGAATGCGATTGATATGGTCGCCGACGATCTCGACATGCGCGGCGGGCTGAGCAGCCCGTCCTTCCGCGTGGCGGAGATTACGGTCGGCGGCAAAAAGGGGTAGGGCCGGCTTAGGATTTCCCCTTCCGGGAACGATTTCTCTTCAGCCGTGCGGCGAGAAGCGTGAAGATGAAGAGCGGACCCATGACGGCGGCCGCCCCGGCCGAGAAGCCGATGTTCGTTCCCTTGAGCATCTCGACGCCCCATCCGAATTGATCTTCGTTGAGGACATAGGTCCAGGTCGAGGAGGGTCCTCGCAGGCTTTCCATCTCCGGCAAGGCGGCCTTTTCCTGGTCGACAAGCCCATTCAGCGCCTTCTCAACGTCCTGCTCGATCCTGTCTTGCAGACCGAGAAACGACTCGGTCGCGGCTTTCTGGAATTCCCCGAGCGGCTCCCTGCGGCCCAGAGAGACGAGGTGGATGCTTTCCCTCAAATCGGCCAGGGCGGCGAGATGGTCGGCCCAGCTGAGATCGATCCGGTTCAGGACGATCCGGCGGGCGGTTGCGTTGAACGGCCCTGGTCCGAACCGGGCCGATCCTTCTTTCTCAAGTTTCGGGGAGGGACGAAACGGCGTTTCGATCCCGGAACGCGGATCGAGAACCGCGTCCCGCCAACCGGAGACGATTTGTCGTTGGGTTTCCAGGAGGGAGGAATATCTCCGAAGAGCCCGGCGGATGTCGAAATTCCGGCCCTCGATGACGCGCTGGGCATGGAGGATTTCCCGGCGGAGGAGCTTGTCGTCGAGATCTCCATCCCGCGGTCCGAGGCCGTGGCGGGCCATGATTTTCGAGCTAAGACCGTATTTCACGAAAATGTCGTCTTCGAGACTGATATAGAAACGGGATGATCCGGGGTCACCCTGCCGTCCGGCCCGGCCGCGCAGTTGGAGGTCGATGCGCAGGCTTTCGTGGCGGTTGGTCCCGATGACGTGAAGTCCTCCCAGGGCCGTCACGCGGTCGTATTCCTCTCCGTTCGGGCCTCCCAGACGGATGTCGGTGCCGCGGCCGGCCATGTTCGTCGAGATGGTCACCGCTCCGGGCGCGCCCGCCCGGGCGATGATCCCGGCTTCGCGTTCGTCGTTTGCGGCGTTGAGGACTTCGCAGGCCGTGCCGGCCGCCCGCAGCGCGGCGGCCAGGTCCATGGATTCCCGGACGCTCGATGTGCCGACGAGGACCGGCCGGCTTGTTTCGTGGATTCGGACGAGATCACGGACAAGGGCCTGGATCTTGGCGGCTTTGTGCGTGAAAACGGTGTCCGGAAAATCGCGCCGGATGCAGGGCCGATGCGGGGGGATGACGAGGACGCTGGTCCCGTAGAATTCCCCGAGTTCCCGGACCGAGGAGGCGGCGGTTGCGGTCATGCCGCAGAGAAACGGATAAAGCCCGAAGAAATGCTGCAGGGTGATGGAACCGATGATGTGTCCTTCGGGCCGGCCGCCGAGATTCTCCTTGACCTCGACGGCGGCCTGGAGGCCGTCCGGCCAGTGGCGTTTGTCCATGACCCGCCCCGTGAACTCGTCGACGATCTCGATGCGGCCGTTCCGGACGATGTAGTCGACGTCGCGCTCGAGCAGGGCCTCGGCGTGAAGCGCGCAATAAACCGCGGCCAGGAGCGGTGCGTTGTCTTCGGCGAAGAGGTTCCGGCAACCGAGAAGGTTCTCGACTTTTTGGAGACCGGAGTCCGTAAGATAGACATTCCGCCGTTCATCGTCCGTTTCATAATCCCGCCCGGCTTCAAGACGGCGGACGGCGGAGGCCGGGCGGACGGCGTCGAGGGCGCCGTTCTTGACGATCCCGGAAATAACCAGAGGCGTCCGGGCTTCGTCGATAAGAATGGAATCCGCCTCGTCGACGAGGGCGACATCAAAAGGCCTCTGGACGAGTTCGCCGGGCTCATAGGCCAGCCGGTCGCGAAGGTAATCGAAGCCGGCTTCCTTGGCGGTGGCATAGACGACGTCGCAGGCATAGGCGGTCTGCTTCCGGGACTTTTCCATTCCTTCCTGGATGACGCCGACCGAGAGGCCGAGCCGGCGGTAAATCGGGCCCATCCAGGCCGCGTCGCGGCGGGCGAGATAGTCATTGAAAGTCAGGACATGAACGGACCGGCCGGCTCGGGCGAAAAGCACAGCGGGAAAGACGGCGGCCAGGGTTTTGCCTTCCCCCGTCGGCAGTTCGGCGATCTTGCCTTCGGACATGGCCAAACCCGCGATAAGCTGGACGTCGTGGGGCGTGAGTCCGATCATCCCGCGCGCCGCTTCGAAGACGAGAGCAAAGGTTTCGATTGCGGCTTCCCGGGGAGACGATTCGGGATCAATCTGTCCGGTCGGGTGATCCGCAATCACTTCCCGCGGCGTTTCAAAATTGCGGTCGGGCCCCCGGGAGAGGCGGGCAGCATGGATGTCTTCGACGGTTTTCTCGTAATCCGCGATATCCGTTTCCAGAGGGATTCCGCGGAGCTTGTTGAAGGCCGTCCGGAGCTTGGCGTGGAGAGCCGTCTTCGGGCGTTTTCCCTTGCCGGGTTCGTTGCGGGCGCATGGCGCATCTTTGTCGAACATGGAGTTCCTCCTCTCGACGTTTTTCGGGGTTTCGCGAAAACGCGTAGAAAAAAGAGGAGGTCAGAAAGGCGGACTTCTCGGTAAAACAGGCTGAAACGCCGGGTCGATAACGGAGGGGATGGCCGGGGGAGCGCCTCTCGCCCGATAGATGAGAAGGCAGGGAACGAGGAGGGACAGGAATACGAACGGCAGCGGGACGAGAATGAGGATCAGGCCCAGAGCCGGAACCAGCCACCGCATATTCATTAGAAGAATTCTATCCCCGCGCCGGGCATCCGTCAAGAAAAGATCGTGCCGCCGAAAAGCTACCCGGAAATTTCCGGCAAAAACACATTTCCCGTTCCTTGGATTGTTGAATGAATGTCATAGCCGGGTCTTTGTCCTGAAAAACCGAGCCGAGAACAGCCCGGTATCGGTGTTGGGCTTTGGCTCAGAGTCGGGGTGGGGTCGTGTCAAGACGCCGGGGTGTAATAAATGCGGCGGGAGCGGCGGACGGGCCGGACGCGGCCTTCGGAGATCAAGACGTCGATCGTTTTCCGGATCTCATCGGGATGGCGTCCGAGAGTCGCGGCGATGTCGGCGATCGTCACGGGCCGTCGCCGCACCATGTCCAGGACGGCCGCGGCCGTTTCTTCCTCGGCCGGCGGACGCCGGGCATGATGAAAATCGGCGATGACTTCGGCCGTCCCGCCCAGAAAATCCCGGATGGTTTCCAGATCCTCCCGGCTGAGCGCCCGGACGGTCTTTTCCGCCGGGGGCCGGACGGCCGTGTTGAGGTGAACCTTGTCGGGCTCGATCTCGGCGATCAGAGCTTTGAGTTTCCGGAGATGCGCCGGGCCGTCGTTCAGGCCCTTCAAGAGCATGACTTCCAGCCAGATTTGACCGGGGAACCCGCGGCGGAAGGCCTTGAGTCCCGCGATCATCTTATCGAAAGTCAGCGAGGCATGTGGCCGATTGACCCGACCGAACATCGTTGAGGTGGCCGCATCGAGGGAAGGGACGACGATATCAGCGGCCAGAATGTCCCGGCGGACATCCCGGCGGTGAAGGAGCGTTCCGTTGGTCAGGACAACGACGGGAATATCGGTCATGTCCTTGATCGCCCGGACGATCCGGCCGATGGACCTGTTGAGCGTCGGCTCGCCCGATCCCGAAAACGTGATGTGGTCGATGCGCCGTCCGGATTCGACCGCGGCCCGGACCTGGGCCAGAACCGCCTCGACATCCACGAAATCCCCGCGCCTGACGGTCTTGCGCGGCGTCCGGCCCAACTGGCAATAGACACAGTCGATCGTGCAGGTCTTGGGGCGCAGGATGTCGATACCGAGCGAGTAGCCGAGCCTCCGCGACGGCACGGGGCCGTAGACATGGCGGCGGGTTTCCCCCGCCCTCGAATTCTTTTTCATGCGGTCGCCTCTTCAAGTCCGGACCCCGTTATCGGGGCAATCCTATTAAGATCCGCGGCAGATGCGGGAGGGCTCCCGGAGAAAATCGGCCGAGGATCGAGCGGACACGGAATCCCGGCCCGGTCTCGGAGACCGATGCCTGGGAACCGGGACCGGACATAGGCCGAGACGGCCATTCGCGCGCGGATGGAATAGAATGAGCGGATCAAACCTTGTCCTTGTAGACTTGAATGAACCGGCGCAGGGACCGGTCCCAGGTTTTCTCGACGTCGTCGGGGAAAAGACAGGCGGGAAGTTCCTTGTTCCTCCAGTGGTAGGCGAGGCACTCGCAGCAGACGCCCTTGCGGCTGCACGGATCGTACGTGCAGTTGCAGCGGGCCATGTTTTCCCGGACGTTGCATTCCTTCATCGCGTCGCCTCCGTCAGCGGATTTTCACAATTATATCAACTCCGTGGCCCGAACGCACGCTTGACATGCGTTCTCTGATGACATACATTGTATGTATGAAAGAGCTTGTTTTTGTCTGGGACGACAATAAGGATAGAACCAACCGGCGCAAACACGGGATCTCGTTTGAGGAAGCCAAAACCGTTGGGAGATGATGTCATGAGAAAAACATATGATTTCACCGGAATGAAGTCCCGAAAAAACCCTTATGTCAAATATCTCAAACAGTCGGTCACGATTCGTCTGGATCGGGATACGATTGCTCATTTCAAAGCGCTGGCCGAAGAAACCGGTTTGCCGTACCAGAACCTGATCAACCTGTATCTCAGGGACTGCGCCGTTCATGGACGGCGCCTGGAGATGCGTTGGCAACCCGAGCTTGGCTCCGGATCGAAGGTTGCGGAATAAGCGGAAGACTTAGGAAACGGATTTGTGAGACGGGACATTAGGACCCGGGTGTCGGGGAAAAACGGCTCGGCGGATCCTGCCGAGGAATCTTCTCAGGGCCGTGATGCCCGGGATGACTCGTCTCGGTTTTGTGGCCGCGTCGATATCGTCCGTCTTTACCATAGGCGGCGCGGGCGTTCCTTTTTGCGCAACGACAAGCGGCCGGTAAATGGGCTGGAACGCCTGGTGGCGGAACCACAACAGGCCGGAGTCGGGCAGGATAAAATCCTGCGCCCGGCCGTCAACGGCTTTGCTGACGACGCGCGTGACGGCGCCCAGGTCGGCGGCCAGGTCGAGTTCGACCTCGTAAGAGCCGGGTTTGTCGACCTCAGGAAGGCAAATCTCGACGGACGCGCTTTCGCCGGGGCGAACGTCGCGGGGAAGGGCGAACAGCCCGAAGAATTCCAAAAGCAACTCGCGCTTTGCCGTAAAAAGGCGGGCGCCGAGCTTGACGGCGCCGCGGCCGTCTTCGGGAGCGGCAAGCCATATCGTGTCGCCGGTGTTGACGGCCGTAACCGTGAGCTTCGGCGAAACCCGAACGCGGCGCCGCCGTCAAACCGGCCAGAAGCTTCCGGGGCGAACGGCTGTCCGGTCCGGCGCTTCCGGCCTTGCGGACGACGAAGATGTCGTGGGGATGGCAGTCCGATTGGTGATGGGTGATGCCGCCGAGGGACGTCCCTCGAAGATAGGCGGCCAGGTCGTTTCGGTCGAAACCGCGTTCGAGGATGCCGTGTTCCTTCATGACGGCGACGGAGGCGGGCAGACTCCGGCGGGTGATGCCCATCTCGGCGATCTTGTAGCGGGCGCCTTCGTCGGACGGCGCGGGATCAGGAGGAGGAACGCTTTCGATGAGACGCCGCCCGATTTCCTTGATTTCGGTATGGGGCCATGCGGCGAGATGGCGGGTCATCCACTCCCTGTCTTGGTCCGGAGATCTCAGATGATCGGGCAGAAGCTCGGGAAGCATTTCGCGCACGGGGAACCAGCGTCCGCAGCCCGTGCAGCATAAAATGTCTTCGGCCACCTCGACTTCGGTGTGGCGTCCGTCGATGACGGGTGAAGCCGCCGCGGCCCTGAGGAGCTTGAGGAGAGGCGACGGAAAGCCTGCGGTATCCGCGTTCGACAGAGGCTCGCCGGAAACGGGCGGCAAAGGGCCGACAGGCGCTCCGGACGGGCCCATTCTCCGGTGCGGCGACATCCGCATGGCCGTGCGGCAGGGTTTCTCGACAGGGGCAAGAAGGACAAGCCCGCTCAAGCACACCGGGCAGGCGGCCAGATCGAGGAAGGGGTAAAACACGCCTTGGAGTTTAGCGCCCGGCCCGATGGGTGTCAATGCCTGCCGGGCTTGAACGAAATCTCTTGCGGTGATAATCTCGGTCCGTCACCCGATTACGAGTCGAACAATGGTTTGCCGTCACCTCGCACCCCTCGAAAAAGATCTTCTCGAGGCCGGTTTCCGGGAGACGTTCCGCGGCCGGGCCTGGACGAAGAACTGCAGGGAGTGGGTCTATTTCGATGTGGTGTTCGATATCGAATCCGTCCTGGCCCGGATGCTTTTCGACCCCTGCGTGGAAATCCACGAAAATCTCGACCCGAAATCCGGAACGGAACGGGGGTTCTTCTGTTCGGAGTGCCTCGATGGTGTCATGGGCCTCATCGCGGGAGATAGAATCTACCTCTAGCGTTCAGACTCATAAATCCGTTTCAAAAGCTTCTGAAAACTTTCCCCCTGGTCCGGAAAACTGCTCCGAACTTGCGAGAATGGGAATTTCTGAATACTGGGAGCGTCTCTTCTCATGTGGGCAATTTTTTTCTTGACACCATATGCATAAATAGAAGACATTATGCATATGGAGGGCAGTTATGCGCACGACTCTTGATTTGCCGGAAGATCTGATTGAAGAGGCCATGAAAGTGACGGGAATTCCGACAAAAACGCGGGCCATCATTACCGCCCTGGAAGAGATGATCAGAAAATCCCGGATATCCGGAATAAAGAAATTCAAGGGGAAGATCGAGCTGGAAATCGATTTGGCTGTCTTGAGAGGCCGCCGGTGCAGGTCCTAGCGGATACGTCCGCTTGGGTTGCGTACTTCCGGGGAGACGGGTGCTGCGCGGATCTTGATGTTCTGATCGATGAGAACCTAGTTGTGGCCAATGATCTCATTCTTGCCGAACTGGTCCCGTTTTTAAGGATTCGCGGGCTGCACAGGGTTATTGAATTGCTGAATGCCGTCAAAAAATTGAAGATGTCGATCGAATGGGATCAAATCATCGAGTTTCAATATCGATGTCTCAAGGACGGACTGAACGGAGTCGGAATTCCCGATCTGATCATCGCTCAGAATGCCAAACAGCATCGATGCGGGATTCTGACTTTGGACGGTCATTTCGCCCGCATGAAAGATATACTCGGACTTGATCTGGTCTTGAAGCCTTGATGCCATTAGGCCGTTATCGCCTGAGGCATGTTTTGTGATAAGGTAAGTGAGAAAGCACGGGGATTTCCGAATCGGCAGGAAAGTTGCCGTGTAGGCCATCAAGATCCGGAAGAGATTTCGAGAGAATTCCAAGGTAGGAGAACGAGACATGATTCGCAAGGGATTCATTCCGGCGATTGTCCTGACGGCCGCGATCGTTGTGGCGGCTGTCTTCCCGGGCTGTGCGGTCGTGAGGACGCCAGTCCCAGGACATGCCGAAGCTCCTCCCGCGGCATTGCGCGATACCCATGAAATGCTCGACACCGTCCTTTGGGTCCAGACCTCCGCGGAATTCCGGATCCTGGCGAAGTCCGCTTTCGCCCGGGCGGCGGCGGTGCTCGACGCCGCGCTCGTCGACGCCGGTTGGACGGCGGCTCTGGAACAGACCGAGCCCTTTGAGGATCTTCCTCCGGCCGTTATCCTGGATATCGATGAGACCGTCCTCGACAATTCGCCCTTCCAGGGGCGCCTCATTGCCGACCGGATCGTCTTCGACCGGGCGCTTTGGACGGAGTGGACCCAGCGGCGGGCGGCGCCTCCCATTCCCGGAGCGCCGGACTTCCTGGCCTACGCGGTTGCCAGAGGCGTGACGGTGTTCTACGTCACCAACCGGGATGCCTCCCAGGAAGAGGATACCCGGCAGAATCTTCTTGACCTCGGCCTTCCGGTCCGGAGGGATATCGACAACGTTCTCACCCGGAATGAAAACGGCTGGACGTCCGCCGACAAGAGCGAACGCCGCGCTCACGTCTGCCGGGATTACCGGGTGCTTCTGCTCGTGGGCGACGATCTGGGGGATTTCGTCTCGGGTGCGAGGGATTCGCTGGAGAAGCGCACCCGGCTCGCCGATGCCCACTCCGCTTATTGGGAAGACCGATGGATTCTCATCCCAAACCCGATGTACGGATCCTGGGAATCCGCTCTCTACGGGTTCGATTCCCGGTTACCGGAAAAGGCCGTTCTTGACGCGAAATTCAAGGCCGTGAAGATGTTTTAGCTGATTAAAACGCTCCGAGCTGGCAGCGCTTGATCTTGAACTTCATGCCGTCGGCCAGGAATCCGGCCGCGGCGCGAGGGATGCCGAATCGCCCGGCGAGGGCCCAGATCGAGGCGCAGGAGAGACTTCCGTCCGAGTCGACCGCGGCATGAGCGGCCTCTTCGAATCCGCCGGGCGTCTCCGGCTCTTTCCAATCGGGCTGATCCCAGGCTTTGGCGTGACCGGGAAATCCAAAGAGGCCGATCTGGCACCGGCTGAGATGGACGTCGAGGTCGTCGGCCGCCTCGCCCACGGTCTTGGGCGCGACGCCTTTCTCCGCCGCCAGGGCGAAGGCCGCCGTGCAGTCGAGTGTGCCGCCTTGGATGCGGTCGCGAACGGCCTCGGCCAGCGCAGGATCAACCGCCCGGTTGACGGCCCGGTCTTTATCTTTGAGCGCCATGGAAACTCCTCTCTTGTGGATTGACTTCTATGTATCATCCCCTACGCGGCCCTGTCAACGCGGGCCGGCATCATCACGCCAGAAAAGCCGATTTGTGATAAAATACATCTATGAAAAACGGAGTCAAAATCGTCCGGCTTGAGAGAGCGGACGATCTCGATTTCGAGCGCTGGCTGAAGGCGTCTCCGGCCGAGAAACTGGACACGCTTCAATATCTCCGGGAAATGGTCTATGATCTGAAAAATGAGAGTCGAAAAGGATTACAGAGAGTTCTTACAGTTACTCGCCGCGAAAAAGGCTAAATATCTGATCGTCGGAGGATTCGCCTTTTCCTTTTATGCCGAGCCGCGTTACACGAAAGATATCGATATCCTTGTCGAGGCGACGGAAGAGAACGGGGCCAGAATCGTTGCCGCCATCGCTGAGTTCTGGGGAACGAAACCGGAGGTCGAGCCGGCCGACTTCCTGCAGCCCGACGTGATCGTCCAGCTCGGCTTCGAGCCGGTCAGGATCGATATCATTACGGCCTGTGCCGGGATCAAATTCCGTTCGGCCTGGAAAAACAGAACCAGGGCGAAATACGGCGATGTCGATGTTTTTTTTATTTCGCTCGACGATCTGATCAAAAATAAAAAAGCGGTCGGGCGGGACAGGGATCGACTCGACGTCAAATATCTCGAGAAGGTCAGAAAGGCAAAAGAGAAATAGATCGAGGTCCGTTTGCCTCTCCGTTGTGCCTTGTGATAATATCGCGTCTCGAACCCGCGGCATCGTGCGGCGGGATCGATCTCCGAACGGCCGGGCCTAAAGAGCGGCGCACAGCCCTCCACGGCCGGTCGTCGATGCGCCGGTCCTGAACCGGCCGAGGTCGGGATGGAAACGCCCCGGCCGCCCGTGCTTGGAAAGGAGAACCCGTGATTCGCTCAACGCAAAAGCATCTCATCAATCGGAATATTACAATCTGTCTTTGTTTGATTTTTGTTGTTATGGTTTCATTGGTGGTGCGGGAGCTATATTCGACACCCTCTGCTATCATTTCTGCCACAACCGCAACCCCCCCGGCACGAGACTCCGCCAGATCAACTGCCCAACCCCCTCTCATCATCACCGACGCCTCCGGGAAGGATATCCGCCTCCCCGCCCTCCCGCAGCGCTTGGCTGTCGTCGGGCGCGGGCCGCAGTACCTCCTCCACCTCCTCTACATGTTCCCCGAGGGTCCCGACCGCCTTGTCGGCATGGAGCAGCGGGGGAAAACGGCAAGCGACTTCCTGACGGCGCTTTTCCCGGGAATCGACGCCAAGCTCACGCTCCTTCCCAATCCCGGCCCCGAGGCCGTAGCCGGACTCCATCCAGACCTCGTCCTCATGAAAGGCACGGGTTCCGATCCGCTGGCCGACGCCCTGGCCAAGGTCGGCATCCCGACGGCCTTCCTGAACCTGGAAACGCCGGAGGAGTACTACCGGGACATCGTCAATCTGGGCGTCCTCCTGGGAAACAACGCCCAGGCCGACCGGATCGTCGCCTTCTACAGGAAAAACGTCGCCCGTGTCGAAGAGGCGCTCTCCGGGCTCACCGCCGCCGACCGGCCCTCCGTCCTCGTGGCCATGGGCAACATGCAGCGCGGCAAATACGCCGTCCGCGTTCCGGCCGTCCCCTGGATGCAGACCTTCCAGGTCCGCGCCGGCGGCGGCAGTCCCGTCTGGCTTGACGCCGCAGAGCGTGCGGGCGGCTGGGCCGTCGTCAACCTCGAACAGATCGCCGCCTGGGACCCCGACCGCATCGTCTTCATCGTCTGGTACTCCATCGAAGCCCCGGCCTTCCTGGACTGGCTGGCCTCGGACCGCCAATGGAAAAACATCCGAGCCGTCCGTGAGGAGAACGTCCGCTACTTCCCCACGGACTTCTATGGCTGGGACAGCCCCGACGTCCGCTGGATTCTCGGCCTGACCTGGATGGCGGCTTCCCTCCACCCCGAGCGGTTCCCGGACTACGACATCGCAAACGAAGTCCGGAGCTTCTATGGCGAACTCTACGGCCTCGACGCCGCGACGATCGACGCCGAAATCGTCTCCCGCATCAAGACCGACTTCCGCTGAGCCGATGAACACCGCCCCCAACCTCGAAGACGACCGCACGACCGCCCGCCTGCGCACCCGCCGGATGTGGATCATTGCGGCGGCCGTCGTCTTCGTCCTCATTCTTTCGGTCTTCATCGGTCGCTACCCCCGTCCCGGTCTGACCTCGGTTTCCGACCTCCTCGACAACGAGCTGGCCCGCACGCTCGTCCTCCATCTCCGCCTGCCGCGCATCCTGGCCGCCTTCCTCCTCGGCGCCGTCCTCTCCGCGGCGGGCGCGGTTTTCCAGATGATCTTCCGCAACCCGCTCGTCGACTCCGGATTTCTCGGCGTCTCTTCGGGCGCGGCCTTCGGCGCCTCTCTCGGCATCGTCTATTTCGGCGGCTCGGCCCTCGGTGTCCAGTCGGCGGCGGCCGCCTTCGCCTTCCTTGGCCTCGCGGCAAGCTACCTCATCGCCCGGCGCATCCGCTGGGGCGACTGGATCTTCCGCCTGGTTCTCGCCGGGATCTCGATCGGTGCGCTCTACTCGGCCGGAACGGGCATCCTCAAGTACCTGGCCGATCCACAAAAGCAGCTCCCCGACATCACCTTCTGGCTTCTCGGCGGGCTGTGGGCGATCACCTGGCCTGACCTCTGGCAGGTTCTGCCCGTGGCCGCGGCCGGTCTCGTCATTATGGTTCTCATGCGCTGGCGGCTGAACCTCCTGGCCATGCGCGACGAAACGGCCTTCTCACTTGGGATCACGCCGGGGCGGGAGCGGATCGTCCTTCTTGCGGCCGCGGTCGCCGCAACGGCCGTCCTGGTCTCCAAGGCCGGGCAGATCACCTGGGTCGGGCTCATCGTCCCCCACATCGCCCGGCGGATCGTCGGCTCCGACGCCCAGCGCATGCTGCCCGCCTCCATCCTCATCGGAGGGATCTTCGTCCTCGTCTGTGACGACCTGGCCCGGGCCGTCCTCTCCGGCGAAATCCCGCTCGGCATCCTGACCTCGCTCTTCGGAACGGCGGTCTTCATCGCGCTTCTTTCGACACGCCGCCTGAGGTTGAAATCATGAGCGGCGCGCCCGCGATCTCCGTCCGCGGCGTCTCCTTCGCCTACTCCGAAGCCGGACCCGACGTCCTTCGCGATGTTTCGCTCGACATCGGCGGCGGCACGCTCTGCGCCCTTCTCGGACCTAACGGCTCGGGGAAGACGACGCTTCTCAACCTCATCCTCGGCTGGCACAAGCCGTGGGCGGGGCGGGTCGAGATCGGCGGGCGCCCGTCGGACGGCCTGACGCGCCGCGAGATGAGCCGGGCCGTCGGCTTCGTCGCCCAGGAGGAGCCCCTCGGCTTTGAGCTCAGCGTGCTCGAATACGTGCTCCTGGGGCGCGCGCCCTATCTGGGGTTCCTGGAGATGCCGGGGCCGGAGGATCGGACCGCGGCCGAATCCGCGCTGGATACGGCCGGCGTCCGGAAGTTCCGCGGCCGGACGCTCCCGACCCTGAGCTCGGGCGAGAAGCAGCTCGCCTCGCTGGCCCGTGTCCTGGCCCAGGATCCGGGCGTCTTTCTTCTCGACGAGCCCATGTCTCATCTCGACCTGGCCAACACCCAGCGGATCTGCTGGACGCTCGAGACCCTCCGCGACCGGGGCAAGACCGTCGTCTTCACGACCCACGACCCCAACGTCGCCTCGGCCTCGGCCGATGTCGTCGTCCTGCTTCTCAAGGGGCGAATTGTGGCCGCCGGTTCCGTCCGCGAGACCCTCACCGCCGACAACATCCGCGCGGTCTACGGCGTCGAGGCCGAGATCCTGGAGGGCAACGGCCGCCCCGTCGTCCTGACGCGCCTGCGGCGGCGCAAGCCCGCGGACGGGTGATTTCGGCGGCCCGGTGCTATAGGGATCATGGAGTGGGAATCTCGGCCTCTTGCGGACGTCTTAATAAATGGACATAGAATGCGGATTGACTCGGACAAGGAGCTATTCTGTCTGTTCAACGAGGCCCGCAAATTCGCCTGGAAGGGGGAAACGACTCTCAAGGCGCTGTTGACACGCGTCACGTTACGAGTTACATTATTGCCGTGATCAAGACCTTCAAGGACAAGATGACGCAGGAGCTTTATGTTGCGGGCGACTCCGGGAAGTTCCCGCCGGACATCACCCGGCGTGCCGTTCGAAAGCTCGAATACATCGATTTGGCCACATGCTTGAGTGATCTTAGGATTCCTCCCGGAAACAGACTTCATGAGCTCGGAGGGGATCGAAAAGGACAGCATGCGATTGCCATCAACGACCAGTGGCGCATTTGTTTCCGTTTCGTCGACGGTGACGCCTACGATGTCGAGATCACGGACTATCATTGAAACGAGGTGAGCCATGAGCATCCCCAATACAAGCGGAAGAAAGATCCGGCCCACGCATCCCGGCGAAATGTTGAGGGAAGATTTCATGCCTGATTACGGGCTGACGGTCATGGAGCTCGCCAAGGCCCTGGGCGTTTCGCGTCAGACGGTCAACGAGCTTCTCCGGGAGCGTCGGGCGGTGAGTCCGGACATGGCGCTCAGGCTGGCCCGTTTGTTCGGAAACTCTCCCGCATTCTGGCTGAACGCCCAGAGGGCGGTCGATTTGTGGGATGCGGCCCGGACCATAAAAAACGACATCGCGCGAATCAAGCCTCTGCCGGCGGTCCGATAAGGAAGCACAGCCCACTCCGGCATTTCGGTAACGTCTGTAAAGATAGATAATGGGCGATGGGAAAGTCTGTTGATTTCCCAAAGGGAGCTGTGATATGGTTAGCCATATGAAGACAACCATACATATTCCCGACAGCCTGTTTAATGAGGCCCGCAAGGTCGCCCGGATGGAGGGAACGACTCTCAAGGCGCTGGTTGAAGAGGGGCTCAGAAAGGTGGTCGCCGAACGCAGCGGACGCAAGCCCGGCGTCTTCAAGCTCCGCAAGGCGTCCTTCAAGGGGCGGGGAATCCAACCCCACCTCGCCGGCGTGACCTGGGACCAGATTCTCGACATCAGCTACGAGGGTCGGGGCGGATGATCGCCGTCGACAGCAATCTCCTGGTCTATGCCCACCGCGAGGACTCTCCGCTACACGCAGCCGCTCTCAAGAGCATTGTCGGGCTGGCGGAAGGGCGTGCCCCGTGGGGCATTCCCTGGCCCTGCCTTCATGAATTCCTGGCCGTCACGACCCACCCGAGGATCTACGCTCCGCCGACACCGCTCGCGTCGGCCGTCGCTCAGATCGAAGCCTGGTTCGAATCGCCCGGCCTGGTCCTGTTGGCCGAGGACGAGGCTTACTGGCCCCGGCTCCGGGCACTCGTTCTCGACGGAAAGATCTCCGGGCCCAAGGTCCATGACGCCCGCATTGCGGCCATTTGTCTTCAGCAGGGGGTCGAGGAGCTCTGGACCGTCGACCGCGACTTCAGCCGCTTCCCGGCCCTCCGCGTCCGCAATCCCCTCAAATCAGGTTAACCTGATTCATTCAAAGAATGCCGATGTGTTGCATAACTCATGTCCGATCGACAAGGCTGCCTGCCGCGCCGTTCGAAAGATTGAAACGCGATGAGCCGTGGGCATCAGCGCTTGCCCGTGCTCCGCAAGAGATGTATAATCTTTCTTTTACGCGCTGCACCGCCGCCGGCGCGATGAAAGGATCGTTATGCCGAGATACACCGACAAGGAGGCCGTAGCCGGGCTCAAGGACAAACTCCCCGCCCTCGAGACTTTCGCAAACCAGTTTTCCGACTACGAGATCCGGATCGAGATCCCGGAATTCACATCGCTCTGCCCCAAGACGGGTCAACCCGATTTCGGGACGATCGAAATCCGCTACACGCCGAAGGAGCGGGTCCTGGAACTCAAGTCCCTGAAGGAATACATCCTGGCCTACAGGAATTTGGGAATTTTCTATGAAAACGCCGTCAACCGGATTCTGCGCGATGTCGTCAAGGCCTGCAAGCCCGCCGAGGCGACCGTCGTCGGCGAGTTCAATCCGCGCGGCGGCATGATGTCCATGGTCGAGGCCCGTTTCCGGCGCCGCCGCGGCCGGCCGCGGAAAAACCAAGGCTGAACCCTCCGTTCTAACCGATCCCGAATCATGTGTCCCCGCCGCGCCGTCGTTTTGAATCTAGAAGCACCGGGTAACCCTTGTTTTCCGGTAACCGGCGGCAGGGAAGACAGAGAGAAGGACACGTGGCGATGGAGGAGAACGCCGTGATGGATGACGCCGGGATCCGTACGCCGAACAACAACGCGGCCCGCTTCGGCCGTTCAGACCTGCTCATGATCCTGGCCGTTCTGTTCTGGGGCGTCAATCTGTCCGTGATCAAAATCGGTTTGCGCGAGTTCACCCCGCATGCCTTCAACGGCCTCCGGTTCGGGCTGGCGTCGCTCATTTATGCAGCCTGGCTCCTGGCCGGCCGTGCCAAACCCGCGTTCCGAAAGGGAGACGTCCTGAAAATCGCCGGGCTGGGGCTGGCCGGCGTTACCGTTTACCAGATATTTTTCATCCATGGGCTGGCCCTGGAGCAGGCCTCCACATCGGCCGTCATCATGGCCATGACCCCGATTTTCATCGCTCTCCTGAGTTCCGCCTTCCGCTTCGAAAAGATCACCTGGGCCGGCTGGCTGGGCATCGGCCTGTCCTTCGTCGGCCTGGCCGTTGTGATGAACGGTCCTGACGGGTCGCTTATTCGAGGCGGCATCCGCGGCGATCTCATGATCCTGGCCGCGAATATCTGCTGGGCCGTCTACACGGTCTTCGGAAAGCCGATCCTGGCCCGCATGGCGGCTGTTCACCTTGCGGCCATGACCACGATCGTCGGGACAGTCCTGTATCTGCCCTTCGCCGCCCGCGATCTTCTTCAGGGCGAATGGCGGGCGGCTTCCCCGGCGGCCTGGGGCGCCGTCGTCTATTCCGCAGTCTTTGCCGTTGTCATCAGTTTCGCAATTTGGTATGCATCCGTCCGGCGCGTGGGCAACGCCAAGACCGGAATCTACGGCAACCTGATCCCGATCTTCGCCGCCGTTTCCGCGGCCGTCATCCTGTCGGAAAAACTTACGCCGCGGCTGGCGGCCGGCGCCGCCGTCATTCTGCTTGGGGTTTACCTGACGCGCTCCGGCTATCGGTTTTTCACAAAAAAGCGTTCGGCGGGGTGATTGACAGACCTTTGCCGGTTCCCGTAAACTACTCGAAAAGCCGATTGTTAAGCTCAGTCTCGGGGGGTCGGAGGATTGAGAGGGAACGACGATGCCGAGGTGATGGGACCGAATGGGGAACGCTTTGAAAACCAACCCGCTGAAAATCCTCATTGTCGAAGATGAGGCCATTATCGCCATGGAGATCAAGGAGCGGTTGGAAAGCCGGGGCTGGGTTGTCTGCGGGACGGCGATAACCGGAGATGAAGCCGTGAGGCTGGCCGAGACGACATGTCCCGATGCGGTTCTTATGGATATCACCCTGAAAGGCGGCCGGGACGGGTTCGATACGGCAAGGGAGATCCGCAGCCGATTCGGCACGCCCGTCGTTTTTATCACGGCGTCTTTGAGCACGGATGTCCTGTCGCGGCTCGGCGAGTCCGAGTCTCCGAAATGGGTGAGCAAGCCCTTTGACGAAAAAGATCTCTTCGCCGCTCTCGAGGAGGCCGTGGCTCTCTCGGGCGCTGCTCCGGGACGGTTGCGAACTGAAGGATGAGGACAAACCGCCTCCTCTGTGCCGTCGTTCTTTTCCTTGTCACCGCAGCCGCCGCGCCGGTTCCCGGCCTCGCTCAGAGCTACCTCGTCCACGTCTATACGGAAAACGACGGGCTCATCAACAACCAGGTTCATGGGGCGGCCCAGGATGCGAAAGGCCGGATGTGGTTCGCGACGCGGGGAGGCGTGTCCATGTACGACGGCTTTTCCTGGCATGGGTGGTCGACGAGCAACGGCCTTTCCGGAAACGTCGCCATGGATGTCGCCCTGGATGTCGACGGACACCCCTGGTTTCTCATCACGTATCTCGAAGGCACGATCGCCACGATCAGGGACGGGAACATCTTTTCCGTGCCCCTTCCGGTTTCCAACGAGATTCCGCTCGAACCGATTCTCCTGGCCGCCGGAATATCGGGAGGCGCGCCCGCCTTCCTGGTCGGCACGAGATACCGGGGACTTTTCTTATATCACGGGGATGAATGGCGGCGATATCACACTCCGGACGGACTGTCGGGCGGCGCGATCAAAGGGCTTCTCTTTTCCGACGGCGCGTTTTATGTGGCCACGGAAGGCGGCCTGTCCGTCATCCGCGACGGGAAAGTGGACAATGCCCTCAATGACCGCCACCCGGTTTTGAAACGCGGCGTTCTTGCCCTGTCCGGGGGCGGGAGAGAGCGGAAAGGGCGGATCTGGCTGTGCGGTCCCGACTGGGTCGGGTTTCTTGAAAACGGGAAATTGACGACGCTTCATGCTTCGGCCGCGCTGTCGTTCCTGTCACGATCTCCCCTGGTCAGGCCCGTATCAACTTCTTCCCTGGTCCGGATCGCGCCCGACGGATATGGCGGATGTTTTGTAGGAAACGCCGTGGTGCTGATGCACTGTCCCGCAGACGGAAGCCCGCCTCTCGATATCGATGTCGAAAGCGGTTTGGCCGGTGCCGGCGCGGCGGGAATGGCTCTCGACAGAGAACGGAATCTCTGGGTGGCCAACCCCCGCGGAGTCTCCAAGATATCCGGTTTGCGGTTCTTGAACTTCCAGAAAACTCACGGCCTGTTCGGCGATGAAGTGAGCGCGATCGCCAAGGTCGGCCCGGGTCGGTTGATCCTGGGGCACAACGGCGGCTTGAGCTATCTGGGCTCCGACGCGATTCGCGCCGCAAGCCTGGAAAAAGAAGACGGCCTGATTGCCGCGGAAAACAGGGTTTTGGATATTCAAACCGATGGAGACGGGATGCTATGGATTGCGACATCGGGCTATGGATTGGGCAGCGTTCGACATGAAGGTCCCGTCCGTTGGATTGGAAGAGGGGAGGGCATCGGCGGAAAGGTGCGCACGCTTTTTATCGACGAAGCCGGGACTTTCTGGGTGAGCA
Organism: Acidobacteriota bacterium; assembly: GCA_033549365.1. Classification (NCBI taxonomy): domain Bacteria; kingdom Pseudomonadati; phylum Acidobacteriota; species Acidobacteriota bacterium. The sequence continues at coordinate 82,062 of JAWSUF010000002.1, forward strand.
CGGGGCCGGAGCTCTACATTCTGCAAGACAATCGTTTTATTCCGGTCCCGTTGCCGGACTTCAATCAGATGTATATCAGGAAAATTTTTCAGGGTCCCGAAGGATCGATCGACCTGGCAACCAACCGACATGGACTTTTGCGAATTTCTTCCGGGTCGTGGCGCCAAATCTCCCACCCCGAAAGACCGGCAGCCAATAACGTCTATGCCGTCCACCTTGATCGGCAAGGCCACACCTGGGTGGGGACGGAGGCCGGATTGTTTTTTGTCCGGAATGGGCGCCTTGTCGAATCGGGGGCGGAGACCTTGTCGATCGAACGTCCGATCTACCTCATCGTCGAGGATCTCCGCGGCCGCCTGTGGTTCGGAACGGACAACGGTGTCATCCGCTGGGACGGTTCGGACCTGACTCTGCGGGTCTACGCGACACGCAGCGGATTGGCCGGTCTGGAGATCAACCGTTCGGCCGGAGTGGTCGACGGCGAAGGCCGGTTGTGGATCGGCACGAACTCGGGGGTATCTTACTACCGGGAAGAGTACGACCCGGATCCCGCAGACATTCCGGTGCCCCATGTCGAAATCACGGCCTTGGATATCAAGGGCCTCTCAGTTCCCTTGCAAGAGCCTCTTCGGTTGAATCACTCCAAAAACCACTTCACCTTTCATGTTTCGGCGCCTTCCTTTATTGACGAAACGGCCGTGCGCTTCCGAACCCTTCTTGAGGGTTTCGATACCGTGTGGAGCGAACCTTTCCGTTCGCTGGAGCCCAAAATTCTTTATATGAATCTCCCTCCCGGCCGGTATCGTTTTTATATTCAGGCGGCCAATGCCCTCGGAGTTTGGAGTGCACCGGCCGTGTCACCGGTGATCCGGATCTCCCGGGCGTTCTGGCAAACGGTCTGGTTTGCGCTTTTGGTTCTGGCCGTCGGGGTGGGGATCAGCGTCGGGGCCTTTCACTTTGTGGCGGCGCATCGATACGCCAATCGTCTTGAACGCGAAGTCGAGATGAGAACAGCCCAGCTCCAGGCCTCTCTCTCGGAGAAAAACGTCCTCCTCAAGGAAATTCATCACCGTGTCAAAAACAATCTCCAAATCATCTCCAGCCTGCTTTTTCTCCAGGCCCGGAAAATTCAAAATGATGAGGATCGATTCGCCCTGAAAGAAAGCATGACACGGATCCGGACCATGGCTCTTGTTCATGAGACGATCTATGGTTCGGCGAATCTGGCCGCCGTTTCCGCCCGGGCCTATTTTTCAGCCATTATCGATCAGTTGATGTCGACATTCGGCATCGATAAAGAGCGGGTTTCGATTGATATCGAGGCGACGAACATCGCCTTGACCGTCGAGACGGCCGTGCCCTGCGGCCTGATTGTCAACGAGCTGGTCTCGAACGCCCTGAAGCATGCCTTCCCCGAGGGGCGAAAGGGCCGGATCGAAGTCCGGATGGCACTGGACGAGCCCGAGTCCGGGATGAGGGACCCGAAATACCATCTTGTCGTCAAAGATGACGGGAAGGGGTTCGGCGACGATTTTAACGTCCTCAATATCGAGTCGCTCGGCTTGAGGCTTGTTTTTAACCTGGCGACTCAACTCGGCGGCTCGGTCGAAGTCGATCGGGAAGAAGGGACGACTTTCACCATCCGGTTTTGAAGTCCCTGTCACGTCGCTTTCCGCACTTCCTATCACCAGCGGCCCTGATTGAATCGCCATTGAAGTCAGGCGATTCTTGCAACCCGCCGTGTTCAAGAGGAAGCATCGGATCGCTTGCCAAAGCCAAGCAACGTCAATTTAAATTATGGATTTTGTGGAGCTGTGAGGAGAGGCGGATGTTGGGGAGGCCCTCGGCGAGGGCGTGTTCCAGAAGCCGGAAGGCTTTCCGGGCGCTCCAGGCGGCGCAGGATTGGGGTTGAATCAGGACGGGAGTTGCCGCGGGAAAGGCGGCCCGGACATCGCGCAGAACATCGAACGACAGGCTGCGGCCGGCGACCAGCTTGACTTCACGGGCCCGCCGCGTCCATTCCGATCGGACGGCGTATCGCGGCGGCTTGGGCGAGATGGTCAGCCAATCGAAGGGGATGCGTCGATAAAGCGTTCCGTTGGTTTCGATCTGGATTGGAAGCCCCGCCTTTCGGAGGCGGCGGGCGAGAGGGCCGATGTTCTGAAGAAAAGGTTCGCCTCCGGTCAGGCAGATCCAATCCGCGGGAAAGTTCCGCCTCAGGCCTTCGATTTGGGCCATAATGTCTCCGACCTCGCGGTCCTTCCCCTCCTTCCATGCATACTTTGTGTCGCAGAAGGCGCAGCGGAGATTGCAGCCCGCAAGCCGAACAAAGATCGTCGGTTGGCCCTGACGAAGGCCCTCGCCCTGGACGGAGGTGAAGACCTCAGAGATCTTCAGAATAGACGGCCGCGGCATCCTCGGACTCCCAGACGGTCACGGCCCGGACCGGAAAGCGCTTTTTCAGGTCCTCGAAAAACCTCCGGGCCAGGTTTTCGGCCGAGGGGTTGAAGGGATAGAGGTCGTTGAGCAGGCCGTGATCGGGCAGGATCTCCGCAAGAGCCGCCTTGATTTCCGCGAAGTCGATCCCGATTCCGGCCTTGTCGAGTTCATGGACTTCGATTTCGACCTCGACCCGAAAGGTGTGGCCGTGGAGCTTTTCGCACTTGCCCTGGTATTCCTTCAGGTAGTGCGCCGCGGAAAATTTCTCCCGAACCTTGAGACACCAACTCATCGCCGACCCTCCTTTTTCAAGCGCACTTCGAGATGATCTTTTTCCCCCGCCTCCCGCCAGGCCTCCCGGCGCAGGAGGCAGGCGGAACAGCGGCCGCAGGGCGCCTCCGTCCCCGCGTAACACGAAACGGCCGTGGAATAATCGACACCGAGCGAAAGGCCCAGACGGATGATGTCCGATTTTTTCAGGCCGGCGAACGGGGCCAGGATGCGGATCGGAGGCGCGCCGTATGCGGCCCGGGTCCCGGCCCGGACGGCTCTTTCCATGGCCCGGACGAATTGCGGGCGCGTATCGGGGTAGTCGGGGGAGTCGATGACGTTGAAGCCGCAGACAATGTCCTGAATGCCCCGAGCCTCAGCCCAGGCGGCGGCCAGCGACAGAAAAATGCCGTTTCGGAAAGGCACATAGGTCGCAGGCGGCCCGGGCCGGATGTCGCTCCGCCGCCGGCACCGGGGCAGGGGGATTTTCGGGTCGGTCAGGGCCGAACCGCCGAGTGGTCGGAGGTCGACCTTGAGAACGGCGCGGGGAACGCCCAGGCGCCGGGCCGTGCGGGCGGCGGCGCGGAGTTCGATCCTGTGGCGCTGGCCGTAGTCAAAGATCAGGGCGAAGACACGCTCGTAACGGGCGAGCGCCCAGCCGAGGGCCGTCGTCGAGTCGAGCCCGCCTGAAAAGAGAACGACGCAGGATTCCTGTTGCATAATTCCTGCTTCCGATCATAAGCGACGACCGCGCCTTTTTCAAGAAAATTGATATAATCATCACCGTTGTCTTATAATGGAAAACCGGTTCGGGCCGATGCCGCGGAATCTTCGATCGGTGAAAGCCCGATGTGCCGGTGTGATCGATAAGATGAATCGAGGTTGAAGAGAATGACGGAACACAACGCAGGTACCGAAGCCCGGGAAGCCCTGGACAGGATCAAGCAGGCCGAAGCCGAAGCGCGGAACGCCGTCCGTGACGCTCGGGAAAAGGCAGGACCCGGCATCCTTCAGGAAGCCCACGAAGAGGCGAAAAAAAACCGCGAGAAAAAAATCTCCGCGGCCCGCGAAAAGGCCGCAAAGACGAAAGACGCCCTCATCGCCGAGGCCAAGAGCGAGGCTGATGAGATCCGGAAAAAGACGGACAGCGACAAGGCCGCCATTCTCGACAAGGGCCGAAAGTCCGTCGATAAGGCCGCCCGGGCCGTCTGGGAAAAGCTCGAAGAAATTCTCTGATCCGGTCCTTCCGGGGGGAATCGGCTTTTTTGTGAATGGGGCTTGAAACCTGTGTTATAATAGCGCCTCGTTGGATTGAGCAAGAAAATCCGGCCGGTGCCGGGAGCGTCGAAAAGCCCGGGATCGGCTGAAGTCGCCGCCGCTCTTCCGGGCGGCGGTTCAAACGAGAGCAGACACCCCGGTGCCGGGGCTTATCGCGAAACGTTCGAGTAAAGGAGGCACGGCCGGGACAGTGGCAGTCGCAGCAATCGATCGCGTCCAGATCTTCACCCACGGGTCTCAGAAACACGATGTTCTGGCGGCCCTCCAGGAATCCGGCCTTGTTCATCTCGACTCACCGACCTTCGAAGACCTGCCCACGGCCCCGTCACCCGAGGGAACGGACAAGATCGAACACACGCTCTATCGTCTGAGACACGCGCTCGACATCCTCTCCGAATTCGATGAGACGGGCGGCCTCAAACGCATGATCGCGGGGAAACCCCGGCTGGGAAAAGACGCCAGAGGACGGGCACTTGCCGGCGACTATCTTTCGGTTCTCGACGGTTTGGAGCGGCGGGAAGAGAAAAAACACGAGATCGAAATCCGCCGCCACGCCCTGGAAAAGGATATCGAATTCCTGAATCCCCTCCGGCCGCTCCGGATTCCGATCTGCCGGATCCGGCCCACCGATTCGACGCAGGTCCGTCTGGCCGCAATGCCCGTATCCCGGAAAAGCGACCTCGAATCCCTGGCCGCCGAAATCCCTCTCTGGTTCGAGATTGTCTCTGCGGATAAAAGATCCTGCCGCGTACTTCTCATTCACCTTCGTGAGGATGCCGAGGCGATCGAACCGCGTTTCAAGGACATCGAACTCGACTTTCTGTCTATCGAGCCCTTCATGGACCGCTCCGCGCCCGACGATACCGTCGAGACGCTTCTCGAAAAAATCCGGGTCGAGATTTCAGAAGGCGAAAAGGCCGTGGCCGCCCTGAACGAGGAAATCAAGGCCCTTGCCGTTCACAGACCGGAACTCATGGCCGTCCACGACGTTCTCCTCAGCGAGAAGCAAAAGAGCGAAGCTCTGGGATTCTTCGGTGAAACCGACAGGGCCTGCGTGATCGAGGGATGGATCAAAACGGATGACCGGAAAAAACTCCAGGCGAGCCTGGACGCGGCGACCGATGCTCACCAGGTGTTCTTCCGTCAGCCGCTTCCCGATGAAGAGTCTCCCGTCGATCTTCAGAACAGCGAGGCGGCCAAACCGTTCGAAATCATCACCCGGCTCTACGGCCTGCCGGAAAAAGGCTACCTGGACCCCACGGTGTCCATGGCTCCGTTCTTTTTCCTATATGTCGGGCTGACCGTGGGGGAGGCCGGATACGGACTGCTCATCACGATTCTGTCCCTGCTGTTCATGAAATTCGCCAAGCCCAAAGGGGGCGCGCTCCAGTTCGCCCGCCTCTTCCTTTTCCTGGGTGTCGCCAACATCGTCTGTGGAACATTTTTCGGGGGCTGGTTCGGATTCCCCATCCGCAAGCTTCTGCTCATCGACGCCATCCAGGACCCGATCCCGTTCATGATCCTGGCCCTGGCCCTGGGGTTCATCCAGGTGTGGTTCGGCACGGCACTGGGACTCCTTCACGCCTTCAAGACCGGACATGTGCTGGAGGCCGTTTTCGTCAAGGGCGGCTGGCTGCTTCTGCTGCCGGCTCTCACGCTCTACCTGGCTCTCGGACACTCCGTCTTCGGGATCCTGTCCCTCGTCGCGGCGGCATCCATCGTGCTTTTCGCCTCGCCCAGCCGGAATCCCTTCGCCCGGGTTTTCGGCGGTCTCTTCAAACTTTACGGGATTTCGGGCTACCTGTCCGACATCCTGTCGTATTCCCGAATCCTGGCCCTCGGCCTGTCCACGAGCGTCGTGGCCATGGTCGTCAACACCCTGGTCGAAATGGCCGCCGCCATCCCGGTCATCGGCTGGTTCGCCGGAGCCCTGGTCTTCATCGGCGGCCACCTGTTCAACCTGGCCATTGGATTCCTGGGCGGATTCGTCCATTCCATGCGTCTTCAGTTCGTCGAGTTCTTCACCAAGTTCTACCAGGCGGGAGGCAAGGCCTTTGCCCCCTTGCGCCTGGAAAACCGATATGTGGAGTTCGAGGAATGACATCGATTGTTATAAAAGAGGATAAGGAGGTCAAGCAACCATGGAACTCGGTTTGACATTGGCAATCCTGGGCGGCGCCCTGGCCATCATCATGGCCGGCATCGGCTCCGCCATCGGTATCGGTCTGGCCGGCCAGTCGGCCGCCGGAGTCATGAGCGAAGACCCCGGCAAGTTCGGCGGGCTTCTGCTCCTCGTCGTTCTTCCCGGAACGCAGGGGATTTACGGCTTTCTGACCGTCTTTCTGGTCATTCTCAAGGTCGGGATGATGGGAGGCGAAGCGGTCAACCCGACGACGATCCAGGGCTGGCAGATCCTGATCGCCTGCCTGCCCATCGCTTTCACCGGTCTCGTCTCCGCCATGCACCAGGGCCGGGTCTGTTCGGCGGGCGTCCAGATGGCCGCCAAGCAGCCCAAGGAAGTCGTCAAGCCCGTCGTCATGGCCGCGCTTGTCGAAACCTACGCGGTTCTCGGCCTTCTGGTCACAGTTCTTCTTCTGAACGGAATCCAGCTCTGACCGCCGATCGATCATGAGCCTCGAGACGATCATCGAAAAAATCCGGTCCGACGCCGGGGCGGAAACCGAAAAGATTCTGGAAGACCACCGCGCCAAAGCCCGGGCGATCAAGGAAGAGGCCGAAAAGGCGGCCGCGGCCCAGGTCGCCGACATCCTCAAAGACGCCGAAAGGGAAGGCCGTCTTGAAGGAGGCCGGATTCTCACCCGGGCCCGCCTGGACCGTCAGATCGCCCTTCTCGAGGCCCGCCAATCCCTCGTCACCGAAGTCATGGACAAGGCTTTTGCCGGAAAGCTGCCGAAGGAAGGCAAGCTCAAGCGGAAAATCATCCTCAAGGACGGTGTCCGGGAGGAGGAGTTCAGCCGGGATCGCCTGATGGGGGAGATGCGGCCGAGCCTCGAAAACGAAATCGTGGAGATCCTGGAGATCTGAGACGATGAAAAGACCGTCCCGCTTCGCTTACGCCTATGCCGTGGGCCGGGTGCGGGCTCTGGAGAAAAAACTCATTCCGCGGGCCGTTTTCCGCGAGGCGGCGGGTCTCGATTCCGGTGCGGTCCTCAGGATGATGGCCGAGGCGGGAGACTATTCCGGAGAATTGACGGAGGTCCGGAACACGCGGGAGCTCGATGCGTTCCTGGCGAAGCAACAGGAGGATCTGTCGGATCTCGCCGCAAAACTCCTTCCTGAAGAGGACGTTTTGAGGGCGCTCGAGCCGAATCTTCGTTTGGAGGCGTCCGCCGCGGCGGTTTCGGACCTGCCTTACCCGATCATCCGGGATTACCAGCGCCGGGCCGTCGACTGCGCCAACATCAAAATCTTCATGCGGGCGTCCTATCTGGATCTGCCCGTCGAAATTCTGGAAAAGCATCTTCTGGGCGGCGGCGGCCTGGACCGGACCGTGTTTCTAGACGGTCACGGCCTCAGTGCCTCCGAGTTTGCCGGACGGCTGCCTTCGGGTCCTTTGCGAAATCTCTGGGAGAAGGCCTCGGCCGTTCTCGCCGAGAGGGAAACCTTCGCCGAACTGGAGAGAGGCATCGCCGACCTCCTGATGTCCCATCTCCATGAAGCCAAGGCCGTCGTCTTCGGGCCCGAACCCGTCTTTGCCTACACCCTCGGCCGCCGCCGGGAACTCGACCTTGTCCGGCTTGTTGGCGGCGGAACCATCAACCGCATTCCGGCCGATAAAATCAAGGAAAGGATCAGCGCCACCTATGTCTGACGCCGAGAGCAAAACCGGGATCGCCGTCATCGGCGCCGAGGACCTCGTCTATGGTTTCCGCGCCCTCGGCTTCGACGTCTTCTCGCCTGCCGACACGGAGGAGGCGCGGCAGGTCCTGAAGGACATCGGGCGGGGCAACTATGCTCTCTGCCTTCTCCACCAGAGCCTGTTCGAGCCTCTCCAGGCGGAGAGGGCGGCGCTGGCCGGGCGATTCCTGCCCGTCGTCGTCGGGTTCTCGGACTTCCGCTCCGCCGTCGGGACGCTGGACGCGATGCTCAGGGAGATGGCCGTCAAGGCCACAGGCTCGGATTCACTGGTCAAACGGAAGGACTGATATGAAACAGGGAAAGATCATCCGCGTGGCGGGCCCCCTCGTCGTCGCCGCGGACTGCCTCGGGGCCAAGATGTACGACATGGTCAGGATCGGAGAAATCGGCCTGATCGGGGAGATCATCGAGCTCAAGGAAGACCAGGCTTATATTCAGGTTTACGAAGACACGACGGGGATCGGCCCCGGAGAGCCCGTGACCCTGACGGAAAAGCCGCTCAGCGTCGAGCTGGGCCCGGGAATGCTGGGCGCGGTTTACGACGGCATCCAGAGACCGCTTGACATCATCCGGGAGAAGACAGGCGATTTCGTCACCCGGGGAATCGACGTTCCGCATCTGGACAGGGAAAAAACCTGGGAGTTCAAGCCCCTGAAGAAAAAGGGCGACACCGTCGTCGAGGGCGACATTTTGGGCGAGGTCGAAGAAACGCCTCTGATCCAGCACAGGATCCTCGTGCCCGAGGGCGCCGCCGGAACGATCGAGGAGATCCGTGAGGGCGGCCTCAAGGTTGAGGATGTCGCCGCCCGCATCAAAACGAAAGACGGAAAACGCGACGTTCAGCTCTTCCAGTCCTGGTCCATCCGCCGCCAGCGGCCGGTTCAGGAACGTCTCATGCCGTATGAACCGCTGGTCACGGGACAGCGGATTCTGGACATGCTTTTCCCGCTGGCCAAGGGCGGCACGGCCTGCGTGCCCGGACCGTTCGGAAGCGGCAAGACCGTCGTCCAGCACCAGTTGGCTCGCTGGTCGGACGCCCAGATCATCGTCTATGTCGCCTGCGGCGAGCGCGGCAACGAGGTTTCGGACCTGCTGCTGAGCTTCCCCGACCTCAAGGACCCGCACACCGGACGCCCGCTCATGGAGCGGACGGTCATCATCGCCAACACGTCGAACATGCCGGTTGCGGCGCGCGAGGCGTCGATTTACACCGGAATGACCATCGCCGAATATTTCCGCGACATGGGCTACTCCGTCGCCCTCATGGCCGACTCGTCGAGCCGCTGGGCCGAGGCGCTCCGCGAGATCTCCGGCCGGATGGAGGAGATGCCGGGCGAGGAAGGCTACCCGGCCTATCTGGCCAGCCGGATCGCCGAGTTTTATGAGCGGGCCGGTCTCGTCCAATGTCTCGGCTCGGACGATCGCAAGGGCGCCCTGAGCGTTATCGGGGCCGTAAGCCCGCCCGGCGGCGACCTGTCCGACCCTGTCGTTCAGTCCACCCTCAAGGTCGTCAAGGTCTTCTGGGCCCTGGACGACAGGCTGGCCAACATGCGCCACTTCCCGGCCATCAACTGGCTCCTCAGCTATTCCCTCTACCGGGAGAACATCAGCCGGTACCTGAGCACGGAGGTGGCCGAGGACTTCATTGCCACGAGCCAGGAAGCCATGGAAATCCTGGAGCTCGAATCCGAACTCCAGGAGATTTCGCGCCTTGTCGGCGTCGAGTCGCTGGCGACGCGCGACCGGATGATTCTGGAGTCGGCCCGGTCCATCCGCGAGGACTTCCTCCACCAGAACGCCTTCCACCAGCAGGATACCTACACGTCGCTTCGCAAGCAGTACCTCATGCTGAAAACCATCATCCATTTCCACCACGCCGCCCTGGCCGCGCTCGAGAAGGGCGCCGAACTCGACGGCATCCTCGGCCTCGAGGTCAGGGAGGACATCGCCACGATGAAATTCCTGCCCGAAGAGGAGGACGGCCTCCTGGCGGTCGACACGGCCGTGGAAGAGGCCTTCCGGGGACTCTCCGGCGCCGGGGATTGAGAGAGGCATCATGTACAAAGAATACCTGACCGTCAGCAATATCGTCGGCCCCCTGGTCATCGTCGAGAAGATCGAGGACGTCAAGTACAACGAGCTCGTCGAAATCGAGTCCGCCGACGGCCGCATGCGCCGCGGTACGGTTCTCGACATCTCGACCAAGCAGGCCGTTGTGCAGGTTTTCGAGGGCACCGTCGGACTCGACATCGAAAAATCCCGTGTGCGGTTTCTCGGCCGCTCGCAGCAGCTCGGTGTATCCGAAGAGATCATCGGGCGCGTCTTCGACGGCTCGGGCAGGCCCAGAGACGGCGGACCGCGGATCATCGCCCGCAAGATGGTCGACATCAACGGCAGCCCCATCAACCCGGACGCCCGCGACTATCCGTCGGAGTTCATCCAGACGGGCATTTCGTCCATCGACGGCATGAACCCGCTTGTCCGCGGCCAGAAGCTGCCGCTTTTTTCCGGAAGCGGTCTGCCTCATCCGCGGATTGCCGCCCAGATCGCCCGGCAGGCCAAGGTTCTGGCGAAAGAAGAAAAATTCGCCGTCGTTTTCGGCGCCATGGGCATCACCTTTGAAGAGGCCAACTTTTTCATCGAGGACTTCCGGAACACCGGCGCCCTCGAGCGGGCCGTCCTTTTCCTCAACCTGGCCAATGAGCCGCCCATCGAACGCATCGCCACGCCGCGCCTGGCCCTGACCTGCGCCGAATTCCTGGCCTTCGATCTGGACATGCACGTTCTGGTCATTCTGGTCGACATGACCTTCTACGCCGAGGCCCTGCGAGAAATCTCTGCCGCAAGGAAGGAAATCCCCGGCCGGCGCGGTTATCCCGGCTACCTCTATACCGACTTGTCCATGATGTATGAACGCGCCGGGCGCATCAAGGACAAGAAGGGCTCGATCACCATGATCCCGATCCTGACCATGCCCGAGGACGACAAGACGCATCCCATCGCCGACCTGACGGGCTACATCACCGAAGGTCAGATCATTCTCGGCCGCGAACTCCATCGCCGGGGCATCTACCCGCCGATCGACGTTCTGCCGAGCCTGTCGCGGCTCAAGGACAAGGGTATCGGCCCCGACAAGACGCGCAAGGATCACGCCGACGTCATGAACCAGCTTTTCGCCTGCTATGCGCGAGGCAAGGAGGCGAGGGAGCTTTCGCTGATTCTGGGCGAGGCCGCCCTTTCGGACCTGGACAAGCTGTACCTGAAATTCGCCGAGACGTTCGAAAACGAATTCGTCCGCCAGGGCGAGTTCGAGGCCCGCGATATCGACGAGACGTTGGATATCGGCTGGAGGCTGATGCGCATCATCCCCCGCGGCGAGTTGAAGAGAATCCGGCCGGAATACCTGGACGAATACTATGCCGGAGCCGGCGGGGAAGCGGGCGAGGACGAGGCCCCGGAGGAAGAAGAGGTCGAGAGCGGCGAATCCGTAGAGGCGGCCGAAGACTCGAAGCCGGCAGCCGATGACAAAGCGGCCGAGAAACCGAAGAAGCAGGAACAAGAAAAAAGGAAAAGCGCCGGCAAGAAAAAGGCGAAAGAGTAGGGAACCCGGACCGTGAAGCTGAACGTCAATCCGAACCGGATGGAGCTCCTGCGGCTGCGCCGCAGGTTGGCTCTGGCCGAACGCGGCCATAAGCTTCTCAAGGACAAACTCGAGGAGATCATGCGGCGTTTCCTGGAAAGCATGCGCCGTTTGACCGAGCTCCATGAGAAGGCTCAGAGCGGGTTCGAGACCATCCTCATATCCTTTGCCGTGGCCCGGTGCCGGAACACCATGGAGGAACTCGACGCGCTCATCCCCAAGGGTGTGTTGGAACTCACCGCGGAGAAAACCCGGATCCTGAGCCTGGCCGTGCCGCGGCTGGAGACGGCCGTCCTGGAGGTTTCCGACTATGACCTTTCGGCCACGGACGCTGAGTTCGACGTCGGGGTGAAAAAGACGCGTGAAGTTCTGCCCATCCTTCTCGAAATCGCCGGCTTGTGGAAGGCCGTCGAACTCCTGGCCAAAGAAATAGAACTCACGCGTCGGCGCGTCAACGCCCTCGAGCACATCCTGATCCCGGGCCTCCGGACGACCATCCGCCACATCGCCTCGCGGCTTGAAGAGATGGAGCGGTCGTACCAGGTGCAGCTTATGCGGGTCAAGGACATCGTCCGCGAACATTAAGCCAAGGCTGTGCGGAAAAAGCGCCAAGTTTTCTTTTCTCTTTTATATTTGGCGCTTTTTCCCCTTCGGGCGGGCCGATCTCACCATTCCGGCTTCGTTGCAGCCCTCTCGACGTAGCTCAACTACGCCTTCGAGAACTGCTTCCTTGCCGGAACGGCAATCTCGACCCGCGCACAGCTTCGGCGCCAAGGCTGTGCGGAAAAAGCGCCAAGTTTTCTTTTCTCTTTTATATTTGGCGCTTTTTCCCCTTCGGGCGGGCCGATCTCACCATTCCAGCTTCGTTGCACCTTTATGTTCCCGCAAGGAGGCTTCCGCGGGGCGCAGGGGGGATCCCGGAAACGGGACCGGATCCGGAAGTTGGCACGGAATTCGCCTTGGGTCTTTTAACGGAACAAATTGGGGGTTCGTTTGCCTTCAATACAAAAAAAAGTGGTGTCGATTTTAAAAAAAGTATTGACATTTGAAAAAAAAGGTTTATATATGAAATTGAAAATTTAAAATAAAACTAGGAACGGAAGAAAGAGCGAAGAAACGAAATAAAAAGACGGCGCCGATGAAAAGACACACACGGCGGTCCGGTCCAGCGGGGGATTGAAAGACAATGAAAGTGGCCTTGATCTACAGCTCCAAAAAAGGGATGGAGGAGTCTATGCTCCGCCGGAACCGCGAGGAGCTTCGAGACGAGGAGGACGAGCCTCCTCCCGATATGCTTGCGGAGTGCGACTCCGACGAGACGATTGCCGCCGTCGAAGGCGTTCTTCTCGAAAGACACGACGTCCTGCCCATTGAATCCGATGAGCGGGCCTACGTCCGCCTTCAGCAGGCGCGTCCCGACATCGTCTTCAATATCGCCGAGCGGCTCCACGGCCCCAACCGGGAATCGCATATTCCCACGGTCTGCGAAATCCTGGACATTCCCTATACGGGATCCGATCCGCTGACTCTCGGGATCTGCCTCGACAAGTCCCGGGCCAAGGAGATCCTGTCTTACCACGGCGTTCCCAACCCGGCCTTCCGGATCGTCGAGGACCCGGACTCCATTCCCGGAGACTTCGATCTTCCGGCCATCGTCAAGCCGCTCTATGAGGGGTCGAGCAAGGGCATCAAGAACAATTCGGTCGTCCGTTCGCCCGGTGAACTTCGCGAGCGCTGCCTCGAGGTTCTCTCGCTTTACCGCCAGCCGGCGATCGTCGAGCGCTTTCTCGAAGGCCGCGAATTCACGGTTGGTGTGCTCGGCAACGCCCCGGATCTCGAAATTCTGCCCATCGTCGAGATCGACCACGGCCGGCTGCCCGACGGCGCCGAGCCGGTCTATTCCTACGAGGCCAAGTGGATCTGGGATCAGCCTGAAAACCCACTTGAGATTTTCCGCTGCCCGGCCGACATCCCGGAGACCCTGCGCCGCCGCATCGAGGACGTCGTGGGCCGAACCTGCCGCGTTCTCCGTGTCCGCGACTGGGGGCGCATCGACGTCCGGCTCGACGAGCGGGGCGAGCCCCACATCCTGGAGATCAACCCCCTGCCCGGCATTCTGCCCAATCCGGAGGACAATTCCTGTCTCCCCAAGGCGGCCCGGACGGCGGGATACGGCTATGCCGATCTCATCCATCGTGTTGTGGACGAGGCGGCCAAGAGATACGGGCTGAAAGACGCTTTCGGCGGTCCTTTTGATACGGATGCCGATCCGCATTCAGCCAGGACGATGTGACATGGCCGCGCCGCTTAACGTGGGCATCGCCTACAACGCCTTCGAACCGGCCGTTCCGGTCAACGAACGCAGGTCCGAGGAGGCCGTGGGCGAGGTGGCCGTCGAAGTCGACAAAACCCTGCGGGCGGCCGGTTTCAACGCCACGATCTTCCCGCTCCGGAGAAGCGTGTTTTCCTTCATGCGACGCGTCAAAAGCCGGAATGTCGACATTCTCATCAACCTCTGCGAGGCCTTTTACGGAAAGCCGGAGTGGGAGGCCAACGTCGCCGCCGTTTTCGAAATGCTCGGCATCCCGTTCACTGGAAGCGGGTTCAGGACTCTGGCCCTGTGCCAGGACAAGGCCCGGGCCAAGGCCGTTCTCCAGGCCCACGGCCTGCCCGTCGCGCCGAGCCGCCTGGTCGGATCGCCGGACGAACCTGTGGACCTGCCTTTCCCGCTCTTTGTCAAACCCAACATGGAAGACGCAAGCCTCGGCATCTACCCGGAATCTGTCGTCCGCGACGCCGAGAGCCTCAAGCTCCAGGTGAAGCGCATTGTCGAAACTTACCGTCAGCCGGCGATCGTCGAATCCTATATCGACGGACGCGAGTTCAATGTGGCCGTCCTGGACAACGGACGCGTTCATGCCCTGCCCGTGTCGGAGATCGATTTTTCGGGCATGCCCGAAGACACGCCGAACATCTGCAGCTACACGGCCAAATGGTTTGTCGAGGATCCGCTCTGCATCAACACCGTGCCGGTCTGTCCGGCGACCATCGATGCGGAATTGGACGCGCGGCTCCGGGAGACGGCCGTGGCCGCATTCAAGGCCATGGACTGCCTCGACTATGCGCGGATCGATTTCCGGATGGACGGCGAGGGCCGGATCTATGTCCTCGAAGTCAATCCCAATCCCGACACGAGCCTTGATGCCGGCTATGTCCGGGCGCTCGGCGCCGCGGGCATCAGTTACACCGAGTTCTGGACGGGCGTTATCGAAAACGCTTTGAAGAGAAAGACCCATGATCCGTCCACTTGAAGCCCGGGATAAATCCGCGGTTATGGCCCTCATCCGGGAGACGGGTTTTTTCACCGAGCCGGAAACGGCCGTGGCCGAGGAACTCATCGATATCAGCCTCGACCGGCCCGACCAGAAAGACTATGTCGTCGTCGTCTCCGAGGACGGCGGCGGCCGGTCGGACGGATTCCTGATCTACGGCCCGACTCCCTTGACCGAGGGCACGTACGACCTCTACTGGATGGCCGTCGCGCCGCGGATGCAGGGTAAGGGTCTCGGAAAAGAATTCGTCCGGTGGACCGAGAAAAAGGTGCGGAACGCGGGCGGGCGGATGCTTCTCATCGAGACGGCCTCCCAGCCCAAGTACGAACCGACGCGCCGGTTTTATATCGGCCTGGGATACAGGGAAGTTGCGCGCGTCCCCGATTTTTACAAACCGGGTGACGACCGCATCATCTATGCGAAAGTTTTCGATAGGGAGCGTTCATCATGACGGACGCCCCATGTCATGCGGAGGAAAGAGAGAAAAGGATGGACGACTGGCGACAGCAGATCAAAGGCGGTCTCGAGAAACCCGAGGAGATCGCCGAACGCTTCGGACTGGATCTTGATGAGGTGCGCCGCATCGGGCGCATCTTCAAGACCCGGATCACTCCCTACTATGCCGGTCTGATCAAGAGCAAGGACGATCCGATTTACAGGCAGATCGTCCCCGATCCGGCCGAGCTTCGGGCGGGAACGGGCGACCTCGATCCTCTCGAGGAAGACCACGACTCCCCGGTTCCGAGCATCGTCCACCGCTATCCGGACCGGTGCCTGTTTCTCGTCTCGCATGCCTGCGCCTCCTACTGCCGGTTCTGCACGCGGAAGCGGAAAGTCGGCGACCCGCGCAAGATCGATCCGCGGTATATCGAGGACGGTCTCGACTACATCCGGCGGCATCCCGAAATCCGCGACGTCATCGTCTCGGGCGGCGACCCGTTCATGTTGCCCGACGGCCGCATCGAATATATCCTGAAGTCCCTGCGGGCCATCCCGCACGTCGAGATCCTGCGCATCGGGACGCGCGTGCCGTGCTTCCTGCCCCAGAGGGTGACGCCGCGCCTGGCCTCCATGCTGAAGAAGTACCATCCGCTCTATATCAACGTCCACTTCAACCACCCGGACGAGATCACGCCGGAGGCGGGACGGGCGTTGGGGCTGCTGGCCGACGCCGGCATTCCTCTCGGCAACCAGTCCGTACTGCTCAAGGGCGTCAACGACGACGTCGACACGATGCGGCGGCTGATGCAGAAGCTCCTGTCCGTTCGTGTGCGTCCCTACTACATCTATCAGGCGGACTACGTCAAGGGCACCGAGCACCTGCGGACGACGGTCGAAAAGGGGCTCGAGATCATGGAAGGGCTGAGGGGTTGGACGTCGGGCATGGCTGTTCCGTATTACGTCATCGATGCGCCGGGCGGGGGAGGCAAGATCCCGCTCATCCCGAATTACGTCCAGTCCGTGAGCGAGGACCAGGTCGTCATGCGGAACTACGCCGGAGAGGAATTCGTCTATCCCCAGGTCCGGCGGAAAAAGCCCAGGCGCAGGCCGCAGGATCAGCCGCAGCCCCTCGTCGATCCCTGCTACGGCTTCGACGGCGTCCCGCTGTAATCGTCCTGCTCTGGCTGTCAATAACTTCCAGCAGCCAGAGCGGGATCAGTTCAGGTAAGCTGAGAGGCCGCGGTCGCGGAGGATTCGGAGGGCCTCCGCCGGCGGAACGTTCTCGCGCCGCTTCAGCGATTCGAGAATCCGGATGATGGACAGGCCCACTTCGGCATCCTGAGCGCCGCCTTTCAGGCCGTCCCGGACAAAAGAGATCGTCTCGAACAGCACGGCGTTCGCCTCACCATAGGAGATCGGGTTTCTGCGGCCGTTGGCCCGGACCCAGGATTCGCGGCTCAGCGTGTCATTGACGTGCAACTGGATCAGGTAGGTCGCCCGACCGATGAGTTTGAGGTTGCTCGGGCTGACGCTGGTCATGGTGTTGCCGACAACCTTACCCAGTTTGGCCATGACGGCGGTCGAGTGGGCGTTAAGAAGCATCTTGGCCGCGACCTGGGTGCGCACGCCCATCGGATCGCCCTCCGCCGCGCGCCCGATGTTCAGCACAACGACGTGAAGCCGATCCCTCGCATCCCCCGCCGCCCCCTCGAGCGATTTCCGGATACGCTCGGCCGTCGCCCCGCCTCCGCCATCCGTCACAACGATGACGGCCATCCTCGCGCCGGCTTCCAGTGAAAGCCCCAGAAAACGCCGGAAATTCGATGCCTTGTCCTCGATCGATTTCTCTTCTCCCGGAAGAACGACGGCGACACTCAGATCGCCCGTTTTCGGCGCCCGTCTTTCCAGGTTGAACTTCGAAAGCGAAAAGTCGTAGAGTGCGGCCTGTTCGTCTCCGGCCCGTGTCAGGCTGTCGAGGGCCGACTTTCTGAGATAGGGATCACGGACCTCGTCCTCGAACGGTTTTTTGTAAATTTCCGGTCGCAGACCCCGGAACGGCCGCCCCAGGAACGACTGCCAGGCGCCGTCCGCGTCATCCGCCGCCGTCCAGACCTGAAACCAGCACTTCCGCTTCGGTTCCTTCACCGTATCCAGAGGGAAGAGCCGGAATGTCGGACTGCGCTCGGTCCCGTCGATGAAAACCGTGATCAGCCCCTCTTCCGCGTAATAAGTGGAGAATCGGCCGCCCGCGTATGTTTTGCTTTCTAAATCGGTCAGTGTGGCGATATCCGGCAGAGCCGCCTCCAACGCCGCCGTGATCGTCCCGAAATTGCGGAACCTCGCCGCGATGTCCACCGGCCCGCCGAATCCGGCCCGGGCCATCTCCGCCCGCGACAGGAACCGGCGCAGGATGCGTTCGGCCGCCGCCTCAATCACGGTCCCCACGACGAAAGTCTCGATGGTCGTGGCCTGCATCCGCGTCGAACCGGTGATGGCCTGCGGGCCCGTGGTCAGGTTGATCCGGGTGATGCCCGGCTCGTCGAGAACGGCCCGGCTTCGATCGAAGGGGCGCAGGACATCGTCCGGGTTGTTATAAATAAAATAGAGGTTCTTCCGGCTTTTCTCCGGGGCGAATCCCGGCGCCGCTTTCCACGGGTCGAGGCCGGCCAGCACGGCGCCGATGATCGAGGACGTCTCGCCGCCTTCCGTAACGCAGATGACGACATCGCCGCGGACGACACCGTGGTCCTCGAGCTGAAGGCGGCCGATGAGGGGCAGATCCTCGAAACCTTCGAGCGAACTGATGAGAGCCCGGTCGCCCCCGGTCATCTCGCCGATCAGCCGGTCGGCGATGTCGGCGGGCAGCCGGCCTTCGAGTCTCTTTGCAAGCCGGGCGTCGGCCAGGATTCGCCGCCAGAACGGCCGCCAGAAGGAGCTTTCCATCTGCTTGGCCAGCCGTCCCGTCGCGCCGCACCCATAGACGAAAACCTTCCGCCCGGAAAGGACGGCCTCCTCGATTGCGGCGGCCGCCTGGTCGAGGGCTTCGGTCCGCCCGGCCAGTTTCCGCAGGGTGTTCCGGACGTCCTCGTCGACGCCGATCAGCATGCCCAGCCCCTCGGCCGTGTCTTCGCGGATCCGTTCGCCGAGGTCCCAGGTTTTCTTGTGGCGCTGTTCGGTGAGAAGCGTGTGAAGCTGAAACTGGGTCTTGTTCATGACGTAATCGACGGACTCGGCCGACGGCTCGATTCTCAGAAGGCGCAGCAGGTTTGGCACGGCGGCGGTCTGCTCGGCGCTTTGCCCCGCGCCGGTCCCGGCCTGATGCCGCGTCATGCCGGGTTCTCCTGCCGGAAACACCGGTGTATGCACCATCAGCACGGCAATCCCCGTTACTGCCGCGATCGAAACAATCGTCCTTATCGCACCGCCTGCCGGGAGTTTTATTTTTTTGCTCATCTCTAACCTCGTCTTCGACAACTATTTTCCGTATTGGTCGCGGTCGTCGATGATGTCGCGCTTTCGCCAGTCGCGGATCCAGCTGTCGATCCGAAAGACCTTTTTTCCGCCGCCCGCCGTCGAGCAGACGACACGCTCCAAGCCCGCATTGATGAGCATCTTCTTGCAGATGAAGCAGGGGAAGGCGTCGATGGGCGCGCCGCCGGCCGCCACGGTGCCGTGGATGTACATGTCGCCCCCGAGCAGGCTGACTCCGGCGCGTGCGGCGTTGATGACGGCGTTTTGTTCGGCGTGGACGCTCCGGCAGAGTTCGTACCTCTGTCCGTGCGGGATATCGAGAGAGTCGCGCAGGCAGAACCCGTGTTCCAGGCTGTCCCGCGTCTTTCGCGGCGCGCCGACATATCCGGTCGATATGATCTGGTCGTCGCGCACGATGATGGCCCCGATCGCCCGCCGGAAGCACGTGCCGCGCCGGGCGACTTCACGGGCGATGCCGAGATAATAGTCGTCCTTTGTCACGCGCTTCGGCTTCGGCCCGCCTTCCGCCGGCACACTTGACGACCACTTTTCTTTTGTCTTCATCATCGCCCCCTTCGTACTGCCGTATCTGCCAGCGCCGTCTCGACTGTCCGGCGAAGGTCGTCCAGGCTGCCGTCGTTGACGATCAGGCGGTCGGCCATGGCCATGCACTCCCGGAGCTGCTGCCGCCCCTCGCCGCCGTCCATCTCAGCTTGCTCCTTGGCCCGGAATTCCTCGAGCGTCGCCGCCGATTCGTTCCGGCCCCGGGCCCGCGCCCTCTCGAACCGCAACTCAATCGGGGCATCAACTGCCAGAAGGACGAAATCGCCCGTCCCGCGGAAAAATTCCACCTCCCGCGTGTTCCGGATGCTGTCGATGACGGCCGGGCCGGCCGCAAGGCGATCCATGATCCGCCGGGCCAGGATGTCGGCGCCGCAGGCCGCCCGGAGCTCGTTCCCGACACGGATGAGGTTGTCCCGGCTCGCCTCGAGCCCGCGCGCCGCAAGTTCCTCGCGCAGAACGTCGGAAAGCGAGTGAAAAGCGTATCCCCGGCTTTTGAGATAAGCGGCGACCTCGCCCTTGCCGGCGCTGTTTGTTCCCGTCAGTCCGACGAGACGGGGTTTTCGGCCGCCGGCGGTCGTGTCATGGGATCTTTTGGTTTTTTTCTTGTTTTCCATTGGGCTGTTATTCATATTTTCACGGCGCCGGTCTTGCCGATCGATACGTCCCGGCCGCGCCGCCAATCGTTGCGTTCCCCGCGCCTCACTCGTCCGGATATCCTCCGTCCTCGCTGCCGCCTTTGTCTCGATCTTTATTAACTTCGGGCTCGCCCTCGGGCTCGATTTCGGGCTTCGCTTTATCGTCAGGCCCGATATCCGTCTTGGCGCTCTCGCTTTTGTCCGTTTCGCTTGGCCCATCGCCGCTGAGGCCGGGCTCCTCATCGCCATTCGATCTCTTATCCGTCTCGGCTTGGGCGTTTTTGCTCTTTCCGTCCGGCTCTTCGTGCGTCTTTCGGCCGCCACCGTCATCAGCCCGCTCCGTTTTTCCCTTCTTCCGGCTCGCTTTTTGAGCTGCCTTTTCGGCCTTCTTTTCCTTGCGCGATTTCTTCCTTTCGCCTGCGCCGTCCCCGCCCGCGCCGCCTTCCTCGTCCCGGCTTCTCATGGCCTTCTCCCGGCTGCGGCCGACAACCAGGGCGATGAGAATGCTGAACCCGTAGAGAGCCAGCATGGGCACGGCCACAAGGGTCTGAGTGATCATGTCCGGTGTCGGCGTGATGACGGCGGCGATAACAAAAGCGGCCAGGACGGCGTATTTGAAATTCCTGATCATCCAGCGCGCCGTCACGATGCCCAGCTTGGACAGGAAAAAGATCAGGGTCGGAAGTTCGAAAACCAGGGCGATCCCGAGAAGCACGCGCAGCACGAAGCTGAAATATTGATCGACGGTGATGACCGGCTGAAAATCCGACGCCAGGGAGATGAAAAACCGGACGGCCCAGGGGAAAACCATGAAGTAACCGAACAGCGCCCCCAGGATGAAAAAGAAGCTTGTGAAGAAGACGAAGGGAACAACGTATTTCCGCTCCTTGTGATAAAGCCCCGGTGCGATGAAGTACCAGAGTTGGAGAAAAACGAACGGCGAGGTGGCGAAAAGCGAGGTCAGAAAGGCCACCTTCATATAAAGCATAAAGGGGGCGGTCAGCGTGGTGAAGGCCAGTTTTGTGCCTTCCGGAAGAACGTCGGTGACGGGCCGGGCCAGGATGTTGTAAATCGGCTTGCTGAAGTACCAGCCCGGAATGGCCCCCAGGATGATGACCAGAAAGGCGTTGAACAGGCGTTTGCGCAGATCCTCGAGATGCTCGAGGAAGGTCATTTCGTCAGGAGACTTTCGTGCCGTCCTCTTCGTTTTCGTCACGGGAGTCCGCGTCCTTTCCCTTGTCGGCGTAGATGTCTTCGATTTCGTCCCGAATGTTCTTCTGAGCTTCTTCGATGTCCCGGGTGATGTCCTTCCCGGCTTCTTTGATATCCGACGTGGAGGCTTCGATTTCCTCCTCGATGCGGCCCCGGATCTCTTCCGAGGTCTTCTTGAACTCCCTCAGGGCCTTGCCGATGGAGCGGCCGATTTCCGGCAGTTTTTTCGGTCCGAAGACGAGCAGAGCGATGACGAAGATGACAAAAAGCTCCATCGGGCCGATATTGCCGAGCATAAATCCTCTCTTTCGATCGTCACGATCGCAACACCTTGATATTAGACTCTGGGGCCTCGTAAGTCAAGAACGCGCCCCTGATTCCAAAGCCAAGCAACGTCGGTTTACATGACAGGGGGAGTTTGGTAAGATGAACCTCCGGGAGAACCCTATGAAAAAGAAATTCACCCTTCTGGCCGCCGTCCTCGTTCTTCTCTCCGCCCTTCCCGCCCGGGACGGCGACCCCTGGAACGAGACGCTGGCCAAGATTTCGACCATTTTCTCCATCGTCGAAAACGGCTACCACGCCGACGTCGATCCCGAAAAAATGACCTTTTCCACGATCCGCGGTCTTCTTGACTCCCTCGATCCCCATTCCTACTTCCTCGAGCCCGACTACTTTTCCCGCATGCGCGAAGACTACACCGGAAAATACTTCGGCCTGGGCATCCAGATCCAGAAGCAGGACGACCGCCTGGTCGTCGTCTCGCCCATCGAGGGCACGCCCGCCTGGCGTATGGGCATCCGGCCCGGCGACGTCATCAGCCATATCGAAGGTGAGGACACCAAGCCCATCTCCAGTTTCGACGCCATGCAGAAATTGCGGGGCGAAAAGGGCACCTCGGTCTCGATCACCATCGTCCGCGAAGGACTCGACGAGCCTTTGGAACTGACCATCATCCGCGAGGAAATCCCCCTCCACAGCGTGCCCTATGCCTTCATGCTCGACAAGGAGACGGGCTATGTCTTCATCCGCAACTTCGCCGAGAACACGACGCGGGAGCTCGAAGAAAAACTGTCCGACCTGACCGCCCAGGGCATGACCCGCCTCGTCCTCGATCTCCGCGGCAACGGCGGCGGCCCGCTCGCCCAGTCCATCGAAGTTTCCGACGAGTTTCTGCCCAAGGGCAAGCTCATCGTCTCCATGCGGGGGCGCAACCCCAACTACGACAAGGATTTCCACGCTTTCCGCGACGGCCAGTACGAAACGCTTCCCCTGGTCATCCTGATCAACAGCGGCACGGCCAGCGCTTCCGAGATCGTCAGCGGCGCGGTCATGGACCACGACCGCGGCCTCGTCGTCGGGACGGATTCCTTCGGCAAAGGCCTGGTCCAGACCGTCTTCCCCCTGGCTCCGAACATTGCCGTGGCCCTGACCGTTGCCAAGTACCTGACACCGAGCGGCCGGTCCATCCAGCGGGATTTCAGCATCATCGAGGACTACGCCCGCCTCAAGCAGGCTCCCGAGGAAGAGCGTGAAGTCATGTACACGAGCCGGGGCCGGAAGGTCCTCGGTCAGGGCGGAATCACTCCCGATCACATGGTGCCTTCGAACATCCAGGTTTTGACCTGGCGCATGCTGCTCGGCGGGTCGTTCTTCGGCTATGCCCGAAAATTCGCCGACAGGCAGACTCCGCTGTCCCGGGATATCGTCTTTCCTGATCCGCCCTCCGTCTCCCCGTCGACTCCGTCCGTGGTCACGCAGGCCGTCATCGAGGAGTTCAAGGGCTATCTCGAGACGTCCGGGTTTGAATTCGACGGAGAGGCCTTCGCCGAGGCGGTTCCGGAAATCCGCCGGGAACTCGAACGGGAAATCGTCTCCGCCCTCTGGGGCCTCGAGGAAGGAAACCGCATCCACCAGCTCTCCGATCCCGTAGTCCGGAAGGCCCTCGAAGTCATGCCCGAGGCGGTCCGTTTCGTCACGGAATTCTAAAGGGGTGAAAAGTATGAAAATCGTTCTGGCTTCCGATCATGCCGGCTATGACGTCAAAGCCGCCGCGGCCGCGTTTCTGGCCGAATGCGGCATCGCCCACGAGGATTTCGGCTGCGGTCCCGGCGAAAGCGTGGATTACGTCGATTACGGCGCCCGGGCCGCCGAAGCCCTGAGCCGCGGCCTTTTCGACCGGGCCGTCCTGGTCTGCGGAACGGGCCTGGGCATGGCCCTCGTGGCCAACAAGTTTCCCGGCGTCCGGGCCACCCCCTGCTGGGACGAATACACGGCCGAGATGAGCCGCAAACACAACAACGCCAACTGCCTGACCATGGGCGGCCGCGTTCTTCCCGAGGACGAAGCCCCGGCCGTTCTCCGCAAGTGGCTGGATACGGAATTCGAGGGCGGCCGGCACGGCCGCCGCATGGATAAACTCCGCGACATCGAAAAGCGCAATTTTAAGGAGCCGTCCTCATGACATCATTCCGCGACAAGGTTCAGGCTCTGACCGCCCGGGTCGAAGCCAACAACACCTGGCGTCAGTCCGAATGCATCAACCTCATCCCCTCCGAATGCACGCCGTCCCTTCTGGTCAAGATGTGCGAAATTTCCGATCCTTCCGGACGCTATGCCGAGCACCGGACGATGAAAGGCGAGGAAGTTTATTTCTACCAGGGGATCGATTTCATCCGTGACGTCGAGGTCGAAGCCCGGGCCGAACTGGAACGATTCTTCGGCTGCACGGACGTCGAACTCCGTCCGATTTCGGGGCAGATGGCCAACGAGGTCGTGTTCAAGGGCATGGTCAAGTTCGTCAACCGGAAAAAGCCCGAGGGCACCCCGTCGCGCCGGATGCTCCGGGTCATGAACAACGACCTCGGCAAGGGCGGCCATTTGAGCTCCCAGCCCATGGGCGCCCTGTTCAATTTCGTTGAGGAAGACCCGGCCACGGGCCGCGAAAACGTCGTCAATTTCCCCGTCCTCGCCGACAATCCCTACAAGACCGACACCGGACGCCTGGCCGAATTGCTCGACGCCCAGAAGCCCGAACTCATCATTTTCGGAAAAAGCATGTTCATCCACCGCGAGCCCGTCCGCTTCGTCGCCGACATCGTCCGCGACTGGAAGGTCCGGCCCGTCATCATGTTCGACATGGCCCACGTCCTCGGCCTCTACGGCGTCTTCCAGGAACCGTTCGCCGAAGGCGCGGACGTCGTCACGGGATCCACCCACAAGACCTTCTTCGGACCGCAGCGCGGGCTTGTGGCCGGAAACTTCCCGTCCGGAAGTCCGCTTCGTCCCCTCTGGCTGGACATCAAGGGCCGGGCTTTCCCCGGCTCGACCAGCAACCACCATCTGGGCACGCTGCTCGGTCTGCTGGTTTCCGCCTACGAGATGAACGCCTTCAAGACCGAATTTCAGTCCCAGGTGCGGGCCAACGCCCAGGCTCTGGCCCGGGCCCTCAAAGCCCACGGCGTTCCCGTCGAAGGGGACGAATCGGAAGGCTTCACGGAAACCCACCAGGTTCTGATCCGGGTCAAGTCGTTCGGGCCGGGCATGGACATCGCCCGCCGCCTGGAAGACAACAACATTCTGACGAACTACCAGGCCCTGCCCGACGATCCGACGTTCCTCGAATCGAGCGGCATCCGCATGGGCGTCCAGGAGATGACCCGGTTCGGATTGAAGGAAAAGGACTGCGACGTCCTGGCCGGCCTGATCGCCGACGTCGTCGTCCGCAACGCCCCCGCGAAAGACGCCGTCAAGGCCTTCCGCGGCCGTTTCCTCGAGATGGGTTACTGCCTGCCGTCCGCCGAGGCGGTTCCCCTGGCCGCCCGAATTCTCGGCAGCGCATTTCCGCGTCCGGGGTTTGCCGAAGCCCTGGCCGTCGCGCTTCGGGCCTAGACCCCCCGGCCCGGAGGGTCCGGCGCGGAGCCGGCGATGACCCGGGGATGAGAGTGAAAAACGGAGGAGGTCTTTCATGAGAGTGTTAGTCGTCGGTTCGGGCGGGCGCGAACATGCCCTGGCCTGGAAAATCGCCCGGAGTTCCCGGGTTGACAAGCTCTATTGCGCTCCGGGAAACCCCGGGACCATGAAGGTCGCCGACAACATCCCCCTCGCCGACACGAACATCGAGGCTCTAGCCGAATTCGCATCCTCCAAGCGGGTCCATCTCACGGTCGTCGGCCCGGAGTCGCCTCTCGTCCTGGGCATTGTCGACGAATTCGAAAACCGCGGGCTGCGCATTTTCGGCGCATCCAAGAATGCGGCCGAGCTCGAGGGCAGCAAGGTTTTCGCCAAGCTGTTCATGGCCCGCCACCGCATCCCCACGGCCGATTTCCTGATTGCCGACTCTTTCGAGAAAGCCGCCAAATTCCTGGAATCCGGAGAGATCAAGCCGCCGCTCGTCATCAAGGCCGACGGCCTCGCGGCCGGAAAAGGGGCCGTCGTCTGCATGGACAAGAAAACGGCCATGGACACGGCCCGGGCCATGCTCGTCGACGGCGCATACGGGGCGGCCGGACAGCGGGTGGTCATCGAGGATTTTTTAGCCGGCCGGGAGGTCTCGTTCATCGTCGTCTGCGACGGCACCCGCATCGTGCCCCTGGTCACGACCATGGACCACAAAACCGTATTCGACGGCGACCGGGGACCGAACACGGGCGGCATGGGGGCGATCTCGCCGTCGCCGCACATGACCGAAACGGAATACAACCAGATCATGGACCGGATCATCTTCCCCACCGTCATGCGCATGAGGGAGGAAGGCCGCAAGATCAAGGGCGTCCTTTACGCCGGCGTGATGCTCACGACCGACGGGCCCAAAGTCCTCGAATTCAACTGCCGTTTCGGTGATCCTGAAACCCAGGCCCAGATGATTCGGCTGGAAAGCGACATCCTCGACCTTCTGGAAGGGACGGTGGAGGAGAATCTCCTGGAGCGGGATGTCCGCTGGAGCCGCCGGCCTTCGGCCTGCGTCGTCGCCGCCTCGGGGGGCTATCCCCTGAACTTCGAAAAAGGCAAGGTGATTTCCGGTCTGGACGAGGCCGAGGCCATGACGGGGATCACGGTTTTTCACGCCGGAACGAGTTTCGACGAAGAGGTCTATTATACGCACGGCGGCCGGGTTTTGAGCGTCTGCGCCTCGGAGCCGACCATGGCCAAAACGATGACCCGGATCTACGAGGCCCTGGAGAAGATCCGTTTCGACGATATGCACTACCGCCGGGACATCGGCCGGTCCGGCGGTTCCCCAAAACAGGAGAATGTATCATGAGTGTCGCCGTTTTCATGGGCAGCGATTCCGACTTCGAGATGCTCCGGGACGGTCTGGGCATCCTGAAGGAATTCGGTGTGCCCTTCATCGTCGAGGTGACCTCGGCCCACCGCACCCCGGAACGCACGATCCGCCTCATCCGCGAGGCCGAAGACTCGGGTGTCGAGGTTTTCATCGCGGCGGCCGGGAAAGCCGCCCATCTGGCCGGAGTTGTGGCCGCTCACACCGTCCGCCCGGTGATCGGCGTTCCCGTGGAAAGCACCGCCCTGGCCGGGATGGACGCCCTGTTTTCGACCGTCCAGATGCCGAAAGGCATTCCCGTGGCCACCATGGCCCTGGGAAAAGCCGGCGGCTCGAACGCCGCGCTTCTGGCCGTCCAGATTCTGGCCGTCAAGGATCCGGCCCTGCGCCGGAAACTCGAAGAGTCGCGCCGCCGCATGGCCGAGGACGTCGAGGCGAGTTCGCGGAGGCTCCGGGACAAACTGTGACCGTTTTCTCCGTCCGGAATTTCGGCTGCCGCGTCAATCGCGCCGAGGCCTTTTCCTGGTCGGAGAAACTCCAGGACGGAGGGTTCGTCGAGATCGACGACTGGACCCGGAGCGATCTCATCCTGGTCAATACCTGCACCCTGACCGGCCGGGCCGATCGCGATGTGCGGCGGTTCGTCCGGCGGGCCGGCCGGGACAACCCCGAGGCCCGGATCGTCGTTACGGGTTGTCTGGCCGAACGGGTGCCCGAGACCTTCAACGACGTGCCCCAGGTCTGGATGGTCCTTCCGAACGGCGCCAAGGAGGAGCTGGCCGACAAAATCCTGGCTGAATTCCCCAACCCGGTGCCCGCGGCCGTTCCCCGCGTGCGGCGCGGCCGGGCGGTTTTGAAAGTCCAGGACGGCTGCGACAGCCGGTGCGCCTACTGCATCATTCCGTCCGTCCGGGGACCGGGCCGGAGCCTTCCGCTGAGCGACGTCCTGACCTCCGCTGCCGATCTGGCCGGCCGGGGATACCGCGAAGTTGTCCTGGCCGGGATTCACCTGGCCTCCTACGGGTGCGACTTCGATCCGCCGAGTTCGCTCGTCCGGCTGGCCGAAGAGACGGCCCGAATCCCGGGAGTGGCCCGCGTCCGCCTGAGCTCGCTCGATCCCCGCGCTCTCAACGACGACGATATCCGCCGGCTGGCCGATCATCCGCGGATCTGTCCCCACTTTCACCTCTCGCTCCAACACGCCTCAGACGCCGTTTTGGAGCGGATGAACCGCGGCCGGATGTCCTCACGACAGGCTGAAATTCTGGATTTGCTCCGCCGGCTCCTGCCCGACGCCGCCCTGGGCGCGGATTTTCTGGTCGGATTTCCGGGAGAGACCGACGAAGAGTTCGAGGCGCTTTATACCTTCGCCTCCGCATCGTCCCTTTCGTATTTCCATGTCTTCGCCTTTTCGCCGCGAACGGGGACTCCGGCGGCTGCGATGAGCGGGCCTGTTTCCGATGCCGTCAAGACTGAGCGGGCCGCCCGGCTCCGCCGCCTCTCCGGGGAAAAAAGCCGAGTCTTTCGGGAGAGGTTTGGAGGCTGCGTCCGGCCCGGGGTCGTTGTCGGCCGCCGGTCCGGCGGGGCCGCCGTCCTGACGGACAATTTCATCGAGGTCGAAGTCCCCTCATGTTCGGCCGCGCTGGGGGATATGGTCGATATCCGTGTGACCCAATGAGCCGGATCCGCACCCTTCCGCCCGACCTGGCCAGCAAGATCGCCGCCGGAGAGGTCATCGAACGCCCGGTTTCCGTGGTCAAGGAGCTTGTGGAAAACGCGCTCGATGCCGGAGCGACGGAAGTCCGTGTCGATCTTGTCCATGGGGGAAAATCCCTCATCCGGGTTCAGGACGACGGCTGGGGCATGGATCCGGAAGATGCCGCCCTGTGTTTCCGACGGCACTCAACGAGCAAGATCTTCGCCGAGGCCGATCTCGAGCGCATCTCCACCCTGGGTTTTCGCGGCGAAGCCCTGGCCAGCATCTCCGCGGTCTCCCGCATCGTTCTCCGGACAAACAGCGGCGGTCCCCGCGGCACGATGGTCGAGCGCGAGGGCGACAAACTTGTTTCGATTTCGGACACGGCCTTCCCCCGGGGGACGAGCGTCGAGGTCCGGGACCTGTTCTTCAACCTCCCGGCCCGCCGCAAATTTCTCCGGTCGGATCGCGCCGAGATCGGACTGGCCGCCCGGGTCATGACTCAGGCCGCCCTTTCCCGTCCGGGAACGCGCTTCGTCCTGACCCACGGCGATCGCGAAATCCTGAACCTGCCGCCTGTCGAGACGCTCCGGGAGCGCGTCTATCAGCTTTTCGGCGGGGAGTCCCTTGAAGGCCTCATGGAGGTCGACTATACCGAAGACGGAGCCCGGGTGACGGGTTTCGTGTCCAAGCCTCTGGCCGGACGCCCCGGCCGGCCCATGCAGCATCTCTTCATCAACGGTCGCCCGGTCAAGGATCGCATCCTGCAGGCCGCCCTGAGTCAGGCCTACCGGGACATCCTGGAAAAGGACCGGTCACCCGAGGCCGTTCTCTTTCTCGAGCTTCCCCCCGAAGCTCTGGACGTCAATGTCCATCCGGCCAAGGCCGAAATCCGCTTTCTCGATTCCCAGCCGGTTTTCCGGATGATCCTCCGGGCCGTCGAAAAGGCCGTCATCCGGGAGACGTCCGTCAAAGACGTCCCCGTGCTCATCGAGCGCAAGACGAAGCCCGAACGGATGACGTCCGATGACGCCTCACCGCCGCTTCCCGGTTTCGGCCCGGACTCCGCGGGCGGATTCGTGGCTGAAGGATTCGCCGGGACCTGGGGCGCCCCGCCGTCGCGACCCGGACCCCGCGTTCTGGGTCAATATCTCGGCCTTTACATTGTGGCTGCGGACGAAGAGGGGCTTCTGATCATCGACCAGCACAACGCCCACGAAAGGGTTCTCTTCGAAAAATTCCGTGAGGCTGAAGTCCGGGCGGGCTGGCCGGTCAAAGCTCTTCTTTCACCGGTTCTTCTGGAGCTTTCGCCGGAGCAGGCCCAAGCTTTCGAGGACGTCCGGGACGATCTGGCCACGCTCGGATTCCGCGCCGAAGACATGGGCGGGAGATCCGTCGCCCTCAGGGACATTCCCGAAATCCTGTCTCCCGCCCGATCCGCGGAGGCCTTTCTCGCTCTTCTTGACGAGGCCGGTCCGGAAAAAGCCGAAGACAGGCGGGAACGTCTGCTGGCCGGGCTGGCCTGCCGGGCCGCGGTCAAGGCCGGAGAAACCCTGACCCCCGAAAAAACGGCCTATCTCGTCGAGGAGCTTTTCAAGACGGATCAGCCGCTTCTCTGCCCCCACGGACGCCCCATCGTCCTCCGGATCGAGCGTTCCCGCATCGACCGCGGCATGGGCCGCCCGCCGCGTTGACAGCGCGCGAGACTGTCTGTTAAGATGAACGGGCTTTCCGGCGGGGGCGGACGCCGCGGGGCTTGAGCCTCGCGCGAGAAAGGGAGGCCGGGAGTTCGGATCCATGGACCCTAACATGATCGGGGAGTGGCGCAGCCCGGTTAGCGCGCCTGCCTTGGGAGCAGGAGGTCGGCGGTTCAAATCCGCTCTCCCCGAGTCCCCCCGGAAAACCGCAACCGACGCGCCTGTAGCTCAGTCGGATAGAGCAGCTGCCTTCTAAGCAGCGGGTCGGGAGTTCGAATCTCTCCAGGCGCGCCATGCCTTCCCGTTGCCTAACCTTTTGGGGTGAGGCAAAAATTGTTAATATCACCCCTCCAATGACCCCGCTTGGGTATTGACTCCCGCCGGAAATCAGTCAAAAATGTGCCGAACAGGAAAATCCATTCTTTGAACGCCTGGATGAAATCTTTTAAGGAAACGTTATGGCTTCCAACCTGAGTGAAATCCTTCTGCGCGAAAAAGTTGTCACGGCCGATCAACTGAAACTAGCCGCCGATCACCAGAGAAAGAACGGCCTGTCCGCGGCCTCGGCCATGGTCCACTTGGGCTTCATCAGCGAACAGGAACTGGCCGAAGTCCTCAGCAAGCATCTCGGTTATCCCCACATCGATCTGGAGCAGTTCGAGGTTTATCCCGAAGTCGTCAGTCTCCTTTCGGCGGATGTGGCCAAGAAATACATGGTCATGCCCATCCACCAGATCCGATCCTTCCTGACCCTGGCCATGATGGACCCGACCGACCTCGAAGTCGTCGAGGACATCCGCTTCCGGACCGGGCTCAGCATCCAGCCCGTGATCGCCTCGGAATCGGCCATCGCCGCCGCCATCGGCCGGTACTACGGAACGACGGACGCCCTCCGGGTCAAGAAGATCCTCGAGGACATCGAGCTGGCCGACGAGACGCGCATCAACATCGTCGACGAGAGGGATGAGGATTACGATGTCGCCGAGCTCGAACAGTCGAGCGAGGAAGCCCCGATCATCACCCTGGTCAACCAGACCTTCATCGACGCCATCAAGCGGGGGGCGAGCGACGTCCACTTCGAACCCTACGAGCAGGAGTTCCGCATCCGCTACAGGATCGACGGCGACCTCTACGAGACGGTCAATCTGCCGATGAAGTTCAAAAACCCGGTCCTCTCCCGGGTCAAGATCCTGTCGAACATGGACATCGCCGAGAAGCGGCTGCCCCAGGACGGCCGGATCAAGATGAGGGTCAAGCTCGAGGGCGGCAAGAGGAAGGAAGTCGACATGCGGGTCTCCTCCCTGCCGACCATGTTCGGAGAGAAGATCGTCGCCCGTATTCTGGACAAGGAGATGCTCAAGCTCGACCTGACCCAGCTCGGCTTCGAACAGGAATCCTATGAGGCCTTCGACAAATCCATCCACCGGCCCTGGGGCATCATCCTGGTCAGCGGACCGACGGGAAGCGGCAAGACCAACACCCTCTATTCGGCCGTCTCCAACCTCAACACCATCGACACCAACATCATGACCGCCGAAGACCCGGTCGAATTCTATCTTCCCGGCATCAACCAGGTCCAGATCAAGGAGGAGATCGGGCTGACGTTTGCCGGCGTCCTGAGGTCGTTCCTGCGGCAGGACCCCGACATCATGCTGGTCGGCGAAATGCGGGACCACGAGACCGTGGACATCGCCATCAAGGCCGCCCTGACCGGCCACCTCGTGCTGTCCACCGTCCACACCAACGACGCGCCCAGCACCATCCTCCGCCTTATCAACATGGACGTCGAGCCCTTCCTCATCGCCGACTCCCTCGTCCTCGTCGTCGCCCAGCGGCTGGTCCGCAAGATCTGCAGGAAATGCGCCGAGCCGGACAAGGTCCCCGACGTCGCCCTCCTGGACGTCGGTTTCAAGGAGGAGGACATCAAGGATCTCGAACTCCTGAAACCCAAGGGCTGCGACTATTGCAACAGGACCGGATACAAGGGCCGGACCGGGCTGTTCGAGGTCATGACCGTGACCGAGGAAATCCGCGAACTCATCCTTTCCCGAGCCCAGTCCCGCGAGATCAAGAAAAAAGCCATTGAACAGGGCATGCTGACCCTCCGGCAGAGCGGTCTGGCCAAAATCAAGGAAGGAATCACCACCATCGAGGAAGTCGTCCGGGAAAGCGTCCGGGACTAGAAGGAGAGCCATGGCCAAAACGATGTATGAGCTGCTGAAAATAGCCGTTGAGCACGATGCCAGCGACCTTCATATCACGACCTACATCCCGCCGCGGATGCGCATCCACGGGCGGCTGAAAAACATCGACCATTCGCCTCTCACGGCGACCGAAACCAAGGACCTCGTCTACAGCATCCTCTCGGACAAACAGAAGCGGCTGTTCGAGGAGAGGTTCGAAATCGACTTCTCCTTCGGCATCAAGGACATGGGCCGGTTCCGGGCCAACGTGTTTATGCAGAAGGGCGCCGTGGCCGCCGCCTTCCGCCGCTTTCTGCCCACCATGTGGAGCTTCAGCCAGCTCGGCATTCCCCACCGCATCGCCCAGCTCTGTTACCTGCCGCGGGGGCTGGTCCTGGTCACCGGTCCGACCGGCTGCGGCAAATCGACCACCCTGGCCTGCATGATGGAGCATATTAACTCCGAGCGGGACGTCCATATCGTGACCATCGAGGATCCGATCGAATACTATCTGGAGCCCCGGAAAGCCATCGTCAACCAGCGCGAACTCCACGTCGACACCCAGTCCTACGCCAACGCCCTGCGTTCGGTCCTGCGCGAAGACCCCGACGTCGTCCTGGTCGGCGAGATGCGAGACCTGGAGACCGTCGAGGCCACCCTCCGCGTCGCCGAGACAGGCCACCTGACATTCTCGACCCTCCACACGAACTCCGCCGTGGAGTCCATATCGCGCATCATCGACATCTTCCCCTCGCAATACCAGTCCCAGGTCCGGATCATGCTGTCCATGAGCCTCGAGGCCGTCATCACCCAGGCCCTCCTGCCGCGACCCGACGGCAAGGGGCGGGTTCTGGCCATGGAGATCCTCATCCCCAACACCGCCGTCCGGAACCTCATCCGGGAAAACAAGATCCACCAGGTCTATTCGGCCATGCAGATGGGCCAGGAAAAATTCGGCATGCAGACCTTCAACCAGTCCCTGGCCCAGCTCTATTTCAAGCGCCAGATCACGCTGGAAACAGCCATGGCCGTCACGTCGTTCCCCGAGGAACTGACCGACATCATTCAGAGGCGCGAGGCGGATCCGACCTCCCAGGCCGCGGCCCGCCGATCCTCCGACCAGAAGAGGTAAAACATGGCCGTCTACGCATGGAAAGGCAAAAACCGCTTCGGAGACATTGTGTCCGGCGAGCGCATGGCCGAATCCCGCGAAGAGCTGACCCGGAACCTCCAGAAGGAACAGATCGCGGTCATCTCGGTCGCGCCGAAAATCGCCCTGCCGTCCATCCCCTTCCTCAAGCGCGAAAAGGTCAAGCTCAAGGAGCTTGCGATCTACAGCCGCCAGCTTTCCGTCCTCATCGACGCCGAGTTGCCGCTCATCCAGAGTCTGGGCATTCTGGAGGAACAGCAGAAAAACAAGTATTTCAAGGAAGTCATCAAAACGGTCAAGGAAGACGTCGAGGCCGGATCGACCCTCCACCAGGCCAAGCGCAAGCACCCCAAGGCCTTCGATGACCTGTTCTGTAACCTGGTCGCTTCCGGCGAACAGAGCGGATCGCTCGATGTCATGCTCAGGCGGCTGGCCGAGTTCATCGAGAAGATCGTCAAGCTGCGCTCCCAGGTCCGCCAGGCCATGATCTATCCCTCAGCTATCGTGAGTTTCGCAATCATCATCGCGATCTTCCTCCTTTGGAAGGTCATCCCGGTCTTTACCGGAATTTTTCAAGAATTGGGCGCCGAACTGCCGATGCTCACGGCTTTGGTCATGAAGCTTTCGGATTTCGTCCAGAGCTACCTCATTTTTGTCGTGCTGGGCATCATTGCCTTTGTTGTGGGGTTCCGATATTTCCGGAAAACGCCCCAGGGCCGCTGGATTGTCGACCGGGCCATTTTAAAAATACCGGTTTTCGGCAATCTCATGGAAAAAGTCGCCCTGTCCCGCATGACCCGGACGCTGAGCACGCTGATTTCGGGCGGTGTGCCCATGCTGGAGAGCATGAAGATCACATCGTCGACCGCCGGCAATGTTCTTCTTGAAAGCCAGCTTCTCGAAGCCCGGAGGCTTGTTTCCGAGGGCAAGAGCCTGACGGAGTCACTCAAGGAAGCCGGGCGCTTTCCCCTGATGATGACCCAGATGATCAACGTCGGGGAAGCCACGGGTTCCTTGGACGACATGCTGGCCAAGCTGGCCAATTTCTACGACGAAGAGGTCGAGGCGGCCGTCAATGCGCTTCTCTCGATCCTGGAGCCGGTCATGCTCATTTTCGTCGGCGGCATCGTCGGCACGCTCATTATCTCCATGTATCTTCCGATTTTCAGCATGCTGTCACAATTCTGAAGGAGGACGGGATCGCGACATGACGGAGGCAAAACGGGCGTCCGGAGGCGTAGAGAGGAACTATCTCCTCTGGTACATCATCGTCCGGGGGGTCGTTCTGACCACGGTCCTGGTTTCGACCGTCGTCATTCAACTGGCCGCGCCCGACATCATCCCCATCATGCCGATCTACCTCCTGGTCGGCGCAGGATACATCCTCTCGGCCTTCTATTTCGCCCTGTATCACTGGAGAAAACTGTTCCATGTCCAGGCCGCCCTCCAGATTATCTTCGATCTTCTGCTTATCACGGGATTCGTCTACATCTCAGGCGGGATCGCAAGTTCCACCTATTTTCTCTACATCTTCGTCGTCATCGCCGCCGGCCTGGTCGTGTCGGGCCGTATGGCCTATCTCGCCGCGGCCCTCGCCGCCGTCTTCTTCGGCCTTCTCGTCGACGGCATGTATTTCGGCCTCATTCCCTATTTCCGCCCCGAGCAGGCCACGGATCTGTCCTTTGGGTCCGTTCTGTTCAGCATCCTCCTGGCCTGGGCGGTCTTTTTCCTGATCGCCTTTCTCGTCAGCGTATTGTCGAGAAATCTGCGCCGGGCGCAGGCCGATCTCGCTCTTGCGGAAAAGGAGCTTCTCATCAAGGAGAGGCTGGCCGAGGCAGGCCGCATGGCCGCGGGCGTGGCCCACGAGATCCGAAACCCCCTGGCCGCAATCTCCGGCGCCGTCCAGTTCTTGGCCTCCGACCTGGTCCTGGAGCCTGACAAGCGGGAACTCATGGACATCGTCGTCAAGGAGTCGCACCGCGTATCGAAAACGATCGACCAGTTCATGGATTTCGCGGCGCCGCCCACGGAGGTCTTCGTCGATTTCAACCTGAACGACATTGTCGAAGAGACGCTCAAGATGCTCCGGGCCGCCGGAGACCTGAACGGCGGCATCCGGGTCGAAGGAAATCACGACGGTCCACGTATGGACTTTTACGGAAATCCCAGCCAGTTCAAGCAGATTTTCTGGAATCTGGCCAAAAACGCCGTCCGGGCCATGCCCGGGGGCGGCACCCTGACCGTGGATTTTCTTCAGCCGGAACGCGACCGCATCGGCATCCGCTTCGCCGACACCGGACACGGCATGTCCAAGAAGGACAAGGCCCATCTCTATCAGTCCTTCTATTCCGGTTTCGACCGGGGGCGCGGCCTGGGCCTGGCCACGGTCCGCCGCATCGTCGATGACTACGACGGCCGGATCGACATCCATTCCGAAGAAAACGAGGGCACCGAGGTTACGATCACGTTGCCTGTGAGGAAGGCCTAGCGCCATGGAACGCCTTCTGGTCATCGACGACGAAAAGAGCATCCTCGACCTCTTGACGGCGGTCTTCAAGAAGGAAGGCTACTCCGTCAAAACGGCCTTCTCCGCCCCCCGCGCCCTGGATCTTCTCGAACGGGAGAGCTTCGACCTGGTCATCACCGACATCAAGATGCCCGGCATGAGCGGCATGGACGTTCTGGCCCGGGTCAAGGAGCGGACGCCGGACATGCCCGTGATCCTGATCACGGCTTTCGGCAGCATCGCTCAGGCCGTCGAGGCCCTCAAGGCCGGCGCCCTGGATTATATCGTCAAGCCCTTCGACATCGAAGAGCTGAAGATCATCGTGGCCCGCGGCCTGGAAAAGCTGCGGCTCATGGAGGAAAACATCCTCCTCCGCCGCGATCTCCGGAACAAATACAGCCTGGAGAAGATGGTCGGCAAGAGCCGGAGCATGCAGGAGATCTACGACCTCATCGAAAAAGTCGCCGTTTCGGACTCGACCGTGCTGATCACGGGCGAAAGCGGCACGGGAAAAGAGATGGCGGCCCGGGCCGTTCATGGGCTGAGCGCCCGCCGCGACAAGCCCTTTGTGTCCATCAACTGCGCCGCCCTGCCCGAAAACCTTCTGGAATCCGAACTCTTCGGCCACGTCCGCGGGGCCTTCACCGACGCCATGACCGACAAGAAGGGGATGTTCGAGGCGGCTCAGAGAGGCACGCTCTTTCTGGATGAGGTCGGGGAAATGTCGCCCTGGACCCAGGTCAAGCTTCTGCGGGCCATCCAGGAGCGAAGCATCCGCCGGGTGGGCGGCACGGAGGAAATTCCGATCGATGTCCGCATCCTGGCCGCAACCAACCGCGACCTCAAGAAGCGGATCGCCTCCGGCCGCTTCCGCGAGGAGCTTTATTACCGCCTCAACGTCATCTCTCTCGATATGCCGCCTCTTCGAAACCGGATCGAAGACATTCCTCTGCTCACGGCCCATTTTCTGGAAAAGCACTGCACCCGGGCGGGAAAACCCCTGAAGCGCCTGGCCCCCGAAGTCATCGGCTACCTTGAGGCCTATTCCTGGCCGGGGAACATCCGCGAGCTCGAAAACGTGATCGAGCGGGTCGTGGCCATCGAAGACCGGGAGACGATCACGGCGGCCTGCCTGCCGCAGGAGATTCTCTCACCCCAGGCCCGAAGCGAAATCCGTGTGGCCTTGAAGCCGGGGTTCAAGCTGACCGAATACCTGGATGAGCTGACCCGGAAATATGTCATCCAGGCCCTGCAGTCTTCGGGCGGCGTTTTGCGGCGGGCGGCCCCGCTTCTGGGCGTGAGTTACAGAACGCTCCGTTACCTTGTGGACAAACACAAAATCAACGCATCGGCGGAAGACAAGGATACGGCGACGGGAAGATCATGAGCGCGATTGGGCGAAAAAAGTGCAATTATTGTCAAATATTGACGATAATTGTCGATAAGGGATTTGATATGTTGCACATTATCAGGGGATTCGCAGAAATCTCTCTTGGCACGGTTCTTGCACCTTATGAGGTGTTATGAATAATTTAAACATTGACTTGACCGGGGGGAAACTCGGCAAGGTGAGGAGGTAAAACAATGTTTAACTTCAAGAAGGCAAAGGGTTTCACTCTCATCGAGCTGCTGATCGTCGTCGCGATCATCGGCATCCTGGCGGCCCTGCTCATCCCGAATGCGCTGACCGCCATGCAGAAAGCCCGGCAGAAATCTTGCATGAAGGAAATCATGACGATTTCGACGGGAGCCATGGATTACATCACGGACAATTCGACTTGGTTACTGGTGGAACAAAGCGGAGACCTCTCACTGGGCAATCAATTTATTACGAATCTTTCCCCATTCTATGTGAGATCGATTCCGATTAATGATGCTTGGAATAATCCCTATCAAGTCTATGTTGGCGAGGATGCAAGCGCTGGAATGCTCACTAATGTGGATCCCGATCAAGTTGGAGAAGAAGATTTTGTCATTTTCAGCGGTGGCAGAGGTGGAATTGGGACGGGAGATTATACGATCACATCGTATGATCCTTTGGATCCAGAAGCGTCCCTCTATACTGTACGCACCATGGCAGACTTCAATAACCACTTGGCCGCTTGGTCCGGCAACTGGATCGTCGCACCTCGCACGACAGCCGAATCCCAGCAGCAATAAGTCTGACTTCATTTATTCCGCTTAGATTTATTGAAAACGTGTGAAGGGGCGGCTCCGGCCGCCCCTTTTTTTTGAGTCGCTTTTCAGTATTCAAGAATATTGCCGCCTGCTGTTTGTTGCGGCTTGGAATAAAATCGGTCCATACGGATAGCTTCATCCCCATCTACGGGAGCGGAAAACATTCAATGAACCCAACTCTTCATGTTTCGAAGATGTCAAGACGTTTCAAGGTCTTCGAGGCGGCCGGCGTTGCGGAGGCGGGTGTCCGCGGTTGCGAAATAGAGCGAGGCGTCTCCTGAAGCCGGGCGAAGCGACAGGGCCGAGGCGAGATGCAGGGCGTCGAAGCCCCGGAGCGCGTGTTTTTCGGCAAGATCGCCTGCGGATTTAACCGAGAAGAGAAAGGAATCCGGACCGGGTCAGGAGATCCGCCTCGGCGGGATCCTCGAGAAGTCTCCGGACATCGTCCTGAACCCGCTTTTCGTCCATGGCTTCGGCGGCCGATTTCAGAAATCCTTTCCAGTTTTCGGGAGTCGGCTTGGGACCGGTCCAGCCGCTTTGGGCGAGGGCGTTGTCGAGCATTTCGAGATTGGGCTCGATGCGCGGTGCGGACGTCAAATACCAAAGCAGGTCATACCAGTCGCGGCACTTGCTGTAAGGCCGGAAGAGAACGGTGTGGATTTTTCCCGCAAACAGCGAGGCGAGATCATAATGAAGGATATAGAATAGAAAAAGCGATCTGTGCAAAGTGGTTCTTGATGCGGAGGGCTTCGAACTCCTCCCGTGTTCCCTGAAAGCTTCGGTTGAGATAGAAGAAATCGTGGTGGCGGATGTCAGGACCGAAACGGCTTCAAAGAAACAGAATTTCAATTCCGCCGGATTCAATAGAGAAGCCAACCCGGATCTTGATTCATGAGACGAATGATCTGAATGTTGCGTCATCATAGTGGGAGCTTTGTCAAGCAGGGCCTGTGAGAACGCGTTTGTGGGTCGAGTATTTCCGGCCGGGATGAGCGAAGCCGCCGCCGCGGTTTGATTCCGGTCGTCCGGGCTGTTAGAATTGCTTCTCAGTCGCGTGAATTGAAGATTGAGAGTTCTGTGTCATTCGGAAGGAGTTGCTCGCATGATTCACAAGAAGAAATCGGCTGCGGCGATCGGGATTCTGCTCGTGGCGGCTGCGGCGGCTATTTTCATATTCCTGAAGGGAACGGCCGGGGCGGGCCCGGCATGGGCGGGAACGGATGGGGAGACGCGCGGTAGCCTGCGCGGGGATGCGGAAAGCGGTGTTGAAACGTCCGCATTGACCGCCGTTATCGGCGGGCGCGTGCTCACCGGGACGGGACTCGAGATCGAAAACGGCGTCGTTCTCATCCGCGACGGAAAGATCACGGCTGTCGGACCGGCCGGATCGATCGCCGTCCCGGAAAGTGCGCATGTCATCATAGCGAAAGGGCGAGTCGTTACGCCGGGGCTTATCGATTCCCACTCGCACCTTGGGCTCGGGCCGTCGGGAGGGATCACCGAAGACAACGAAACGACCGACCCGGTGACCCCCCAACTCCGGATCATCGACTCCATTCACCCTGAAGGCCTCGGTCCGGACCGGGACCAGTTTAAAAATGCCCTGGCCGAGGGCGTAACGGCCGTTGCGGCCCGTCCGGGAAGCGGCAATGTCATCGGCGGGCAGTCGGCCGTTCTGAAGCTTCGGGGCGGGACCGTGGACGACATGGTCATCCTGTTTCCCGCCGACATGAAGATGGCGCTTGGCCGGAAAGGCGCTTATGCCGCCAAGGGCGTCATGCCGACGACCAAGATGGGGGCCGCCTATCTTGTCCGGAAGGCGCTGGTCGAGGCGGCCGATTACGGTTTTGCGCTGGACCGCTACGAAAAAGAAAAGGCCAAGGATCCAAAGGCCGTGCCGCCGCCACGGGACCTCAAGAAGGAGGCCATGCTCAAGGTCGTGCGCCGGGAAATCCCGGTCCATATTCATGTGCACACCTCCGACGACATCATGACCGCCGTGCGGCTGGCCGAGGAGTTCAACTTCCTGAGGCTTTCGCTCGGCCATGCCGTCGAAGCTTATAAAGTGGCCGATGAACTGGCCCGGAGCGGCGTTGCGGTTGTCGTCGGGCCGCAGATGACGACCTATGACGACGAGGGGCGGCTCATCAACCTGGCGGGTTTTCTCCGGGATAAAGGCGTCCACGTGGACATCATGTCGGATGCCGACGTCGTTCAGCAGTCCTTCCTCCGCTATCAGGCGGCCGTGGCCGTGAAGTACGGCATGGATCCGGGCGAGGCTCTGAAAGCGATCACGCTCAACCCGGCCCGAACCATGGGTCTTGAGGGGCGGATCGGAAGCCTCGAACCGGGGAAGGACGCCGACCTGGCCGTTTTCGACGGCGATCCGTTCGACATCATGACGCGGACGGTGATGGTCCTCGTTGACGGGAAGGTCGTTTACACGGCGGACAAGGATGGAAAGTGAAGGGTTGGGCTGAGATGAGAAAAGTGCGTGCAGCTTTAATCGGGGCGGCGGTCCTGGCTGCGGTTGTGATGAGCGCGGAGACGACAATCGCGGAACAATCCGGGAAAGGCGTGCTTGTGATCAGGAACGGCCGGGTCGTGCCGATGGCCGGACCGGAGATCGAAAACGGAGTCGTGCTGATCGAAGGCGGCAAGATCAAGGCCGTCGGCGCGGCGGCCGATGTGCCGATCCCCGATGGGGCGGAGATCGTTGATGCGGCGGGAGGCTGGATTCTGCCGGGCCTCGTTGAGTCGAATGCGGCGATCGGCCTCCGCGAGATGTATGGGCCGCCGGGCGGCGACGAGCTGTCCGATCCGGTGACGGCGGGGCTCCGCATTCTCGATGCCCTGAATCCCTTCGACAAGCGGTTCGAACAGACGGCCCGGGCCGGCATCACGACGCTCATGATCGCTCCGGGACGGGCCAATGTCATCGGCGCACGGACGGCCGTCGTCAAGCCGAGAGGGAAAACGGCCGAGGACATGGTTCTCCTGGAACCCGCCGGAATCAAGTTCTCGCTCGGCGAGGGGCCGAAGGATGCCTTCGGAGGCAAGGGCCGCCTGCCGTCGACGCGCATGGGA
Organism: Acidobacteriota bacterium; assembly: GCA_033549365.1. Taxonomy (NCBI): domain Bacteria; kingdom Pseudomonadati; phylum Acidobacteriota; species Acidobacteriota bacterium. The sequence continues at coordinate 123,004 of JAWSUF010000002.1, forward strand.
AGCGCCTACGTCGTTCGCAAGACGCTGCTGGAGGCGGCCGAATACGGCCGGAAGAGAAAAGAACATGCCGAAAAAGCGGCCGCGGCGGCGAAGGGGTGGAAGAGCGACGCGGCGCCTGCGCCCCTGACGCGAAATCTGGACCTCGAGCCCCTGGCCGATCTCCTCGAAGGGAAACTCCAGGCCTTTATCGAGTGTCATCGGGCCGACGACATCCGGACGGCTCTCCGGCTGATCGACGAATTCGGCTTCCGGGCCGTCCTGGTCGGCGCGGCGGAGGGATACAGGCTGGCCGGAGAGATCGCCGAACGCGGTCTTCCGGTCGTCGTCGGGCCGATGGGTGTCGGGTCGAAGCGAATCGAAACGATGAATGTGAAGATCGAAAACGCCGCCCTGCTGGCTGAAGCAGGAGTTAAGGTGGCACTATCGGCCGAGGACGCTTCTGGTATCGGAACACAGGAGGAGCTTGCCCTGGCCGCGGCGCTGGCCGTCAAGGGCGGACTCGACCGCGATGCGGCCCTTCGGGCGGTGACGCTTTCGGCGGCAGAAATCCTGGGTGTTGCGGATCGTGTCGGAAGCCTCGAGCCCGGAAAAGACGCCGATATCGTCATCTTCACCGGCGACCCGTTCCACTATCTGACGCGCGTCTCCCGCGTCTTCATCGACGGCCACCTTGTCCCCGCTCAGACTGCTGGAAGTGTTAGATAATAAACACATTAACGCATTTTAGCCTGCTTTGGCTGCTGGAAGTCACTAATAATAAACGATATATGCTGTTTTAATCTGCTTTGGATGCTTATACAAGTCCGGTAAGAAACCGGTCGGCGGAGATCACATGGACGCCGTCCGAGAAGCGGTGAAACCCGGATTCGCTGAAAGTCAATCTTTTTTGCGTATAAGCAAAATTTTTAGCGCATATTTTTGCTTATAGGCAAATTTATAAGCAAGCAGAAATGCGGTATCGTCTACGCCTACGATACGACCGCGGGCGAAAAACACCACAAGGCCCGGCAAAGAACTCTATGTCACGCTGACCCGGAAAATACCCCGGCCTCTGAAGCCGATGCAGGCCCGGGAAATCGTCGAGGACATGTTGACCTGGGGCGTCGTTGTGAACGACGGCGAATCGGTTCTCATGGCCGTCGATCTCGAAGGCCGGGAAAAGCTCTCGTTTTGGGATGCCCTCGTGGCTGCGGCGGCGGTGCGCGGCGGCGCCGCCGTGCTTCTTTCCGAAGACCTGACCTCCGGCCGAACTCTCGCCGGCGTCAAAATCAAAAACCCATTTATGTCAAGACCTGACGAACCGGATCAGACTTGACAATAAAACCATTAGGGAATATATTCCTTATTGGTAATACTAATATGGAGAATGTTCCATAATGGATATTCTGCCGAGGCTCTTGAACATCAAGCTCCCGGCGAGGCAATCCGCCTTCCTGTGGGGGCCCAGGAAAACGGGAAAATCCACCTTCTTGAAACATGCGTTTCCTTCAAGCGTGGTGTTCGATTTTCTCAAAACGGATGTCGCCCTCGACTTCACCAAACGACCCGCCCTTCTCCGGGAGCAAATCCTGGCCAAAGATCCGGAATCCCTCAAAAATCCGATCATTCTGGATGAGGTTCAAAAAGTGCCCGGCGTTTTGGACGAGGTCCACGGACTGATCGAGAGTCACGGCCTTCGTTTCATTCTTTGCGGATCGAGCGCCCGGAAATTGAAGAGGGGAAAAGCGAACCTTCTTGGCGGGCGGGCTTGGCGATACGAGATGTTCCCTCTGGTCACATCCGAACTCGAGGACTTCGACCTGCTCAAAGCCCTGAACCGGGGGATGATTCCCAGCCATTACTTCCAGGAGACTTATCGAAAATCTCTTTCGGGCTATATTCAGGATTATCTAAAAGAAGAGGTCTTCGCCGAGGGGTTGACCCGGAACATCCCGGGCTTTGCCAGGTTCTTTGACGCCATGGGCGCCTCTCACGGGGAGTTGCTCAATTTTGCGAATATCGGCCGCGATGCCGGGATTGACGCCAAAACGGTCCGGGAATACTTCCAGATCCTTGTGGATACGCTCCTGGGGCGGATGGTCGAACCGTTCACCAAAAAAACATCGCGGCAGATCCTGACCAAGGCGGTTAAATTTTATCTCTTCGATGTCGGTGTTGCCGGGGCCGTCATCAAGCGCCATGTCCCGGAAGAACGCGGGTCGGGCTTCGGGCGGGCCTTCGAACACTTCATCCTTATGGAACTTGCGGCTCATGCCTCGTATCGGGATCTGCATTATCCCATCCGGTACTGGAGAACAAAAACCGGCCATGAAGTGGATTTCGTGCTGGGCGACGGCGAAGCGGCGGTCGAGGTCAAGGGAAGCCGCCGCGTCGACTCGAATGAACTGAAGTCGCTCGACGTGTTTCTGGATGAATATGGGCCGAAGAGTGCGATTGTCGTCTGCAACGAAAGGGAAGAGCGCCGGGTCGGCCGCATCCGGGTGATGCCCTGGCGCAGGTTCCTCTCTGAGCTCTGGGACGGCAAAATCATCCGCTGACCCGGCCGCTCATCCTCTCTCGATCATCCAGCGGATGTAGGCCTGCAATTCTCCGGCGAGGCAATAAGGAAGGTTGAGGAGGGTAAATGGCTTGCCTTCGGAGGTTTTCGTTCGCGCAAGCTCCAAGGGGCCCGCGTAAAGTCGGACGGCAAACTCATGGGGGCACCTGTTCATGAACTGGTGGAGCGACTTCAGCGTGCCCTTGGCTCCGGCCTTGACCTCGACAGGAACGGCGAGGCTTCCATGTTGGAGAACGAAATCGACTTCAGCAGGAGCTTGGCTTTTTTCCCGCACCCAGAAAACAGGCTTGCCGTGGTGGGGATCGACGGCGATCAGCTCCTGACCGACAATCATTTCCGCAATCCGGCCACGATAGAAAGAATAAAGATCGGGATACTCGAAGTAGTGCCCTTGGATGCCGGCCGAAAAGTTGATCAGACCGATATCCAGGAACAGCAGCTTGGGCGATTTTCGACGGTCGGGAACGAGAGGAATCTCCGTCGATGTCGTGGGTGCGAGGAGGTGAAGGAGCATGGCTTGTTCAAGAGTCTTTAAAGACTCGCCGGCCTCCCGCGAGCGGTAGTTCGATTTGCCGAAACCCGCGAACTTGATCCGCTCGCCGGCTTCCAGGGGGGCCGCTTCGAGACAATGGCGGATGACACGCTTCATGGTCTCGTTTCGGGCATACTTGGGAATGTCGTCCAGAAAGGATGTCCACAAAGAGCGGTAAAGAGGCGCGAGAGCCACGCTGTCGCGATGTTCGGCATATCGAGCGACGATTTCGGGCATGCCGCCGACAAGAGCAAATCGGTGAAATAAATTCATGAGCCCGCCCAAGGCGTATTCAGGGGCGGGAATGGTGTCCAGGGCTTCGAGGACATGGGCTTCGCCTGTGGCGCCAAGAAACTCTCTGAAGGTCAGGGGGTGCATCAGAGCGTATTCAACTCTTCCCACAGGAATGCCGATCTGTTTCTGAGTCAGGGCGACCTCGAGAAGTGAGCCGGCCGCAATCACGTGAACACCGGGGAGTTCTTCAAAGAAATAACGCAGGGAGGTCACGGCTTCGGGAGAGTTCTGAATCTCATCGAGAAAAAGAAGAGTGCGGCCTTGAATGCTCGGAAGCCCTTTGAAAAACCTGATGGCTTGCATGAGTTCAGAGGGAGCTAGGGATCGGGAGAACAGCCCGGCCTCTTCGGGTTTCTCGAGGTTGAGAGAGATAAACTGGTCGTAAACCGGTGAAAACAGCCGAACGGCCGTGGTCTTTCCGACCTGACGAGCGCCCCGAAGAATAAGGGGTTTGCGATCCGATTGGCTCTTCCATTCGTGAAGTCTGCGAAGTATTGCTCTTTCAAACATTTGTCCCTCTTTGACACGATATTTTATTCGGAGTTCTGTTTAATAGTCAAGGGTGTTTTGATAAAAATATGTATCATAATAAAGGGTGTTTTAACGAAACGCCCTCCCCGCTCAGACTGCTTAAAGTAGCTGATATTAAGCGATATACGCTGTTTTGGCCTGCTTGGGCTGCTTGAAGTGTCAGATAATAAAGAAATTACTCGCGGCCCAGCATAGATCCATGTTTAATTCGGTAATCATGGACGACTTCCTGATTGAAATAGGACATGAAGATTTCAGGACGACACCCGGGAACCCCCCCGAAGGTCAGGTATTCCTCGTAAAGTGGAATGACGGTGTCCGCCAGGAGGGGGGTTATCTTTGACAGGGCTTGTCGGAAAATGTTATTTTCCCTATCTTGACGGCGCGCTTCGCCGGCCCGACCGGCGCATCCGCCGGGACGAGGACCGCGACGTGGATATCGACGAAAAAGAAGAAATCCGGACTGTGGAAAAAGCCTGCGGGCCGATGCGCTCCGGGACGGGCTTTTTTCGCGTCCTGCGCTTTCCATCCCGGCGGGCGGCCTATGTCTTCTACCGCAACATGGCCGTCCAGTTTGCGCTCCTCATGGGCCTCTGGCTCCTCCTGAGCGGCCACTACGACGCGTTTCACATCGGGGCCGGCATCGCCTCGGCCCTGCTCGTCACGGCCGTCAATTTCCGACTGAACAAGTTTTTCTTCATTCGCGACGATCTCTGCCAGTCCGCCCCGATCCGCGTCCGGCGGCTCTTCATTTACATCCCCTGGCTCCTCTGGCAGATCGTCATCTCCTCCATTCAGGTGGCGGCGGTGGTTCTCCATCCCAAGCTTCCGGCCGATCCGGCCCTCATCCGCTTCCGGACAAAGCTCCCGACCACGGCTTCCCGGGTCATCCTGGCCAATTCCATCACCCTCACCCCCGGCACGCTGACCGTCGAACTCGACGGCGAAGCCTTCTTTGTCCACGCCCTGACCGACTTTTCCTTCACCGGCATCGCCGACGGCTCCCTCCCGGGACAGGTGGCCCGTCTCTACGACAAGAAACCGGGCCAGATCGTCAGCCGTCTCCGGGTTTTCAAGACGACGAGGCGGACCTGATGGAACGATATTTCGTCTATCTCGGCGTCCTCCTGACCGTCATCATCCTCATTCCGCTCTACCGCGTTCTCCGCGGCCCGACGCTCTTCGACCGGATGCTCGGCGCCGGCGCCTTCGGGACAAAGACCATGGTCCTTGTCGTCGTCGTCGGCTTCATTTTTGACCGCCTCGACATGTTCATTGATATCACCCTGGCCTATGCCGTTCTCAATTTCATCGGGACGATCGCCGTGGCCCGCTACCTGGGCGCGATGGTGAGAAGAAGGAAGTGATGCCCATCAATTTCATCATTTCCAACATCATCGTCAGTGTCGGGGTGTTTTTTCTCCTCGTCGGGAGCATCGGGCTCGTCCGCCTGCCGGATTTCTACAGCCGGGCTCACGCCGTCGGCAAGAGCGACACCCTGGGCATCATTCTCGTCGTTCTCGGCCTGGTCGTCCACGAGGGGCTGTCCCTGAACAGCGTCAAGCTGGTCATGATCATGGTTTTCGTCGGACTGACCAGCCCGACGGCCACGCACGCCCTGGCCAAAGCCGCCTTCCGGTTCGGTCTGCGGCCCTGGTTCCGGTCGGAAAGTGCGGACGGGACGCATGAAGGCGAGGATCACACCGATTCCGAATCGGTCGGCCACGAGGACGAAATGGATGGCGGCCAGGGCCTGGACGTCGAGGCCTGCGTCTGCCTCCTCCGGGATGATGCTGAGGGCGATGACGACGATGAGAACGGCGGCGGCCCGGCCTGTCCGATTAAAAGAAAGGAGCCCTGAATGCACTGGGAACTCGAAGTCACGCTTCTCATTTTCCTGGTGGCCTCGGCTCTCCTGGCCCTCGAGTCGCGGAATCTCCTGACCGCCGTCGTCAGCCTGACCGTGTTCAGTTTTCTTTCCGCTCTTCTCTATGTCGCCATGGGCGCCGTAGACGTCGGCTTCACCGAGGCCGTCGTCGGCGGCGGCGTGAGCGGCGTGCTGTTCGTCGTCACCATCTTCAAAACGACAAGGAAATGCCGGGATTGATCAAAGCCGCCAATTTCGCCGCGCTCGCCCTGTTCGCCGGGCTGCTGATTTATGCCGCGTCGGGACTTCCGAACCGGGGCGACCCGACGGCCGTTCTGCACCGGGATACGAGCCCGGCCGGAACGCCCAACGCCCCGTCCTATTACATCCGTAACGCCTACAGGGATGCCGCGACGCCGAACATGGTCACCGTCATCCTGGCCGATTACCGGAGCTTCGACACCATGGGCGAGGAAACGGTCATCTTTGCGGCCGGACTGGCCTGCCTTCTCATCCTGCGCCGGAAGCGGAAAAATCCCAAGGGAGAAATCGAGCCGTGAGGGACTACGAGACCGACGACATCGTCATCCTGGTCAGCCGCACGCTTTCGCCCTTCATCATGCTGTTTGCGCTCTACGTCATTTTTCACGGCCATTACAGTCCGGGCGGCGGATTCCAGGGCGGCACCATGCTGGCCGCGGCCGTAATCCTCATCCGCCTGGCCGTCGGGGGTGACATCGCCCAGCTCCAGTTCCCCCGCGGTCTCGGCATGCCTCTGGGTGCGGTGGGTGTGCTGATATACTTCGGCACGGGTGTCGCGGCCATGATCGGCGGCGGCTCATTCCTGGACTATGCCTACCTGCCTCTTTCCGGTACGGCTGCGGCTCTGAGATCCCTGGGCATCCTGATTATCGAAGTCGGCGTGGGGCTTGCCGTCGTGGGCATTCTGGTCTCCATCTACGACGACATCCTCGAGGCGGGGGACAGATGACGGGCTTGGAATTCTTTGTCGGCCACTATGCCTACTGGTTTGTGGTCATCCTGCTCGTTCTCGGCCTCTACGGCATGATCGTCAAGCGCAATCTGGTCAAGAAGCTCATCGGCATGACCATCTTCCAGGCGGCCGTCATCATCTTTTTCATATCGAGCGCGGTCAAGAAGGAGGCCACGATCCCGATCGTCGACAAGGTCGTTGGAACGGCCGAATCGGGGTTTTACGTCAATCCACTCCAGCACACGCTCATGCTGACGGCCATCGTGGTTGGCGTGGCCACGGCCGGTGTCGGCTATGCCCTGCTGGTCACCATTTACCGGCGCTATCGAACGCTCAATGAGCCCGAGCTCATGGAACGCATGAGACGGGAGGACGAGGCTTCGGAATGGGAGGAGGAGGATGCCTGACGCTCCTGTGATGCCCGTCCTCATTCTGCTTGCGGGCGCCGTCATTCTCCCGCTTGTCACGCTCGTTGCGAAGCGGGCGGCCGCCGGGATCGCTCTTTTTGCGGCCGCTTCGGCGACGGCCTTCTCCGTTCTCAACATGGTCCGGGTGCTGGATGAAGGGCGGATCCGCTATCTTATGGCCGGATGGCCGCCGCCCATCGGCATCGAATATGTCCTCGACCCGCTCTCAGCTTTCGTGATCCTGGTCATCAACGCCGTCGCCCTGACCGTGCTCGTGCATGCGCGCCTGTCCGTCCGGGCCGAAATCCGCGGCGAGAATCGCGATGTTCCTTACTACGCCCTGGTTCTTCTCATGCTCTGCGGATTCAACGGCATCGTCGCGACGGGCGATTTTTTCAACCTCTATGTCTGGCTCGAAATCAGCTCGTTGGCGCTCTACGGGCTCATCGCCGCCGGCGACCGCGGCTCGCCCGTGGCCGCCTTCCGTTATCTCATCATGGGGGCGATCGGCGCCTCGTTCTATCTTCTGGGTGTGGGCTTCGTCTTTGTCATGACGGGATCTCTCAACATGGCCGACCTGGCCGCGATCCTGCCTCACGTGCGGACCGAACCGCCCGTCATTGTGGGGCTGGTTCTGATGGTCACGGGAATGTCCGTCAAGATGGCCCTCTTTCCGCTCCACGGATGGCTGCCCGAGGCCTACACCCGGGCTCCGTCGTCGGCTTCGGCCCTGATCGCGCCGACCGGGACAAAGGTCGGAGCCTACGTCCTCATCCGCGTGCTGTTTTTTGTCTTCGGCGCGGAGTTTGCGGCCCGGACACTTCCCGTGACCTCGGCGATCGGCTGGCTGGCCGCCATGGCCGTCATTTACGGTTCGGTGATGGCCATCGCCCAGAAGGAGTTGAAGAGGATGCTGGCCTTCAGCTCGGTCGCTCAGGTCGGTTACATCGGGATCGGCATCGGGCTGGCCTCGCCGCTGGGGATCGTCGGCGCCGTGCTCCACGTGCTGAACCACGCCGTCATGAAGGCTCTGCTCTTCCTCGTGGCCGGATCGTTCCGGCTGAGGCTCGGGCATTCGCGGATCGACCGCCTCGACGTTTCGGTGCGGCGGAAGATGCCCTGGACGACGGCCGCCTTAACCGTGGGCGCCCTGTCCATGGTCGGCGTGCCGCCTCTGGCCGGCTTCTTCAGCAAGTGGTACCTGGCCCTGGGCTCCGTCCAGGCGGGGAACTGGATCTTTCTGGCCGTGATCCTGGTGAGCAGTTTGCTGAACGCCGTCTATTTCTTCCGCGTCATCGAACGCCTCTACATGGAGAAGGCGGAGAAGGGAGAGGCGGCGGGCGGAGCCGTGAGTGCTGATAAGGCGGGTGCTGCGCCGGGAACGAACGGCGTCGAGGCGGCGGCCGGCGACATGCCGCCTTCCATGCTTGGGCCGGTTCTCGTTCTGGCTGCGGCGCTTCTTGCGCTCGGGCTGTTCAACGCCTTCCTCGTCAAGGGCGTCATCATGAAAATCCTTCCGCCGGGGTTGATGTGATGTTTACCTCGAACGTGCCGCTCCTGGCCGTTCTGGTCTCGCTGGCCGCCGTTCCGTTCATCCTGATTTTCTCGCGCCGGCCGAACCTCCGGGAGTTCTGGACGATTCTTGCGGCGGTCGTCAAGTTCGGACTCGTGCTGTCGCTTCTGCCGCACGCTCTGGCCGGGCGCGAGGCGGTCCTGTCGCTTTTCGAGATTGCGCCGGGAATCCGGCTGGCTCTCCGGGCCGACGCCTTCGGGGTTTTCTTCGCCGTCGTCGCTTCGGGGCTCTGGATCCTGACGTCTTTCTACTCGATCGGCTATGTCCGCGGATTGAGCGAGAAAAAACAGGCCCGCTACTTCGCCTCCTTCGCCGTCTGTCTTTCGGCGACGATCGGGGTGGCTTTTGCGGCGAACCTCCTGACCTTCATCGTGTTTTACGAAATTTTAACGGTGGCGACTTATCCTCTGGTCATCCATAAAGAGACTCCGGTCGCCGTCCGGGCCGGCCGGAAGTACCTGGCCTATACTCTTTCGGCCGGGTTGTGCCTTATCGCCGCCGCCGTCATTGTTTACGGGGCGACGGGATCGCTCGATTTTCAGGCCGGCGGTCTGGCCGGTTTGGCCGGTGTTCCGGAAGCGACGCTGCGGGCGCTCTTCGTTCTCTTCATGGCGGGAGTGGGCGTCAAGGCATCGGTCATGCCGCTTCACGGCTGGCTGCCGACGGCCATGGCCGCGCCGACACCGGTGAGCGCGCTTCTTCACGCCGTGGCCGTGGTCAAGTCGGGCGTCTTCGGCGTCATTCGCGTCGTCGGCTTCGTCTTCGGTCCGGTCCTGATGCGCGAGATGGGCTTTGACACGATTCTGGCCGTCTTCGCCGGGGCGACCATTCTGCTGGCCTCCATCCTGGCTTTTCGGCAGGACAACCTCAAGCGGCGGCTGGCCTACAGCACGGTCGGCCACTTGTCCTACATTGTGCTGGGGGCGGCGCTTCTTTCGTCGGGGGCTTTGACGGGAAGTGTCCTTCATCTGGCTTTTCATGCGACGATGAAGATCACGCTGTTTTTCTGCGCCGGGGCGATTTATGTCAACCTGCATCGGGAAAACATCAGCGAGCTCGACGGCGTCGGCCGGGTCATGCCCTGGACGATGGGCGCTTTTGCGGCCGGGGCGATCGGGCTGGCCGGTGTGCCGCCCTTGAACGGATTCGTCAGCAAGTGGTGGCTGGGCTGGGGGTCGATCGAGGCCGGGCTCGTCCTGCCGCTTGTCGTTCTGGCGGTGAGCGGGTTGCTGAACGCCGCCTACCTGCTGCCCATCGTCCGTAAGGCGTTTTTCAAGCCGGGGAAAGGGCTTGAAGGGAAGGGCGAGGCCTCTGCCTTTATGGTGGTGCCGCTTGTGGCGACCGCGATTCTGTCGCTTGTCTTCGGGCTGTTCCCGGATCTCTTCTTCCGCTTTTTCGATCTGGCCCGGAGGGTTGCGGCCGGGATTCTGGGAGGCGGGGGATGATGAGGGAAAAAGGGAGGCGTCCGGAGCGGCAGGGGGGGCCGGGGTTGGCGGCGGCAATAATCGCGGCGGCAGCTTTGGTGTTTCTTGTGATCGAGAGAATTTTTCTCCATGGCGGGGAATACCACCACTGGTGGGACGGGATTCCGCTGTTTTATGGGCTGTTCGGCGGGGCGGGCGCGCTGATACTGATTTTCGCGGCCAAGTCCCTGGTGATGCGCCTCATCAAGAGAAGCGAGAGCTACTATGACCGGGATTGAAGGCCTGCATCCTGCGCTGCCTTTTCTTGCCGGGGGACTTCTTCTGCCGTTTCTGCCGCGGCGCCTCCGGCCGTGGCTGTTTATGGCGGCGGCGGGCCTTGCGCTCTATGCCGCCTGGACGATGCCCGAGGGGGCACGCGGCCTGCTGCGGATCGCGGGGCTCGAGCTTGTCCTGGTGAAGGCCGATGCGCTGAGCCGCGGGTTTGCCGTCGCTTTCGCCTTCATCGCGCTTGCGGGGGGACTTTATGCGTTTCATGTCAAGACGGCGTTGCAACCGGCTGCGGCGCTTTTTTATGCCGGGGGCTCGCTCGGCGTCGTCTATGCGGGCGATTTTTATACGCTGATCTTTTTCTGGGAAATCATGGCCGTCGCCTCGACCGTTCTGATCTGGGCGGCCCGGACGCGGGAGTCGAGAAAGGCGGGCTGGCGCTATGTCCTGGTCCATCTTTTCGGCGGCGGTCTTCTTTTCGCCGGGATCCTCATGCACGCGGCGGGCGGCGGGGGGACGGCCGTCGCGGCTTTTGCTCCGGCGGGGGCGACGGCTGCAGCCTGGTTGATTCTGGCGGGCGTTGCCGTCAACGCCGCCGTGCCGCCGCTTCACGCCTGGGTGGCCGACGCCTATCCTCGGGCGACGCCGACGGGATCGGTCTTCCTGAGCGCGTTTACGACCAAGGTCGCCGTTTATGTTCTGCTGCGGGTCTTTCCGGGCTGGGAGATCCTGATCGGGCTCGGGGTCATGATGGCCGTCTACGGCGTCGTCTACGCGATGCTGGCCGATGACATGCGGGGCATTCTGTCCTACCACATCATCAGTCAGGTCGGCTACATGGTGGCCGGGGCCGGGATCGGGACGGCGCTGGCCGTCAACGGGGCGGCCGCCCACGCGATCAACAATATTCTCTATAAGACGCTTCTGTTCATGGGCGCCGGCGCCCTGATTCAGGCCACGGGAAAGAGGAAACTCTCGGAACTCGGCGGCCTGGCCCGGGCCATGCCCTGGACGGTGGGGCTTTACATGATCGGCGGGCTGTCGATTTCCGGGATGCCGCTCTTCAACGGCTTTGTCTCCAAGACCATGGTTGTGGCCGCGGCCGGCAAGGCGCATGTTGATTGGGCGGTTTTGCTGCTGCTTCTGGCGTCGGTGGGGACGTTTCTGAGCGTCGGGTTGAAGCTGCCGTATTTCGCCTGGTTCGGTGGGAAAGGAGCGGAGGAGAGGGAGGGGGTGTCGCATGCCGCGCCCGTGCCGCGGAACATGACGGCGGCCATGGCCGTTGCGGCGGCGCTTTGTGTCGCCTTCGGCGTCGTGCCGTCTCTTCTCCAGGGCTTTCTTCCGGCGGCGGATGTCTTCAACGCCTATGTTCCGATTCATATCATCGAAGTTCTTGAAATTCTCGCCTTTTCCTTCGCCGTGTTCTGGCTGATGCGGAAGATTCTCAAGCCCAAGGCGGCCGTGCTGCTGGATGTGGACTGGCTTTACAGGCGGCCGGGCGTGGCGGCGGGCCGGTGGATCGTCGGGCTGGTCGGGCGGTTCTTTGATGCGACCGACCGGATGGCCGAGGGCGTCGTCGCGCGTGCCGTCCGATTCAGCCGAAACCCCGCGACTCTCTTCATGGGGCTGACGGCCCGGATCGAGCGGGGCGAGGCCGCGCGGATCGGACGGCATGCTTACGGACCTCTCGCTCACGGTCCGGAAAGCCCGTCCTCCACGCGGGTGCTGGTGATCCTTGTGCTCGGCGTCTTCGCCGTTTTGGCGATTCTGGCGCTTCTCAAGGTATAAATGTCCTGAACATGAGAACGGTCGCGCTGGTTTTTATTTATACGGTGATCATCATTCTGGTCACGCCCGTTGTCCTGATCTGCATGGCGCTGGGATGGAGAGGCCCGTTGGTCGCGATCGGCCGGTGGGCCATGGCTCTCAGCCGGGCGGTGCTGGGCATCCGGATCGAGGTCGAAGGGCGGGAACATATCCCGCGCGGGCAGCCCGCCGTTTATATGGCCAATCACTTGAGTTTTCTCGACGGCCCGCTGCTTTTCTTGATTCTGCCGCCGCCGGTCCGGGTCATTCTGAAAAAGAGCATTTTCCGCATTCCGGTTGTCGGGTTCGGCATGCGGTTTGTCGGATTTATTCCGGTCGACCGCAAGGGAAAGGAAGGCGGGAAGAAAAGCATTCTCCGGGCGGCCCGTATGATGAAGCAGCGGGGATATTCCTTCTTCATGTTTCCCGAAGGGACGAGGAGCCGCGACGGGAGGCTTCAGGCCTTCCGGCGGGGCGGGTTCTTCCTGGCCCTCGAGGCCCAGGCGCCGATTGCTCCCGTCGTGATCCGCGGCACGTTCGAGATCATGCCGAAGGGCGCGTTTTTTGTCCGCCGGGGAACGGTCCGGGTGACATTCCTCGAGCCCGTACCGACGGCCGGACTCGACCTGAAAGACCTGGATGCTCTCCGGGATGCGGTGCGCGCCGCTCTGGCTGCTGTAAAAGATTGATAATATTGGAAATCGCTTGTTTTCTTGTGCTTGGACTGCTGCATATTATTGATTCTGAATGAATTAATAAGAATTCAAAATATGCAGGATTCCAAGTAGAATCAGGACGGATTCGGCTGTGATATAATGGCGCCCATGGACATGAAGACGGCTCTCGATGACCTCATTCAGAGCGCAACCGGGTTCGCCGAAACGCGAAGCGGCCTCCTTGAAGAGGCTGTGGTGGCTTGCGTGGCCTCTCTCGTCGGCGGGGGCAAGATCCTTGTCTTCGGAAACGGCGGAAGCGCGGCCGAGGCCCAGCACTTTGCGGCCGAGATGGTCAACCGGTTCATGAAAGACCGGCCCGCAATCCCGGCCGTCGCCCTTACGGCGGACGTCTCCTGCCTGACCTCGATCGGCAACGACAGCGACTTCGCCGCCGTATTCAGCCGGCAGATCGAGGCCCTCGGCAAACCCGGTGACGTCGCTCTGGGCCTTACGACGAGCGGCAACTCGCCGAATATTCTGGCTGCGTTTCGATCGGCAAAAAAGGCAGGTCTGGCAACGATCGCTCTCACGGGCGAGGGCGGCGGCAGGCTGGTCGCGGATCCCGATACCCGCCCCGATATCCTTCTGGATGTCCCCTCGCGTTCGACACCCCGGATCCAGGAAGTCCATCTCTTGATTCTCCACCTCCTGGCCGGCGCCGTCGAATCCCGCCTCACATCTTAATTCCGCTCTGGCAGATTTTTCTATATCGATAAAAAAGTCTTGACTTTTTTCTTTGTTGAGATAAAATTGCCATATGATCGCCCGGCATCTCGAAAAAATCGCTTTTGATCCCAAGCTCGGCCGCCAAATGATTTTTATCGGCGGTCCGAGGCAGGCCGGAAAAACGACGCTTGCGCGAGGGATCCTGGCCAAGCAGGGTTCCGCCGCGCTTTATTTCAATTGGGACCTTCGAGAGGTACGCAATGCATTTAAAAAAGACCCATCTTTTTTCGAAAGTGCGATGCGGGATATTCGGTCCAAGAATCGATGGCCTTGGGTGTGTTTCGACGAGATCCACAAGATGCCCAAGTGGAAAAACATTCTCAAGGGTGTTTTCGACAAATTCGAAACGGAGTGCCGATTTCTTGTCACGGGAAGCGCCCGTCTGGAATGGTTCCGAAAGTCCGGAGATTCCCTGGCCGGCCGTTACTTTCTTTTTCACCTGAATCCTCTCTCTTTATCCGAAGTCGCCGGCCGCCCCCATTTGGAACCGCATCCTGAAGAAAAGGCGGAGGAATTTATCGAAAGGAAAATCTCTTCCGGGCAACCGGAACAGAGTGCTCTGGAGCTGCTTCTTCGATTCAGCGGATTTCCGGAGCCCCTTCTCAAGGCGGAAGAGGCGTTCTATCATCGCTGGCAGAGAGAGATGGTGGATGCGCTCACAAAAGAGGACATTCGGGATCTGACCAGGATCCTGGCCGTCGAACATGTCGCAACAATGATGCTGCTCATGCCGGAAAGGGTCGGCGCTCCTCTTTCTCTGAATGCTCTTAAAGAAGATTTAGAAATAAGTTATACAGCCGTCCGAAACGCCGTCAAAGCCATGGAACTGACCTATGCCCTCTTCTTCGTCTCCCCGTTCAGCAAAAAAGTCGCCCGGGCCGTCAAGAAGGAACGCAAGGCGTACTTTTTCGATTGGGGGCTCTGCCGAGACCCCGCCAAACGCTTTGAGAATTATGTTGCCATCGAATTGAAAACTCTCGTCAATCTCTGGCATGATGCCGGCTCCGTCGACTATGATCTCCGTTATGTGCGAACTCGGGACGGAAAGGAATCGGATTTTCTGATAACGCGAAACGGGAAACCCTGGTGTCTTTTCGAGGCCAAGCTCCAGGACGGCCCTGTCGACCGCCATCATATGGATCAGGCACGTATTTTGGGAAACGTCCCCTTTGTTCAGCTCACCCGTGAAGGGAATGTTTATAAAAAGCCCGGACCCGGGATTTTACGTATCTCAGCCTCTCGATTTTTTTCATAACAACATCAACCTGCTTTGGCTGCTGGAAGTCGTTGATTATGAAAGAAATGAACGTTAGACGGGCGTTTTTTAGGATAATTATAACGGATTTATAATATTATCAATAACATCCAGCAGCCAAAGCAGGCTGAAATAAGACATTTCTTTTATTATAAGTAACTTACAGCAGCCAGAGCGGAGCAGGGCAGCGGAGCAGGGCAGGGTTAGGAGAGGATTTCGCGGAGGCGGTCGGCGCCGGCCGTGCCGCTGTTGAACAGGCGGCAGTCGACGGTTTCGAGAAGCCTCCGGAAAAACGCCTTCTGCTGATCGATCCGCTCCTGCGTCCGGACCAAAAGATGAGGATTGAAGAACGGCGTCTCTCCCGCCTCCAGAATCCTCAGGGCCTCGTCCCTCTCCAGCTTGACGTCGGCGGGCGACACGGCGTCGTTTCTCAGGATGAAGATCCAGCGCAGGGCGGTCTTCCGGACACAACCGGCCGATCCCCCGATCCAGACCGGATCGAGCAGGGCATGGGCGTCCTTTGAGGCCTTATAGCAATAGGGCGATCCGCGGTCCAGGCGGCAGTCCTCGCCGCGCAGGCAGGCGTCATCCCGGCAGTCTTCCTTGCGGGTGACGACGTTCTCGCACTTGCTCGAATCGAAAAGCGGCGCCAGCTTATCGAAGGATTCGACGCTCACGGTCGGGATGAAGAGCTTCCGTTCGACGGCGTCGGCCGCCGGAACGCCGTTCGTGAATCGCACGAACACGGCCTCGTTCGAATGAAGACGGAAACGTTCGTCCTTGATGAGATCGAAGAACAGCTCGGTTTTTTTCGTTCCCGGAGGGCCGACGAGCAGAACACCCTTGCCGTCGATGTCCGCCGACATGCCGCGCACGGCATGGGCGCCGAACATCCTCTCGCCCACGTCCATAACCAGGCCGAGGGCCAAATTCCGCAACGGGCCGTAGGCGTCGCAGTTGACCAGGATGCCGGTATTCGTTTCGGGATGGTAAAAGGCGCGCGGCTCGCGGCCCGGAATGCCGTCCACGGCGGTGATGACGCCGTGCGGTTTGAGGTCGTCGTCGAGCGGAGCCGGATACCAGTTCTCCATCCAGAAATCGTTGAGATGGGGGACGTTCGTCCGCAGCCGCACGACGGCTCCGTTGATGTTGGCATTCCACTCGAACATGTTCTCGCGTTCGAGGCGGCTCTCGATCTCGGCCAGAAGCGAGTCGCGAAGCGGTGCGTCGATGGGCGATTCGACGGTCACGGCCTTCCGTGTCCGCGTCACGGCGTTCTGGAGCGCCACGCGCCGGACCTTCTTCGATGTCTTGAGCTTGGCCATGGCCTCGACGATCCGATCCAGCCCCTTCTCGAGGTTCTCCATGCTCGTGGCGTAGGAGATGCGGATATAATCGTCGGCGCCGAAGGCGTCGCCCGGCACGATGGCCGTCCGGGCCTCCCTCAGAAGGTAATAGGCCAAGCCGTAAGAGTTGCGGATGGGCGATCCGTTGAATTCCTTGTTGAAACACGATCGGACATTGGGAAACAGATAGAAGGCGCCCTGGGGGTTGAAACAGGAAACACCCGGGATCGTCCGCAGCTTCATCAGGCAGTAATTCCGCCGCCTCTGAAATTCCGAGACCATCCGCGAGACTTCATGTTGCGGCCCGGCCCATGCTTCGGCGGCCGCCTTCTGGGCGATGGAGCAGGCGTTCGAGGTCGAGTGGCTCTGGATCTTGGACATGCCCCCGATCACGGCGGCCGGACCGGCGGCGAAACCGATGCGCCATCCCGTCATGGAGTAGGATTTCGAGACGCCGTTGACGAGCACGGTTTTCTTCCGGATGTCCTCGCCCAGCCCGGGGAAGCTCGTGAACCGGAAGCCGTCATAGACGAGCTTGTCGTAGATTTCGTCGGCGATGACGAAGATGTCCTCCTCGCGGACGACCTGGGCCAGGGCTTCGAGCTGCTCCCGGCTATAGGCCGATCCGGTCGGATTCGAAGGGTTGTTGAGGATGAGGGCCCGCGTGGCCGGCGTCACGGCCGCACGAAGATCTTCGGGCGTCAGCAGGAATCCGTCCTCCTCCCGCGTCGGGACGACGACCGGCTTTCCCTTGGCCAGGCGGACGCACTCGGGATAGGTGACCCAATACGGCGCGGGAATGATGACCTCGTCGCCGTCGTTGACCAGGGCCTGGACGAGGTGGTAGAGCGAATTTTTCGCTCCGGGCGAGACGATGATCTCATTGGCCGCGTATTCCAGGCCGTAGTCTTCCTTCAACCGTTTGATGATCGCTTTCTTAAGCTCCGGGATTCCGTCGTTCTGGGTGTAGCGGGTGAAGTTTTCGCGGATGGCCCGGATGCCGGCCTCCTTGGCGTTTTCCGGCGTCGGGAAATCGGGCTCTCCGACGCTGAGGTCGATGACGTCGAGGCCCTCGGCCTTCATGCTCTTGGCTTTGGCCGAGATCTTGAGAGTCGGGGATGATGCGATCTGGGTGACTTTATCGGAGACCATGGTGCGCCTGCCCGGTCATGCCTTGGGCTTCGTCTCCTTGGCCGGCTCGGGGTTCAGCTTGTTCTTGAGGAACTTGCGGATGTCGGCGCCGGTCAGGGATTCGACGACGTCGGGCATCTGGGCCAGGATTTCGGCCACCTGGCCGGTGATCTTGGACGTTCCCAGACCTTTATCTCCTCCTCCGCCGACGATGACGATCTTGTCGACCTTCGACAGCGGTTCGGAGACGGCCCGGGCGATTTCCGGAAGAGCTTTGATATAGGTGTCCATGACCGCGGCGTCGCTGTAAGCCTTCCAGGCCTCGGCCTTCTTGGCCATGGCTTCCGCCTCGGCCAAACCCCGGGAACGGAGCTGTTCGGCTTCGGCTTTTCCCTGGGCTTTCAGGGCTTCGGCCTTGCCGCGGGCTTCGGCAAAAATCCGGAACTCCTCGGCTTCGGCCTCGGCCTTGACCTGGTATTTGCGGGCGTCGGCCGGCTTGATGACGGTCGAGTTGAGTTCCTTTTCGCGACGGGCGATCTCGAGTTCCTCGGTTTTGATGGCCTCTTCCTTCTCGATCTGGCGGACCTTGGCTTCCTGCTTACGGATTTCCTGGTTCAGGCGGTGGCGCTCGAGTTCATAGGAGAAATCGGCCTGGGCTTTCTTGACGTTGACGGCGGTCTGGGACTCGGCCTTTTTCGCCTCGTTCTCCCACTGGGCTTTGGCGATCTGGGCTTCGGCGGCCAGACGGGCGACCTCGGCTTCCTTGCGGGCCTGGGACGACTTGATGACGGCTTCCTTCTCGGTTTCGGCCTGGGCGATGGAAGCGTCGCGCTTGGCCGCGGCGATCTGGGGGCGGCTCAGCGAGTCGATATATCCCTGGGTGTCGCTGATGTCACGGAGCGTGAAGGACAGCATGACCAGGCCCATCCGGTTGAAGTCCTCTTTAACGGCCTTGACGACCCGTGAGGAGAACTCCTGCCGGCCCCTGAAAAGTTCCTCGACCGTCATGGAGCCGATCGCCTCACGGACTTTGCCCTCGAGGACGCTCACGGCCACGTCGCGGATGCCGTCGCGCCCGACGCCGAGGAACTGTTCGGCGGCCAGGTGGATGGCTTCCTCGGAGGAATTGAGTTTGACCTGGGCCGAAGCTTCAGCCAGGATGGGCACGCCGCCGTGGGTCAGGACTTCAGGTGTCCGGATGTTGAGCGGCAGGACATCCATGGGCAGGACATCGACGGATTCGATGAACGGGAGAACCAGCGTTCCGCCGCCCAGACGGTAGCGGTAGCCGATTTTCCGCCGCACACCGTCTTTGACCAGAGTGCGTTTTCGGCCGCCCGATATGATCAGGGCTTCATTGGGCCCCACTTTGCGATATTGCTTGGCCAACAGAAGGCTGAGAAGCGCGAGAAAGAGGATGATGATGCCGGCCGGAATGAGCCAGGACAAAAATGCCATGACGACCTCCTCAATAATTCAAGCCGCTTGGTTGAAAAAAATGGAAACCGCGCCTTGAAACAAGATATTATCCATCCTCCCCCGGAAAGTCAAGCCGCCGGCGGTGTCAGTCGAAGAAGGCGTAGCGGAGGATGTGGAAAAAGGCGGCCAGGCCGTCCTTCCAGCCGATCTTTTTGCCTTCCGAGTAGTCGCGGCCGCTGTAGGAGATGGGCACCTCGTAGATGCGGCATTTGAGCTTGGCCAGCTTCAGGGTGACTTCGGGTTCGAAGCCGAAACGGTTGGATTTCAGCGTGATTTTTTTCAGGACGCCGGCCCGGAAAACCTTGTAGCAGGTTTCCATATCGGTCAGGTTCAGATTGGAGAAAACATTGGAGAGCGTCGTCAGGAACTTGTTGCCGACGTAATGCCAGAAAAAAAACACCCGGTGGGGACCGCCCAGGAAACGCGAGCCGTAGACGGCGTCGGCCCGGCCGTCGAGAATCGGTCCCAGCAGAACCGGATATTCGGCCGGGTTGTACTCGAGATCGGCGTCCTGAATGAGAATGATATCCCCTTCGGCCTCGGCGAATCCCCGCCGCAAAGCCGCGCCCTTGCCGGCGTTTTTCGGCTGATAAAAAACGCGGACGCCGGGCAGGTCCAGCTTTTCCAGGATGTCCCGCGTCCCGTCCGTCGAACAGTCGTCGACGACGACGATCTCCGTTTCGAGACCCGTCGGGAATTCCCGGACCCGTCTCAGGATTTCGTGCAGGGTGTTCCGTTCATTGTAGACGGGAATCACAACCGAGAGTTTCATAGGTTTTTCCTGAAATAGTCGATCGTCCGGCTCAGCCCCTCGTCAAGGCCGATCCGGGGCTCCCAGTCCAGCTTTTCCCGGGCCAGCGTGATATCGGGCTGCCGGCGCACCGGGTCGTCCGAAGGCAGCGGGCGGCGGACGATTTTCGACGCGCTCCCCGTCAGCCGAAGCACGCTTTCGGCCAGTTCCATGATCGTGAATTCGTTCGGGTTGCCGACATTGACCGGTGTTGTCAGGTTCTCCGCGCCCATCAGACGGCGCAAAACGTCGATGAGATCGGAGACATAGCAGAATGACCGGGTTTGGCTTCCGTCTCCGTAAACCGTCAGGGGTTCGCCCTTCAGGGCCTGGACGACGAAATTCGACACGACCCGGCCGTCGTCGACGGCCATGCGGGGCCCGTAGGTATTGAAGATCCTGGCAATCCGCACGTCGACGGCGTTCGATCGGTGATAATCCGTCATCAACGTCTCGGCGACACGCTTCCCTTCGTCATAACAGCTCCGGATGCCGATGGGGTTGACGTTGCCCCAATAGCTTTCAGGCTGGGGATGGACCTGGGCGTCGCCGTAGACTTCCGAGGTCGAGGCCAGGAGGATGCGGGCACCCGTCCTCTTGGCCAGCCCGAGCATGTTGATTGTGCCCATGACATTGGTCTTGACGGTCTTGATGGGGTTGTGTTGGTAGTGGATGGGCGAGGCGGGGCAGGCCAGATGGTAGATTTCGTCAACTTCGACGAAAAGCGGGTGGATGATGTCGTGTCGGATGAACTCGAAGTACGGATGGGCGGCCAGGTGGCGGATGTTGTCCTTGGAGCCGGAAAAGAAGTTGTCGATGCAGACGATGTCGGCGCCGTCGGCGATCAGGGAGTCGCAGAGATGGCTGCCGAGAAACCCGGCGCCCCCCGTGACCAGGATCCTTTTCATCCCCGCTCCTTTCTCCGCCCGTAAGCCATGAACATCAGGCTCTTTTTTTTCAGGGCGTTTTTCTGGGCCTGGACGAGGCGGGCGATGCCCTTGTCGGCCAGTTTGAGAAGTCCGGCCAGCTCCTTGCGGGAGAACGGCATTTTTTCGGCGCCGGCCTGAACCTCGACGAGTTGCCCGTCGTCGGTTTCGATGACGTTCATGTCCAAACCGGCCCGGAAATCTTCCTCGTAGTCGAGATCGAGAAAGGGCTGCCCGTCGACCAGGCCGACACTGATCCCGGCCACGAGATGCCGCAGGGGCATGCGGTCGATGAGCCGGGCGTCCATCATTTTCTTCAGAGCCAGGGCCAGAGCGATGCAGCCGACCGTTACCGAGGCCGTCCGGGTGCCGCCGTCGGCCTGAAGGACGTCGCAGTCGACGATGATCTGCCGCTCCCCGATGGCCGACAGATCGACGGCCGTCCTCAGGGCCCGGCCGAGCAGGCGTTGGATTTCCATGCTCCGGCCCGAAATGCGTCCCGGGCCGCGTTCACGGGGCGTCCGGCTTTCCGTCGCGCAGGGCAGCATGGCGTATTCCGCCGTCACCCAGCCTTTGCCCCGCCCTTTGAGAAAGGGCGGCACCCGCTCTTCGACGGTGGCCGCGGCCGCGACCTTGGTGCGGCCGATTTCGATGGAGGCCGAACCATGGGCGAATTCGAAGACGTCCAGGCGGATCTTGACGGGGCGGAGTTCGTCCGGGCGGCGGTTACCGTCCCGGGACGCGGCGGGTTTTCCTGATGCAGTTTCTTTTTTTTTCATGGCGACACATCCGAGTTTTTGTGGGGTCGACTCCTCCAGCGGTCGTGAGCCCAGAGCCATTGCTCCGGGGCGTGTCGGATTTCCGTCTCGATCATCTTAGTGCATATTTGGGTCAATTTCAACACGTCACCGGGCGACCGTCCGGCGGCCTCAAAGGAGACCGGCGGACCCACGACCACGCGGTAGGTTCCGCCGGATTCCGGGCGGCCGAAAACCGGCAGGATGGGACAGCCCGCCCTGAGTGCGAGCGCGGCCAGGGCCGGGGTGGTTGAAGCCGGATAACCGAAGAAATCCACGAAGACCCCCTGGCTTCTGAGAACGTTCTGATCGATGAGGATGGCGGCGATTCCGTTGTTCCGAAGAACCTGCAGAACGGCCCGGGCCGCCCGGGTTTTTTCGATGACGGCGGCTCCGAAACGTTCCCTGAGAGCCCTCAGGCGGATTTCCAGGGGTGCACTGTCCAAGCGGCGGGCGACGACGCTCAAAGGCCCCAAACGGGAGACGGCGAAAGAGGCGATTTCCCAGTTTCCGAAATGGCCGGTGAAGACAAGGGCCCCCCGCCCCCGGGCCAGCGCAGCGGCGATATGCTGCCCTCCGTCAAGACGGATAATATGGCCGAGAGCTGAATCGCTCATGCGGGCCAGCTTGAAGAGATCGAAAACCATGCGGCCGAAGTTTCTGTAGGAGGCCCGGGCGATCCTTGCTCTCTCCTCGGGAGAACGTTCGTTCCCGAAAGCTTTCTCCAGGTTGCCGAGGGCGATCCTCCGCCGCCGGCCGTCAAGGAAAAACGCCGATATTCCCAGAATATCCCCCGCCGCTCGGCAGAGCCCCCGGGGGAAAATCCCGATGACCGTCTCGAAAAGGCGAAAGGCGCCGACGGCGAGCCGGTCTTTCACGACGAAACTCCCGCGCCGCGCCTTTCGGGGGCGAGAACGGCCAAAACCCGGCGTTTGAATCCGGGATCGATATCGAGGCCGATGCGCAGCGCATAAAGAGGCGCCGTCGCCGGTTCCCCGATCTTTCCGTCGAGTTTGGAAAGATCCTTCTCCGTCGTTACGACGGCGTCGGGTTTCAGGCGGCCGGCCGTCTTTCGGATCGACCGGAGCGAGGCCTCGGGGTAAGCGTGATGGTCGGGAAAGACCATGCGCCCGGCGATCGCGGCCCCTGTTTTTTCGAGAAGACGGAAAAAACGTTCGGGAAAAGCGATCCCGCAGACGGCCAGCACCCGCCGCCCGCTCAGGGCGTCGGGCGGCCGTTCCGCTGTGTCTCCGCTGCGAAGGAGGACGCGCGCCGCCGGTGTGCAGGAAAAGATATCGACGCCGGGATTTTTCCGTTTCATGCGATCGATCTGCGGACCGGAGCCGGAAGGGATCACGATGACGTCGGCTTGCCGGAGAGCGCGCGGACCTTCCCGGAGAGAGCGTCCGGCTTCGGGGTTGTGCAGAACAATGTCCAGATCCCGGCGCAGGCGCAGATGTTGAAAGGCGTCGTCAAGAACAACGACATCGAATCCGTCCGCGGCCGCAAGGCGGCAGGAGGCCCGGCGGTCGCGCCCGACATAAACGCCGGCTTGCGGGAAAGCCCGGGCGACCATGTGGGGTTCGTCGCCGCTCTCCCGCCATGTGCCGAACAACGTGCGACCGTCGGAGACAACACCGCCTTTTTTTTCCCAGCGGCCCCTGTATCCCCGGCTGACGAAGGCTGGCCGGCGGCCGGCGGCCAGGAACAGGGACAGAATCTCCATGGCCAGCGGCGTCTTTCCCGAACCGCCGAAGGCGATGTTGCCCACACTGACCGCGGGAACGGGGCAGGATGCCGGCTTGAACCGGCCGCTCCCGTACAGGCGCCGTTTGATCCGGCAGACGGCTCTCGAAAAAGGCGAAAACAGGATGGTTGCGGCGCGCATCGATCCCAAGATTATATCAAAACCCCGGTGTCTTTACACGATTCGGAGTTTTTCTTATAATGAGTCAACCGAGATTCTTTTTCGGTGGATAAGGAGGAATTGTCGTTATGAAGAAAACAGCCTTGATTGTCTTGATGATCGCGATCCTGGCGGCGGGCTTTTCCTGCGCCAAGAAATCCCAGGTCAAAGGCGTGGACATCGGCGTCGAGTTTTCCGAGAAAAACCTGACGGACAATCTGATGACCGATGTCTTCTATACGTGGAAAACGTCCTCGGAATTTGAAAAACTGGATCAGGATTACAGCGTGTTCGTCCATTTCTGGCACGGCGCAAACCTGTTGATTCAGGATGACTATGTTCCCGAGGTGCCGACTTCCCAGTGGGAACCCAATCAGGAATACACGGTTCAGAGACGCATCTACATCCCCCCGTTCATCGATGAATTCGATCCCCGGTTCCGGGGCGAGGAGACGCTTCGGCTGTCCGTCGGCCTGCATTCCCCCTACGATGTCGCCGGCAAATCGAAACTGGAAGTCCTGAACAGGAACTATAAAGTCACCCTCCCTCCCCCCGATACGCCCGAGGTCATCTATGAGTCCGGCTGGTACAACCTGGAGATCGAACCCGGGTCCTATCTCAAGCAATGGCGGTGGACGGAGCAGGAAGCCCGCTGTCTGATCGACAATCCGCACCGCGACGCCCTGCTCGTCATCCGGGGCGGCGTCAACCCCGAGGCCGTCAAGGATCAGAGGGTCATTTTCAAGATCAACGACCTCGTGCTGGATGAATTCATTCCCGAAGAAAGCCATTTCGAAAAGTCTTATCCGATCAAAAAGGAAATGCTGGGCGACGGCGACGAATTTCACCTGATCATCGCCACGGATAAGACATTCCGTCCGGCCGATATTATTCCGAGGTCCCAGGACGACCGCGTCCTCGGAATCCAGATCGGCTTCATCTACTTCAGGTAGGGCGATGTTCACAGGGCCGGGATGCCGGCCCGCGATGTCCGGATCCGGATCTCCCGGCCGTCCGATGTGATCTCAACGGCGCCGTGGATGTCCGTCCGGAAAACCCGGGTATCTGCCGTTTCATATGTCTCCAGAACCTCCCTGTTGGGAAGACCGAAGTTGTTGTCCCGGCCGACGGAAATGACCGCAACGGCGGGGCGGACTTTTTCGAGGAAGGCGGCCGAACTCGATGTCCGGCTGCCGTGATGGGGGGATTTCAAGACAGTCGCTGAAAGATCCGCCGTTCCGCCGGCAAGCTTCTCTTCGGCCGCCCGGCCGATGTCGCCCGTCAGGAGAAAAGCCGTTTCCCCATAAACGATTTTCAGGACAAGGGACAGGTCGTTTTCCAAAAGGCTTGTCTCGCGGTCTCTTTCATCCGGATGCAGGACATCGATCCGCGCTTCGCCCGCCGTTTCTCCGTCGCCCCGGAAAACACGACGGCGGCGGGATTTCACCAGAGCCTTCTCCAATCGGGCATAGACCGCTCCCTGCTCGGGGGGAAAGGCTTCCCAGAATTCACCGATTTTGAAATTCCGGGCCACGGAAACCAGGCCGTTGAGGTGGTCCGGATGGGGATGCGAAAGAACAAGGATGTCGATCCGCCGGATGCCCCGCCGCCAGAGAAACGGCGAAACGACGTTTTCCCCCAGGTCGAAGGAGTTGTCGTGAAGCCCGCCGCCGTCGACAAGCATGCGTCTTTTTCCGGGAAATTCGATGAGAATCGATTCTCCCTGTCCGACATCGATCAGGGTCATCCTCAAATCCCGGCTTCGGGACGGAAAGGGATGGACAACCAGGAGAATCGAAAAAACGGCCGAAACCGATCGGGCGGCCGCCCGGACCCGGCGTTTTCGAAAAGGAATAAGAAGCAGCCCCAGACCGACTCCATAACCGAGAAGAACGAGCCACCCGGGAGTGGGAATGCGGTAGGAAAACGGGGCCGTGCCTCCCAGCGTTCCTGAAAGTCGAAGAAAGAGGGGGATGAGAATTTCGAGAAGAGAGGCGGCGAGGCCGGCGGCGAAGGGGGCGATGAAAGACAGGGGAATGAACAGAAAACCCGCAAGCATGATCGCCGCGACCAGCGGGACGGCAGGCAGGTTGAGAGGAATGGAAGAGAATGTCACCCGGTTGAAATGGCGGGCGACAAGAGGCAGAACACCGGCCAGGGCGGCCGTCGAGACGGCCGCCATTTCCCCCGCCCGCAGAGGCAGGCGCGGCAGGAGACGCATCAGGCGGGGAGCGAAAAGAATGATGGACAGCGTGGCGGCGAATGTCAGTTGAAACCCGATGTCGAACAGGCTGAAGGGATTGTCGAGGAGGAGGACCAAGCCGCTGAAGGCTGCCGAGTTCAGGGGCGGGGCATCGCGCCAGAGCAGGCGTCCGGCCAGATAGACAAGGGCCATGAGGGTCGCCCGAAAGACCGAGGGGCGGCCTTCGACGAACATGGCATAGGCGATCAAAGCGGAGATCAAGACGAGGTGGGAGATTCTCCGCCGCAACCGGATCAGGCGAAGAAAGGCGTAGATCATCAACGAGAGAATGGCGATGTGCGCTCCGGAGATGGCGAAAAGATGATAGAGACCCGAGGCCTGGAGGCGGTGCAGGGTCGGCGCATCCAGCCGGCCGTTTTCTCCGAGCATGAGCGCTTCGAGGACGGCGCCCGTCGGTGTCAGGGATGCCGGAGGCGGAGCTGAAAAGCGGCTCTCGATCTTGTCCTGCGCGGCCAGACGCAGCCGGGACATCATGCGGGCGGGCGAAAAACGCGGGCCGTCGGCGATCTTTTCGACGAGCCGGGGGCTTTTGGCGAAGGCCCGGGCGTGGATCTTCCGGTTTTTGAGGAAGCGGGAGTAAAAGGGCGGGTGGAAATTGTGGTAATCTCCGCCCTTGGAAAGTTGGGCGGAGATACGAATGCGGTCGCGGGCATGAAGGCGGATCCGTCCGCCGCCGCCCGGAGTGACGGGAACGGTGACGCGAAGCCGGCCTTCCATGGGGATGTCCTGACCTTGGGTGCGCACGCCGTCGACGCGCATAAGGAGGATGTCGCGGTCCGTGTCCCGGGACGGAGATTTGACCAGAATGCCTGTGAAATCCGAGTAGCCCTCGGCCTGGAATGTTCGGAGAGGAATGGCGGCATAACGGGCGTCTTCATAGGTGTAAACGGCGGCTCCGAAGGCCGCAGTCGCGCCCAGGACGATCACGAGGGCCGTCCGGTTCTTCCTCGCCGCGAAGGCCGCCCAGGCCGCCGCAAGAAGGGTCAGAAAGACGACAGCGACTGGGAAGGGCTTCAAAGTCGCAGCCGAAGCCGCCAGGATCCCGGCCGCCGTCGCAACGGCCAGATACAGGCACGGATATCTCATCGTTCGGCCTTGTCGGATCGGCTATATTCAATAGACGCAATGGGCGGCTTGTTGATTCTCACTCTCCCGACTGCGTCCCGCGGAAACCGACGCCGCGTCTACGTCGAACAGGCTGCGACGCAGTCGGAATGGTGAGATCGGCACGCCTAAAAGGTCATAACGCCGGATTATGGAGAAAAAAGAAAAACCCCGGCGTTATGACGCACAACCCCGAAGAGAGGGACTGTGCGCGTGTCGAGGTTGCCGTTCCGGCAAGGAAGAGGCTCACGAAGGCGTAGTTGAGCTACGTCGAGTGGGCTTCGACGAAGCCGGGATGGTGAGATCGGCACGCCCGAAGGGTGAAAACTCCAGATAAGAAGAAAGTAAAAAACTTGGAGTTTTCACGCACAACCCCGAAAGGGGTTAGGGGTGATGATTGCCGATGGCACTCTGAATCTCGAGCGCGTCGAGAATCAGATGGCACATGGCCCGGATGCCCACGGCGATGGCCCGCTCATCGGGATTGAACCGGGGCGTATGAAGAGCGGCGGGCGAAGCCTGGGACGGGTTCTTCACGCCGAGAAAGAAAAACAGACCGGGGATCTTCCGGGCGAAAAAGGCGAAATCCTCGGAGACCATTTGCGGCGCGAGATCGAGAACCTTGTCTTTCCCCATGGCCTGGATGAGAGACGGCAGCATGGTTTTGGCCAGTTCGGGATGGTTGTGAACGGGGGGAAGGTTGGGCCGGTAATCGAAAACATGGGAGGCGCCGAAGGACTGGACGATGCCTTTGACAAGGGTTTCAATAATCGCGGGGATCCGTTTTCTGTTGGCGTCGCTCAGCGTGCGGATGGTTCCCTCGAGGATGACCTTGTCGGCGATGATGTTGGCCCGTGTGCCGCCCTCGATGCGGCCCACGGTGACGACGGCGGGATCCGTCGGATCGATGGAGCGCCCGACCACGGTCTGAAGCGCGGCGACGATATGGGAGGCGACGACGATGGCGTCCACCCCTTCCTGGGGTCTGGCGCCGTGGGCGCTCCGGCCTTTGACGACGATCTGAAACCCGTCGGAGGCGGCCATGATGTTGCCCGGGGAAAAGAGAACCTGTCCGACGTTTTCATTCCAAACATGAAGTCCGAAGATGGCGCTGACCCTGGGGTTTTCCAGGACGCCCTCGCGGATCATCAGGGCGGCCCCGCCCTCCTCGCCCGCCGGGGGACCTTCTTCAGCCGGTTGAAATATGAACTTGACGCCGCCTTTGACGCGATCCTTCAAGTCCTTGAGCACCATGGCGGTGCCGAGAGCGACGGCCATGTGGATGTCGTGGCCGCAGGCGTGCATGACCCCCGGGTTGAGCGATTGAAAGGGAACATTGGTCGTTTCCTGAATCGGCAGGGCGTCCATATCGGCCCTTAGAGCCACGGTCGGACCGGGCTGTCCGCCCCGCAGGAGTCCGACGACTCCGGTTTTGGCGACTCCCGTCCTTGTTTCCAGGCCGAGAGCCGAGAGTTTCGAAGCGATGAGGCGCGCCGTCTCGAATTCCCTGTTGCTGAGCTCGGGGTTCATGTGAATGAACCTGCGGATCTTGATGATTTCCGGCTTGTGGCGCTCGATGGCCTCGTCGATAAGCCGGGCCGTCCGTGTGTCGACGGCGCCGAGAGGAGAAATCAAGGCCAAGAAGCTTGCTGTGAAGAACACGGCGGCCCAAACTCCGGCGCACACCCCTCTCCACACTTCCATTCTCAACCCCTCTTACGTTCTTCGGATCATCCCATCAGCCGGCTGAAGCCTCCCGCCTCCGGCCGTTGAAGTTGCGGTTTACTTTTCCGTGGCTTCGTCTTCCGGGAAAAACGGAGACTTGCGGGAGAATTCGTCTTTTTTCTTTTCGATGAATTCCTTGATGGCGTCGATGCCTTCGGAAGTTTTCTCGCGGACGACGCGGATGCCCTTTTCGGCTTCCTTGGCGATCTTGTCGTAATTTTCCTTGGCTGCGTCGCCGGCTTTCCCGACCTGATCCTTGAGTTTTTTCCGGGTTTCCTGCCCGCTGGCCGGAGCCATAAGAATGCCCACAACGAATCCGGCGGCGGCTCCCGCCAGGAATGACACCAGGGCTTCCGCCAGATGACTGTCTCTGTTAGCGCTCATATCGTTTCTCCTTTCTTTTTTTCCATAGACGCCAGCTGCCCCGAATCAAGGGCAAAATAAGCGGCCAATACCTTATGGCCGGCCCGAAAGCGCCCGACGTCATATGATGGGCGGTCCCGGACATGACGTTGGCGGCCCTTCGCGCGGATTGCAAAGTCGAGCCGAGTTCGTCGAGTTGCAGGCCGGCTTTCTGCTCGAGCCGCTTGAGGTCGGCCGTCAGGGAGCGGATTTCCACAAAGGTCCGCTCAGCTTCCCGAGCGGTCTTCTTGATTTGGACCAGCGTGATGCACAGAAATGTGACGGCGGCGACGGCCGAAACCGTCAAAACGACAACTAAAACCTGTTCCAGGGT
The DNA here is from genome assembly GCA_033549365.1 of Acidobacteriota bacterium. NCBI lineage: Bacteria > Pseudomonadati > Acidobacteriota > Acidobacteriota bacterium. Next base: position 152,156 of record JAWSUF010000002.1, read on the forward strand.
CAGCACCATCTTATCTTCACGATATGACAAAACATCATATTTGTCAAATGAATCGCCCGTCAGGAATTCCCGGCTGTGGGGGGGTTCAGGCGAAGGATTTTTTCCAGATTTCCCAGACCGTGAGCCGCGGCGACGGCGTTCAGGCATGCGGCGCATTGTTCCGGATCCCGTCCGGCGGCGGCTTTTTCCCAGGCCGCAAGATGAGGATCGAAAACGAATTCGATCTCTCCCCGCCTTTTCAGAAGACGGGAAATGCCGCGGGCGGCCCGCCACTGGGTGATCATGACAATGGCCAGAGTATAGAAGAAAATGTTGGGACCCGGGAGAAAGGCGGCCAGCCCGCTGATTGGAAGCAACAGAGCTTCGAGTCCCAGAACAAGATAGTGCCGGCTTTTCTGGCGCTGAAGGAAAAAGAAAAAACTCCGCCGCATCTCGCGTTGGCCCTTGCGGCGGCCGTGGAGGACGAGGGGAGGAGGATCCGCCGGTCCGGGAGCGTGGGAGAACGCCTGTTCCTGGCGGAGGATGCGGATGGGAAGCAGAAGAAGCTTTTTTTTGGCCTTCTCCCAGGCGATGCGGGACTTGGAAAACTTGAGAAGGGGAGGCTGCACGGGATCGGAAGAGAAAAACCGCATCCGATGACGGAAGTCCCGCGTGAAAAAATAGATCATGACCGCCTGCGCTGAAGGAGATAGATGAAAAACGGCGCTCCGACGGCGGCGGTGATGACGCCGATCGGAAGTTCGGCCGGGGCCAGAACCGTCCGGGCCAGAAGATCGCAATAGACCAGAAAAACCCCTCCGGCGAAAGAGGACAGAAGGAACAGACGGCGATGGTCCGGTCCCGTGAGAATCCGGATCCAGTGCGGCACGATGAGACCGACGAAACCGATGATGCCGCTTACGGAAACCGAAAGAGCGGCCAGGAGCGTGGCCAGAACCAGAAAAATCGTCCGGATGCGTCCGACGGGACATCCCAGTGCGAGCGCTGCGTCGTCGCCCAGAGAAAGCAAATTCATGTCGCGGGCCAGAGCTTGGGCCACGGCCAGTCCGGCCAGAATGAGAGGAGCGACGGCCGCGGCCTGGTTCCAGTCCGCCGAAGCCAGGCTGCCCAGGAGCCAGAAAACAGCCTGTTCAAAGGAGTCCGCCCGCATGAAAAGAAGAAAAGACGTCAGGGAGGAGGCCAGAGCACCGGCCGCGATGCCCGTCAACAGGAGTGTTTCCACCTTGAAGACGCCTTTGCGCCGGGACAGGACATAAACGGCCCCGACCACGGTCAGGCCGGAGATAAAGGCCGCGCTTCCCTGAACGGCGAAGCCTGCTCCCGTCCGGATGCCTAGGACAAGGACCAGAACCGCTCCGAAAGACGCGCCCGAGGAGACTCCGACGACAAAGGGATCGGCCATCGGGTTCCGGAAAAATCCCTGCAAAACGGCGCCTGAAAGGGCCAGGGCGGCCCCGACCAGAAAGGCAAGGCAGGCCCGGGCCAGCCGGAGGTGAATGAAGATCACGGCATAGGTCGTATCCCCGTGAAGGATAAAATCCCGAAGATCTCCGGGAGTCGTGGCCGCCGGGCCGAGAAGGAGCGAGGCCAGAAGACCCGTGACGGCCAGCACGGTCAGGGCGCCGGCTGTTGTCCGCGATGCGGTCCGGGCCTTCACCGGGAGGCCCTCCCTAAGGCGGGATCGGGATGCAGGCAGGCCGCGAGGGATTTCAGCGTGTCGACAAGCCTCGGTCCGAACCGGCTGGCCGCGTTCTCGTCGAGAAAACAGACGCGGTTCGTTCGAAAAGCCTGAAGGCTCTCGAGCCTGTATTCCCGGGACAACCTGTCGCGTGCGGAGGCGAAATCCTCAAGGGAGGGGGCCAGGATGACGATGACGTCGGGATTGTCTCGGAACAGTCGCTCCCGGCTGAAATGAACCCATTCGCGAGAGATGTCTCCGGCGATGTTCCACCCGCCGGCCCGTTTCAGGATATCGTCGAGATAGCTGTCCCGGCCGCAGGTCCAGAGACCCCGGGCATTCAGCGTCAGGAAAACCGACGGCTCGGCGGACCGGGAGGACCGTTCCCGTTCGGCGGCGGCCAGAGCCGCGGCGACCTCTTCGGCCAGGACCGATGCCCCTTCCTCACGGTGGACGAGACGTCCGATCTTTTCGATGAATCGGGGCAGGGTTTCAAGATCGGACCCGATGTCGAATACGAAAACCGGCAGGCCGAGTGTTCGAATCCGTTCCAGAGTCCGGATGGGATTGCCCCGGAAGCCGATGACCAGATCGGGCTTCAGGTGGAGAACCATTTCGATCGAAGGGTCGATGAAACCGCCCACCCGGTCTTTCTCCCGGGCTTCGGCGGGATGGTCGCAATAGCGCGTGACGCCCACGATTTGGTCTCCGGCGCCGACGGCGAACAGGATTTCGGTGATGTTGGGCGCCAAAGAGACGATGCGCCGGGGCGGCCGGTCCGGGAGAGTGAAGACGTGTCCGAAATCGTCCGTCAGAACTCTGTCCTGGGAAGGGGCTTCGATCGCAAGGCCCGGCAACGCCAGCATCAGGACCAGAATCCGGACCTTCCGTCTCATGGCCTTTCCGCCTCTCCGTCCCCGGCGATGAGAGAGATCTCCGGCAGCCCGGATCGCGGGTTGGTCCGGACGTCGACCTCGGCTTCGAAGATGTCGCGGATCGTTTCTCGAGTGATGAGATCGACCGGTGTTCCCCAAGCTTCCAAACGTCCGTTTTTAAGCAGCATCAGCCGGCGGCTGAAGAGAGCCGCCAGATTGACATTGTGCTCGGCGGCCAGGATGGTTGTTTGGCGTTCGATCTGGAGTTTGTGGAGCATGCGGTAAATCTCAACCTGGAAGCAGATGTCGAGATGGGCGCTCGGTTCGTCGAGAAGAAGAATCTGGGCGTCCTGGGCCAGGGCGCGGGCGATGTCGACACGCCGGGCCTCGCCTCCGCTCAGGCGGGCCGCGGGCTTCGACCTCAAGTGGGTGACGCGGGCCAGTGTCATGGCGTCTTCGACGGCGTCCCGGTCGGAAGACGACAGCCTCTCCAGGCGGCCGCGCCGGGCGTATCGGCCCATGGTCACGACCTCTTCGACCGTGTAGTCGAATGCCGGTTCGTGAAACTGGGGAACATAGGCGACCAGTCCGGCCAACTCCCGCCGGGAGAGACTCAGAGCCTCGCGCCCCAGAATCGTGACGTTCCCTTCGCAGGTCTTGAGAAGACCCTGAACGGCCTTGATCAACGTGCTTTTCCCCGAACCGTTTTTTCCCAGAACGGCGGTGAAATCGCCGGCTTCGAGGGAAAACGAGACGTCTTCCAGGACGAACCCGTTTTCGTATCCGGCTCTGAGGTTGTGGACATCCAACACGGTCATGGGCGGTTCTTTCGAATCTCAGTATAGCTTTTCCGCTTCGGCTCGTGAAGGGGCCGTGTCCTGTGATATAATCCCGGCGGTATGAAACTCCGCTATCTCATTCTTCTTTTGGCCGCCGTTCTGACGTTTTTCGAGTGCGGCTACCGGCTGCGCGGCACCGGAAGTTTCCTTCCGGCCCACGTTCAGAAGATGAGCATCCCCATGTTCAAAAACAGCACGACCCGTTTCGAGCTGGACCTCAAGCTGACCCGCAGCGTCATCAGCGAAATGGTTATCCGCGGCAAGGTCCAGGTCGTGCAGGAAACGGAGGGCGCCGACGCCCTGCTTGACGGCGAAATCGTCTCGTTCCGGGTCAGTCCCATCGCCTTCACCGAACAGGCCGCGGCCGACAGGTACAACATCCGGATCGTCGCCCGGATCGCCCTGCGGGACCTCGTCCGGCAGAGGGTGATTTTTTCCGACGCCTCGTTCGTTTTCACCGAGGAATACGAAGTTCCCGAAGGATCGGATTTCGAGTCCGTCGAATCCGAAGCCATCGACAAAGTCGCCGAAAAATTCGCCCGCAGTCTCGTCGTCAGCATCCTGGAGGGTTTTTGACGCGGGACGCGTCCGTCCCCTGTTGGTTTTTCTGCGGAACGGATGTGTTTCGGAGCGAGGAATTCATCGCCTCGATTCAGGCCGCTCTCTACGACGGATGCCCGCCCGATTTTCCGGTCGAACGATTTTATCTGGACGAAACCTCATGGCCGGATATTCTGGACAGCGCCCGGACCTCCCCGATGCTGTTTTCTCCCGGCCGGGTGATCGTCGTCAGGGCGACCGAAGCCGGGGACAAGAACCAGGAGAAAGAGGGGGAAAAGCCGGCCGGCAAAAAAGGATTTGTCGACCTTGCGCCGGAGGACGAAAATCTTTTATCCGCTTATCTGGCCTCGCCTCCCGACCGGACGGTCCTGGTCGTCATCGCACCGGGGGAATCCAAGCGTCCCCGTCCGTTGATCAAGTTCTTCAAATCGCGGCCGGCGTCCCAGGTCCGATTGACTGAATTCAAACCCCTCCGGGCCTCCGAACTCAGAAAATGGGTTGCCGAGCGGGCCCGCCGGGAGGGCAAGACTTTCGACGCGGATGCCCTGGACAAGTTCTGTGAGCTGTCCTCCGGCGACCTGAGGCGGATGGACAGCGAAATCGCCAAGCTGGCCGTTTATATCGGAGAGAATAAAACCATCAGCCTCAAAGATGTCGGTGAGATCGTTCCCTGGGTCATCACGCTCGGAGACTTCGATATCCAGGACGCTCTGGAAGACGGCGACTTCGTCAAATGCCTGGCCGTTCTCGACGCCTATTTCAGCTCGACCCGGGCGACTCCGGAAGCGATTCTGGGGAAAATCGGCGACTTTCTCGGCCATGTTCTGCGGGGGAAAACTCTCCTGGCCGAAGGCAAGACCCCGAAAGAGATCTTCACCCTGCTCTTTCCCTACATCAAGGAAACCACGGGATTTTTTTACCGGCGCAAGTATGAAGCGTTTTTTTCCGCGGTCAAAAGCCTGGGAGGAAAACGTTTGAATGCCCTGTTTCAATCGTTGAGCGAGGCGGATCTGATGGTCAAAAGAGCGGACATCCCTCCCCGCGTCGTTTTGGACGCAATCCTCTACCGCTACTGCCGGATGAGAAAAAGAAGTGAGGTCAGGCGGTCGTCTTGACGGCGGCTTCCCGGACCTTGCGACTGAGCCGGGATTTATAGCGGTCGCCCTTTTTCTCGGGGATGGTCTTTTTCTTGACGCTCTTGTCGATCACGGACATGGCCTTGGGAAGAAGAGCGGCGGCCGTTTCGGCGTCCCCGTTTTTGATGGCGGTCTTGATATTCCGGATTTCGCTCCGCAGCCGGGATTTGCTTTTTTTGTTGACGGCGTTTTTGCGCAAACTCTGGCGCAACTGCTTGACGGCGGATTTGTGACGCGGCATAACAATCTCCTTTAAAGGACGCTTATGATAGAATAGCGTCCACAAAAAGTCAACCTGGACCGATCGCCGGGGCATTATGGAACACGACGAGAAACAGAGCAAGATCATCAGATCGACGGCGTCCGTGGCTCTGCCCATGCTCGTCAGCCGGGTTCTGGGATATGTCCGGGACATGCTTCAGGCCTATTTCCTGGGAACGGGAACTTCGGCCGATGCCTTCACCTTGGCCTACACCCTGCCCAATCTGCTTCGCCGCCTGACCGCCGAGGGCGCCATGACGGCGGCCTTTATTCCCGTCTTTACGGATATGCGTGTCCGGGAAGGCCGGGAAGAGATGTGGGCCTTCGCCCGTTCTTTTTTTGGTGTCCTGGCCCTGGTGATGGCTGCCGTTTCCATTCTGGGCATTTTTCTGTCGCCGATCCTGGTGAAAACGGTCGCCGCCGGGTTCGGCGACGTGGAGGGCAAATGGGCCTTGACCATCGGTCTGACCCGGTTGATGTTCCCCTTTATTCTGATCATCAGCCTGGCCGCCCTGGCCACAGGCATTCTGAACTCCCTCCAGCGCTTTGCCGTGCCGGCCTTCGCTCCCGTTCTATTCAATATCAGCGTGATTGCCGGGGCCGTAATGTTCGCCTCGCGAGCCGAGGAGCCGGCCTGGATCTTTGCGGCGGCGATTTTGGCCGGTGGGATTCTGCAGCTTCTGTTCCAGTGGCCCGCTCTTCACCGGGAGGGGCTGAGGCTTCCCTTTCGGCCGTCCATCCGCCATCCCGGGGTCATCCGGGTGGCCGTCCTTATGGTTCCCGGCGTTTTCTCCTTCGGCGCCTATCAGGTCAAGTTCGCCGTCAGCCGGTTTATGGCCTCACATCTTGAGGAGGGCAGTGTTTCAGCCCTGTACTACGCGTCACGGGTCGAGGAACTGACATTCGGTCTCTTTTCCATAGCCTTGGCCGTTGTGCTGCTCCCCTCCCTCTCGGGCCAGGCGGCCGCCCGCGACAGCCAAGGCATCCGCAAAACACTGGAGTTTTCCCTGCGGCTTATTGTTCTGGGGACCCTTCCGGCCATGACCGGGCTTCTCCTGCTCAGCCGGCCCATCATGCAGGTTCTCTTCGAAAGGGGGGAATTCACGGCGCGTTCCACGGCCTTAAGCGCGGAGTGCCTGTTTTTCCTGGCGCTGGGGCTTCCGTTCATTTCCGTGACGAAAATCCTGGTGACGACTTTCTATTCCCTCCAGGATACACGGACTCCGGCGGCTGTGGCGTTCGTCCTTATTTTGATTTATATCGCCGCCGCGTTGCCTCTGGGAACCGTGCTCGGGGTCGGAGGGCTGGCCCTGGCCCTTTCCCTCACCCAGATGATTCATGCCGGGGTTCTCGGATTTCTTCTGAGAAAGCGGCTCGGCCGGTATGCCGACACGGGGTTTTGGGCTGTGGTCCTGCGGAGCTTTGCGGCCTGTGCGGTGATGGCGGGCGCTGTCATCGGAGTTTCGCATGCCGTCTCCCGCGAAGCGGCCGCCGGCATGGCCGGGATTGTCGCCCTGGCCGCAACCATTTTGACGGGGATCATCGTCTACGGTGCGGCGGTTTTTGTTCTGAACCGCCGGGAATTCGACAGCCTCCGGAATGCGCTTTTCCGCAGCCGGCCGGGGGCAAGGAAGGAACCATGATCATCGTTCTCCAGAGGGTGAAAGAGGCCTCGGTGGAAGTCGAAGGCCGGACGGCCGGCGCCGTCGGCCGCGGAGTCTGTCTCCTTGTCGGGATCCGGAAAGGAGATACCGAAAAGGAGGCCGAAGCTCTGGCGGAAAAAATCGCCGGATTGCGCATTTTTCCGGATGAGGCGGGAAAAATGAATCTGTCGTTATCCGAGGTCGAGGGCGAGGCCCTGGCCGTTTCCCAGTTCACCCTGGCCGGCTCCGTCCGCAAAGGCCGCCGGCCGAGCTTCGACGGCGCTGAAGATCCCGTGCCCGCCGCGGCCCTGTTCGATCAATTCGTCGCCGCGCTCCGCCGACGGGGCATTCCCGTTCAAACCGGAGTCTTTCAGGCGGTCATGGAGGTTCGCATCGTTAACGACGGTCCGGTGACCTTCATCCTCGAAGCGGGATCGGTCCGGAGTCCGGCCTGATCAGGAAAACCGGATGGGGCTGGCCTTGCCGAGGGCCTCTCCGGCCGCCGCCCGGACATGGGGGCTTTCGTCCTTCATCATGCGGACAAGAAGCTTCAGGGCCTCACGGCCGCCGAGGTGTCCCAATGCGCCGGCGACGTATCTTCTGATCTCGATGTTGGAATCGTCGAGAAACTCCGCAACCCATGGCAGGGCGTCCCGGGATCCCCGAAGTCCCAGGATTTGGAGCGCGGCGCACCTGGCGTACCAGGGAGGGACGGCCAGACGCCGGCGAAGGAGATCGGGGTTGCGGTCCCGGCGTCCGCCGAGGACGCCGATGAGGTAATCGCGGATGTCTTCGCCGGGATCGGACAGGGAGGCCCAGAGAACGTCTTCAACCCACGGCTCATCGATTCTCGCGCAGGCTTTGAGGATTTTCAATCGCCGGCTTCGGACCGGGGTCCGGCTCAATTTTTTCAGGAACGCGTCGCCGATCAGGCGCCCGTCCCGGCCTGCGGGAGGCATGTCTCAAATCCTCCTCAGCGGATTCCGCCGGGCCGCCGTTAAACCTGGTCGAGAATATGCCCCAGTTTTTCTTTTTTGGTCTTGAGATAATTCCTGTTGTCCCGGCAGGGGGAAATCTCCAGAGGCACGCGCTCGCTGATTTCCAGGTTGTAGCCGGCCAACCCGATGAACTTCCGGGGGTTATTTGTGATCAGGCGGATTTTTTTTATGCCCAGAGCGACCAGGATCTGGGCCCCGATGCCGTAATCCCTCTGGTCGGGTTTGAATCCCAGGCGGCAATTGGCCTCGACGGTGTCGGCGCCCTGGTCCTGAATGGCGTAGGCCCGGATCTTGTTCGACAACCCGATGCCCCGCCCTTCATGAGTCATGATGTAGAGGATGACGCCGCGCCCCTCCTTTTCGACCAAGGCCATGGCCTGGTGAAGCTGATCGCCGCAGTCGCACCGGATGGAAGCGAAGGTGTCGCCCGTCAGGCATTGGGAATGGGCGCGGACGAGAACGGGTTCTCCACCCAGAATATCGCCTTTGATGAGGGCGACATGCTGTTCGCCGCGGATGTCGTCCTCGAAAACGGCAACCCGATACTTGCCGAAACGGGTGGGCAGGTCGGCTTCGTCGACCTTCCTGACCAGGGTTTCGTTCTTCATCCGGTACTTGATGAGATCGGCGATGGTCAGAATGGGGATGTTGTGAGCCCGGCTGAACTCGATGAGTTGGGGCATGCGGGCCATGGTGCCGTCTTCGTTCATGATTTCGCAGATGACGCCGGCCGGGTTCAGGCCGGCCATGCGGGCGATGTCCACGGCCGCTTCAGTCTGACCTGCCCGCTCCAGAACACCGCCTTCCTTGGCCTGGAGGGGGAAGATATGGCCGGGCCGGGACAGATCGGCCGGCCGGGTGGCCGGATCGACGGCCGTCAAAATGGTGGCCGCCCGGTCGGCGGCGCTGATTCCCGTCGACACCTTGTCCTTGGCGTCGATGGAGATCGTGAAGGCTGTCTGATAGCGGGCCGTGTTGTCGGCGACCATGAGCGGGAGCTGGAGTTCTTCCAGGCGGTTTTTCGTCAGGGGCAGGCAGATGAGTCCCCGTCCCTCCCGGGCCATAAAGTTGATCATTTCGGGCGTGATCTTTTCGGCGGCGGTCATGAGGTCGCCTTCGTTTTCCCGGTCCTCGTCGTCGACAATGATGATGAGACGCCCCTCCCGGACATGAGCGACGGCGTCTTCAACGGTAATTGTGGGGCATGTTGTGTTCATGGTTTTCGGGCGAAATTATACACGTATTTGCCGATGATGTCACATTCGATGTTCACGGTGTCACCGGGCCTCAGCAGCCCCATGTTCGAGCCCTGAAGAGTCAGGGGGATCAACTCGGCATCGAATGAGGACGGCCCAAGAGAGGCCACGGTCAGGCTGACGCCGTTGACCGCGACCGATCCCTTGGGGATGAAAAACGGACGGATCGCGGCCGGGAACGACACCGACAGCCGTTTCCCCGGCGGCCGCGGGACCGATTTCAGGACTTTACCGACGGCGTCGATATGACCGGTCACCAGATGTCCGCCGAGAGGGTCCTTCAGGGTCAAGGGCGGCTCCAGGTTCAGGCGTTCTCCGATGCGGAGATGTCCGAGCGTTGTTTTTTCCAGGGTCTCCCGGGAGAGATTGAAGGCCAACAGGCCGTCCTCCCGGCTCAAAAGGCTGAGACAGACGCCGTTGACGGACAGGCTGTCGCCGATTTCCAGCCGGCCCGGAAGCGGCGGGGCGGAACAGAGAAGCTCCTTCCGGCCGCCTCGGTAACCTTTGAATTCACCGGTCAGAGCGATGAGGCCTGTGAACATGACGGATATCCTTCCAGGACGAGGTCTTCCCCGATGGAGAAAAACCGGGGTTCGGTGAGCCGAATGCCGTCGGCGATGCGGGGGGCGCCCCGGCCTTCGAAAAGACCCGGAGCGTCCCGGCCGCCGAGGAGAAGGGGGGCGACCACCAGAAGTATTTTGTCGGCCAGACCCCTTTCCAGAAAAGCGGTATGAATGTCCCGTCCGCCTTCGACGAGGAGAGCCGCAATGTCTCTCCGGGCGAGTTCGCCGAGAACGGATTGAAGGTCCGGTCGTCCCTGCGGCGAAGGTAAGACAACCACTTTGGCCCCCTTGCGGCGAAGGAGATCCGCCTTGCGCCGGGAGGCGCCTTCACCGGCGACGATCAGAACCGGTCCCTCGTCGAGCGTCGAAAGGATGCGGGCGGACGGCGGAAATCTGAGTTTTGAATCGAGAATGACCCGGATCACGGCCTTGCCTTTGCGGAAGGGGTGGCGGACGGTCAGGAGAGGATCGTCCGCGATCAGGGTGCCGGCGCCGATCAGGACGGCATCGTTGTCCTCTCTCAGGAGATGGGCATATTCCCGCGAAGCGGCCGAGGAGATCCAGCGGGCGTCGAGTCTCCGCGAGGCCAGTTTTCCGTCGAGAGACACGGCGGCTTTCAGGGTGACAAACGGCATTTTCCGGGTGATGAATTTGACGGCGCTTTCGTTGAGCCTCCGGTTTCTTTCTTCCAGGATCCCGACGGAGACGTCAAGACCGGCTTCCCGGAGCCGGGCGATACCCCTGTTGTGGACGACGGGGTTGGGATCGCGGGCGGAGATCACGACACGGGCCGGTTCGGCCGCCAAAACGGCCTCCGCGCAGGGCGGCGTTTTTCCCCAATGAACGCACGGTTCGAGCGTCACATAGAGCGTCGCCCCTTTCGCCCGCCGCCCGGCTTTTTCCAAAGCGACGATTTCCGCGTGCGGGCTTCCGGCCCGGGCGTGATATCCCCAGCCGACGATGACGCCGCGGCGGACGACGACGGCGCCCACGGCCGGATTGGGACTCGTGAGACCCGCGGCTTTGGCGGCCAGTCCGTAGGCCATGTCCATGAAAGCGCGATCCGTCCGCCTGCTCATGAAAACAGGGCCTCGATGTAATCGGCGGGAGAAAACTCGGCCAGGTCGGCCTCGCTTTCCCCGAGGCCCACGAATTTGATGGGCAGGCCGAGTTCGTCGGCGACGGCCAGGACGCTTCCCCCTTTCGCCGTGCCGTCGAGCTTGGTGAGCACGACGCCGGTCAGGCCGGAAAAGGACAGGAATTCCCGGGCCTGAGCCAGGGCATTGCGACCGACCGCGGCATCGAGGATGAGCAGGGATTCCCGCGGTTCTTCGGGGATTTCCCGGGATGTCACCCGGCGGATTTTTTCGAGTTCGCCCATGAGATTCTTGTTGGTATGAAGGCGGCCGGCGGTGTCGATGAGAAGAAGGTCGTAGCCGTCGTCCCGGTAAGTCCGGACGGCGTCGAAGACGATAGAGGCGGGATCGGCGTCCCGGCGGCCGGAGACAACGGGAATGCCGAGTTTTTTTCCCCACAGTTGAAGCTGTTCGCAGGCCGCGGCCCGGAAGGTGTCGGCCGCCGCCATCAGGACCCGGCTCCCCCGGCCTGCGGCCCGCCGGGCCAGTTTGGCCAGAGTCGTCGTTTTGCCGCCCCCGTTGGCGCCGACCATCAAAACGACGGCGCGTCCGGAGTCGGCGGCGAATTCCGAGCTTTTCCCGTCCAGCATCGCGGCCAGATCTTTCTTGAGAATGTCCCGCAGGACTTCCGGCGGGTCGTCCTTTCCGCATTGGGCCCGGAGACCGTCAAGGAGCTTTTCCGTCGTCGGGATGCCCACGTCGGCCAGGACCAGGAGTTCGAACAACTCCTCAAGAATGTCCTCTCTTTTTTTTCCGCTGCGGAACAGGTCCCCCAGCCGGCGAAAGATCCGCCGGGTTCGAAAGAGACCTTCGGATAGATCGGTGATCACGGCATAAGCATTATATTTTTCAATCGTTTGAATGTCAACGACGGGAGCCCGGGCGTTGTCCGCAACCGGGGATTATGCTACATTGAGGGCAATGAACGATACGATCTGGCATCTCTGCGAACCCCACCCGGCCGCGGCCGGGCTGGCCTCCGCCCTGGGTCTGCCGCCGGAGATCGCCCGCATTCTGACCAACCGCGGGATTGAAACCGTCGAAGCCGCCCGGACCTTTCTCTACGGAGGGCTTGAGGATCTTCACGACCCCTTCCTCATGAAGGGCATGGAGGCCGCCGTGGCCAGGATCCGCCGAGCAACGGCCCGGGGCGAGAAAATCCTCATTTTCGGCGACTATGACGCCGACGGCGTTCTCTCCACGGTCATGCTGCACAAGGCCCTTCGTACCCTGGGCGCCGATGTCGATTACTATATTCCCGACAGGCTCGAAGACGGCTACGGGATCAAGGACCACCATGCCGACATCCTTCCCGGCCGGGGGGCGAAGCTTGTGATCAGCGTCGATTGCGGAATCAAGGCGGTCGGTTTCACGGCCCGGGCCGGAGCCGGCGGCGTGGACGTCATCATCACGGACCATCACTACCCCGGGAGTGATCTGCCGGACGCCGTGGCCGTTCTCAATCCCGTTCTGTCCGAATCGGGCTACCCCGACAAGGCTTTGGCCGGAGTCGGTGTGGTCTTCAAGCTCATCCAGGCTCTCCTCATCACCGAGGGGCGCGAGGCGTCTCTGCCGCACTACATGAAACTCGTCTCGATCGGCACCGTGGCCGATGTCGCCCGTCTGATCGGGGAAAACCGGCTGTTCGTCAGACACGGCCTGAAAGCGCTGGAGGATGTCGCCAACCCGGGTCTCAAACGGTTGATGGACGTCTGCGGTCTGCAAAACCGGGCGGTCCAGGCCTCCGATCTGGGATTCCGGCTCGGACCGAGAATCAATGCCGCCGGACGCATGGGGCAAACGGATCTTGCGGTCAAGCTCTTTTTCGCCGAGACGGACGGGGAAGCCCGGGATCTTGTCGCCCGGCTGGAAGCGCTCAACACGAAGCGGCAGGGGACGGAGGAAAAAATCTTCCGGGAGGCCCGGGAGATGGTCGAAGCCCGCGGCCTCGACCAACGGTACAAGTGTCTGATCCTGGGCTGCGAGACCTGGCACAAGGGCGTCATCGGGATCGTGGCCTCCAAAATCAAGGAGACCTTTCATCGTCCGGTCATCCTGTTTTCCTACGAAGACGGCCGGGCCGTCGGGTCCGGCCGGAGCATTTCGGATTTCGCGCTCATCGATCTTCTCGACGCCTGCGCCCCGCTGTTTCAGTCATACGGCGGCCACAAGCTGGCCGTGGGATGCACGCTGGCCCGGGAGAACATGACCGCTCTTCGGGAGGCCGTGAACGCCCTGGCCGAGGAGAAAATTTCCGGCGAGGATCTCAAGAGAAAGCTCCGAATCGACGCCGGCCTGGATTTCGAGGCCATCACCCCGGAATTCATGGAGCATTTCGAACGTCTGAATCCGTTCGGCCCGGGGAATCCCAAACCGCTGTTTTTGACACGGGGAGCGGAGATCATGAGCGAGCCGCGGACGATGCGCGGCCGGCATATGAAGTTTCTGGCCCGGCGCAACGGCCGGTTTTTTGAAGCCGTGGGTTGGGACAAGGCCGACTGGGCGGCCCGTCTCGCCCGGGGACGCACCGTCGACCTGGTCTATTCCGTGGCCGTTTCCGAATACCTCGGCGAAACCAAAACCACCTTGACGATCGAGGATATCCGGCCTTGAAAAACGTCCGGCGCGCCGCCATCGCCGCTTTCCTGATCCTGTTTGCGGCGATCATTTTCCGCCTGGTGACGGCCCGGCCCGGAGATCCGGGATCCGGGGAAATTCCCCTTCCTCCCGAAGGCGGACGCCTGGAGAGGAAAATCGGCGCCCGCCATTCCGAATTCAGCGGCGGCCGGGAGTCCTTCAGAACCCGGGCCGACAGCGTCTATGCCGGTGAGGACGGTCTTCAGCACCTGGAGGGAAACGTCGAAATCATCGATTTCGGCCGCACCGGAGGCCGGAAAATCGTCATTTCCGCAGGTCATGTCGCTCTCGACGAAGACCGGACCCGGTTCGATCTTCTCGAAAACGTGAGCGTTCGCGAAAAGGACATCGTGATCGAAGCTCCGGGATTTAAATATGACAGAATCCAGGAGGCCTTTCACACCGTTTTGGGCGCCGCCTTCGCCACCGGAAAACTCAAAGGGACGTCCCGCAGCCTCCGCTACGCCATCGGGTCCGGAGAGCTGGAGCTCGAGGGCGATCTCCGCGTGGAATCCCGGGCTGAGGCCTCCCGGGACATCCCTCTGACCATCACCGGAGACCGGCTGTTTTACCACAGGGACTCCGGAACCGGCGAAGTGACCGGCGCGCCTGTTTTGGAGCGCGGCGGCAGCCGGGCCGAGGGGGGGCGGCTGATGTTCATCTTGTCGGGCGACCGGGAAAATTTGGAAACGGCTGTTTTTGAGGGCGGCGTCAAGGCTGTTTTTCAAGGCCCGGATTTCGGCGCCGGCGCCTATCGTATCGAGGCTGATGAGGCCCGGACGGTTTTGTACCCCGAAACCCTGGTCTCTACACATTTCGAGGCCAGGGGAAACAGCAGGCTGGTCATTGCCGCTCCGGACGGGGGCGTCACGCGCCTGGATTCCGATTATTCCATTCTCTATTTCACGCCCGAAGGGGAACTGAAGGATCTTGCGGCCTGGCCCGACGTCCGGATCACGATCGACTCGGCCGGCGACTCAGAAGAGCCCCGCCGCTTTTCGGCCGCTCGCGTCGATTACAACCATGGGCACGGCGCTCTGGTTTTGAAAAAAGGTCCGGGGCGGAGACCCCGGGCGGATTCGGGGCCTTTGGATATCGAGGCCGATCGAATCGTCGTCCATATGCGCACCGAGAATGTCGAGGCCTCGGGAGAGGTCCGCTTGATCATGCGGTCCGGAGAAAGCGGAGCGCCGGTGGGTTTTTTTTCCGGAGGGAAACCCGTCTTCATCACCTGTGGGCGCATGAACACCCGGGCGGACGATCGGCGGTTTTTCTTCCGCGATCAGGTCCGGATCTGGCAGGAGCGGGAATCCGTCAGCGCCTCGGAACTCGATATCCTTCAGGAGACGGGCCGGGTGGTTTTCCGCGGCGACGTCCACTCCCTGCTCTTTCGCAAGACGGGCGATGACGACGACGAAGAAGAGCGGCTCGAAATGCACTCGGACGAGATGGTCTTCATTCCGGAGAGAAACCTGATCCGATACACGGGGGCGGGCCGTCTGGAAACCCAGTCGTTCACCTTGCGGGCCGACAGCCTGGCCGTGACTCTGGCCGGGACCGGCGGCGGCATGGACCGCGTTGAGGCCGAAGGCAACGTCGTGATCGATCAGGAGGCCCGTCAGGGCCGGGGGGAACGGGCCGTTTATGAAAGAGCGGAGGCCACCGTGGTTCTCACCGGCCATCCCGTCCTGGCCGAGCGGGACAAGGGGGAGACAAAGGGGGACAAATTGACTTTCTATCTGGACGATGGTAGAATCGCCATCGAAAATATCAAGCGCGACAGATCCACCACCGTCATCATCCGATGACCGGATTGCCGAGTTCATGAGGGGTTCCTTAAAAGCCGCCGGTCTCGAAAAGAGCTACGGCCGCAAAAAAGTCGTCGACGGGATTTCCGTCGAAGTCCGCCGTGGTGAAATCGTCGGCCTGCTCGGCCCCAACGGCGCCGGCAAGACAACAACGTTCTCCATCATGGCCGGTCTCATTCAGGGGGACGGCGGCCGGATTGATCTGGACGGCGAGGATATCACCGGGTTGCCCATGTACGTCCGGGCGAGAAAGGGCATCAGCCTTCTTCCCCAGGAGCCTTCGATTTTCCGCAAGTTGACGGTCGAGGGAAACATCCTGGCCGTGATCGAAGCCCGGCCGGACGCCTTTCGCGACAGACCGCGCGATCCCCGGGACATCCTTGAGGAGTTCGGGCTGGCCCGGCTGTCCCGAGCCAAGGCCTATACGCTGTCCGGAGGAGAACGCCGGCGGCTCGAGATCGCCCGGGCCATGGTCACCTCTCCGGATTTCATCCTCCTCGACGAACCGTTTACGGGAATCGATCCCCTGGCGGTTCTCGATCTTCAGGACATCCTGAAACACCTGAAAGAAAAACGGATGGGCATCCTCGTGACGGACCACAATGTCCGGGAAACCCTGGAAATCACGGACAAGGCCTGCATCATCGACAAGGGAAAAATGATTCTTGAAGGAACCCCCCGGGACATTCTTTCGTCCCGGGAGGTCCGGGAGAGTTATTTGGGCAGCGAATTCCGTCTATAATAAAGACGCCTCATGTTGAAACAACGGTTGGATCAAAAAATCGTCCAGAAGCTTTATCTGGCGCCCGCTCTTCAGCAGGCCATCCGGCTTCTGCCGTTGACCAACCTGGAACTCATCGAAATCATCGATCAGGAAATGTCCCAGAATCCCATGATCGAACTGGAGGAGGACCAGGCTCCGCCCAAAGACGAAAGTGAGGACGGCGAGATTCCCGATCAGGCGGAAATGTTGGGGGACAAGGATTCCGTCGACGATGAGGCCTTCGATGTCGGAGCGTTTTTTCGGGACTACCTCGACGAGGGCTTCCGGCCGGATTTCCATGAGGACCGGGAGCGTGTTTCGCTGGAAAACACTCTCGCCCGGAATCCCAGTCTGTGGGACCATCTGAATTGGCAGGCCTCTCTGGCTTTCGACGATCCCCGCGATCTCGAAATCGCCCGATTCATCATCGGCAATATCAAGGAAAACGGCTATCTGGCGGAGCCGGTTGAGGAACTGGCCGAACTCATCCGGACGGCTCCCGAGGCCCTCGACGCCGTCCGGAAAAAAATCTTGATGTTCGATCCGGTCGGCTCGGCCAGCCTGGATCTGAAGGAAGCTCTCCTGGCTCAGATGGACCATCTGGACATCGATGATGCCACGGCCCGGACCATTGTGACCGAACACCTTTCCCTGCTGGAAAAATCGGATTATCTCCAATTGGCCAAAGTCCTCAATCTGGCGCCCGGAGACATCAAGGCGCACATCGATCTGATCCGAAGTCTGGATCCGGCGCCCGGCCTGAAATACGCTCAGGATCGGACGGTGAGCGTCGTTCCCGATATCCTGGTCGTCAAGGAAGGCGACGACCTGAAGATTCATCTCAACGACGAAGGGCTGCCCCGGCTGAGACTCAGCCGATTCTACAACGCCATGCTGTCCCGGGCGGGGGACGGCGATCCCGAAACGCTTCTGTTCCTCAAGGACAAGATGAAGAAGGCCCTGTGGTTTCTGAGAAGCCTGGACCAGCGCAACCGGACCATCGCCAAGGTGGCCAAATATATCATCGACAAACAAAAGGACTTTTTCGATCGGGGCGTGGACAGCATCAAGCCCCTGACGCTGATGGAGATCGCCCAGGAGATCGGGGTCCATGAATCCACGGTCGGCCGTGTCGTGGCCAACAAGCAGATGTCGACGCCTCTGGGCACGTTTCCGCTCAAATACTTCTTTCACAAATCCCTTCAGGGGTCCTACGGAGAGGATGTTTCCTCGCTCAAGGTCAAGGATCGGATCCGCAAGATCGTCGGGAGCGAGGACAAGAGCCGTCCGTTGAGCGACATCGAAATTGGTGATATATTGACCCGTGAGAATCTTCGCGTCGCCCGGAGAACGGTGGCCAAGTACCGGAAACAACTGAAAATTCCGCCGTCGCACATTCGAAAACGAAAGTCATATATGGAGGGTTGAAAATGAACGTGAATTTTACGGCTCGCCAGTCGGATCTGACCCCGGACATCAAGGCCTATTGCCAAAAAAGACTGGAGGGCATGAGGCGACTGCGGTTCTCCGTCCTCGAGGTCGATGTCATTCTGACGGTCAGGAAAAACCGCCATATCGCCGAAGTCAACCTGAAAACCAAGGGCGGTTCCATTGTGGTGGAAGAGGAAACCTCCGATATGATGGATTCTCTGAATCTGGCCTTCGACGCCCTGGAAAAAAAGATAAAGAAGGACATCGAGAAGAATCGCGAAAAACGGCGCCGGAGCGGCCGGGAGAGAAAAGGGTTTTCCGCCGTTATTGAAGAGGCGGAGCCGGATGAGAAGGCCGAGGGAACCGTCGTCCGGGTCCTGCGCAGCCCCTATTATTCTCTCAAGCCGATGACCGTGGAAGAGGCCCTGATCCAGTTCGACGTGAAGAAACGGGAAGTGCTGATGTTCCGCCGCGCGGCGGGTGAGAGATGGGCGGTCCTGTTCCGCAGAAAAGACGGCCACTACGGCTTGGTCGAACCGGATTGATCGCCATCGCAAAACGACGGGAGGCGGTGTGAAAATCCAGTCCCTGCTCGCCGAAGACATGGTTCTTGCGGATCTCTCCGGGCGCAACCGCAACGACGTTCTGAAAGAGCTTGTCGATTTCCTAAGGAACAAGAAGAGAATCTCCAGACCCCGGGATCTTTTCGACAAACTGATCCAGAGGGAAACCCTCGGCAGCACGGCCATCGGCGAAGGCGTGGCCATCCCTCACTGCAAAATGAAAGGCCTCTCCGCACCTCTGTTCATCCTGGCTGTCTCCCGGGAGGGAGTTCCGTTCGAATCGCTGGACGGAAACCCCTCGCATGTGTTTTTTCTGGTGATCTCTCCACCCGAAAACCCCGGGTTGAGCCTGCAGATCCTCGCCGCCGTCGCTCAGCTCGTCCGCCGGACGCCCCGGCTCACCCAGAAGATCCTGAATGCACCCGGCGTCAACGGCATTCTCGACGTCATCCGTACGGAAGAAGGGTCGTGAATCCGGATCGCGACGGCCCCCGGATCAAGGTTTCCGCCGGGCTGATGAGAATCTTCGATGTCGGGATCCTGATCATCGGCGACAGCGGAATCGGAAAGAGCGAAAGCTGCGCCGAACTCATCGCCCGCGGCCACAAGTTCGTCTCCGACGATGTCGTTATTCTCAAGAAATCGCCCCGGGGGCGGCTCTTCGGAACGGCCCCCCCTCTCAGCCGGGATTTCATGGAACTGCGCGGTCTGGGCATCATCAACATCCGGGAGGTTTTCGGTCCCCAGGCCATCCGGCGGTCCTCGATGATCGATCTCATCATCCGGTTGAGAAAATGGACCCGCGGGAAGGCCTGCGAAAGACTGGGCCTCGACACCCCCGCCGATGAGGACATCCTCGGTGTCAGGATTCCCGTCTTGAACATCCCCGTGGCGCCCGGCCGCAATATCGCCACGTTGATCGAAATCGCCTGCCGGGTGCATGCCCTCAGAAAAAAAGGCTATCATGCCCCCCGGGAAATCGTTCGAAGGCTTGAAAAGGCCATGAGATAGGGAGGAAAGGCCATGCGTTCACCGAAAAAAGAAAGGCGGTTTCTGATCCTGACCGGGCTTTCGGGATCGGGAAAATCGGCCGTCAGCCGCTTTCTTGAAGACATGGGGTACTACTGCGTGGACAATCTCCCCGCCAAGCTGATTCCGAGCCTGGTCCGGCTGTGGGCCGGGAGAAAAGCCGAAATCGAAAAAATGGCGCTGGTCGTCGATATCCGCGAACCGTCCTTTCTCAAGGATTTCCCCGTCGTTCTCGAAGACATCCGCAGGAAAAAACGTGTCGACCCCTGGGTTCTTTTTTTTGAAGCCTCGGATGAGACTCTGGCCAAGCGATTCAGCGAGAGCCGCCGGCCTCACCCCATTTATCGGGCCAAATCCGTCCTGGAAGGCATCTGCCTGGAAAGAAGACGATTGGCCGGAATCAAGTCGATGTCCGACGAGATCGTGGACACCACGCACCTGTCCATCATGCAGCTCAAGAATCTGATCGCCGGCCGGATTCTGGGCCATAAAAATTCGATCCTGCGGGCCGTTCTCATCAGTTTCGGATATAAATTCGGAATTCCCCTGGATGCCGACCTCGTCTTCGACACCCGGTTTCTTCCCAACCCGTTTTATATCGATAAACTGAGGGCCAAAAACGGGCAAACGGCGCCTGTGAAGAAATTCGTCATGGAAAACCCCGAAACCCGCCTCCTTCTGGGCGCGGTCCGCGACTTCATCGAAAAGCTCCTGCCGGAATTCCGCAAGGAGGGGAAAAGCCAGCTGACCATCGCCTTCGGCTGCACGGGAGGCAAACACCGCTCCGTCGTCGTTGCCGAAGAAATGAAGAAAATCCTGAGAACTCTCGGCCTGTCGGCCGGGCTATATCACCGGGATATTTTTAAATAACCGCGTTTTCCGTTAAAATAGATCATCAGCCCGAAAGACGGGAAAAGAAACGCATGAAAAGAAGGCAAGAAAGCGACGGATCATGATCGGCGGTGTCATTGTCTCCCATGGAAAATTGGGCGAGGAGCTCTTGAACGCCCTGACCATCATTCTGGGCGAGGCGCCCAACATCGAGGCCATCTCCATCGGGTGGTACGACGATGTCGAGGAATCCAAGAAGAAAATCAATCAAAGTCTGAAACGCGTGAATCAGAAAAGCGGCGCGGTCATCTTCACGGACATGTTCGGCGGCACGCCTTCGAACCTGAGTTTCAGCTTCCTCAAGGACAATCAAGTCGAGATCATCACCGGCGTCAACCTGCCCATGCTCATCAAGTTCGTGTCCCTTCAGAGGAGCAATCATTTGAAGGACGTCGCCGGAAAAGTCGTCGAACAGGGGAAAAAGAACATCCACCTGGTGAGTGGCCTTCTGGCCGGCCAGCACAAAGGCTCATGATTGAAAAAACGGTCACCATCAAGAACAGGCTGGGCCTGCACGCCCGGGCGGCGGTCAAGTTCGTCAACCTGGCCAATCGGTTCGGCTCGAATGTCCGGATTGAAAAAGACGGACAATCCATTGAGGGCAAAAGCATCCTCGGCATCCTGACCCTGGCCGCAACCCAGGGCAGCCGGGTGCGGCTCGTTGTCTCCGGGCGCGACCAGGAGGCGGCGCTTCAGGCTCTGGTCGATCTGATCGACAACCTTTTCGACGAGAAAGAATAGCCGGCATGGAATTCATTCGACTGAAAGGCATGGGCGTCTCTCCCGGGATCGCCATGGGCGAAGCCTCCCTGTCCCGGCGTGTCGTTTTCACGTCCCGGAGGGAGCCCATCGACCCCGGCCATGTGGACGATGAGCTGACGCGGTTGGGCAAAGCCGTCGCCCGCACCCGGAAAGAACTTGTCAAGCTTCGGGAAAAAATCCAGTCCGAGGTGGGAGAGGAGCATGCCTTCATTTTCGATGCCCATCTCCTGATCCTCGAAGATCCATCCCTGATGGGAAGCCTGGAGAAAATCATCCGCGACGACGCCGTGCGCGCGGAATGGGCCCTGTCCCGCATCAACGCCAAGTATGAGGCGGTTTTCGATTCTCTGAACGACGAATATTTCCGGCAGCGAAAGGCCGACCTGTCCGACGTTCTGGCCAAAGTTTACAGAAACCTGGAAAAAATCCGGGAGAAGGAGCCGGAAACCGGCAAGCGGCGGGTTCTTGTGGCCCATGAACTCCTGCCTTCGGAAGCCGCTCTGAGCCTGAGCCGGGAGACCGTTCTGGGCGTGGCCCTGGATGTCGGAGGACCGACCTCGCACACGGCCATCCTGGCCCGCTCTCTCAACATTCCCGCCGTCGTCGGCCTCCGCAACATCACCCAGTGGGTCAAAAACGGCGATTATCTGATTGTCGACGGAACGATCGGGGAAGTCATGGTCAATCCCCCCCAGGCGGTCCGCCGGGAATATCTGAGCAAAAGGGACAAGTACGACGCCTATCGCACGGAGCTCCGAAAAACGGCCAAGCTCAAGTCCGAGACATTGGACGGCGTGTCCTTCACGCCCCTGGCCAACATCGAGCTCCCCGAGGAGGCGGCCACGGCCCTGTCGCTCGGCGCCGAGGGCATCGGGCTTTTCCGGTCGGAATTCATCTATCTTCAAAGCCTGGAGGTCCCCACGGAGGAGGACCATTTCGCCTGCTATGCCTCCATCGCGAGAACCGTCCACCCCCAGCCGGTCTTCATCCGGACGATCGATATCGGGGGGGAAAAATCCATCCCCCAGTTGAACATCGAAAAGGAGCCCAACCCCGCCTTGGGCTTGAGAGGCATCCGGTTTTCCCTGAGAAACAGAGAGATGTTCCGGCTTCAGTTGCGGGCCGTTCTCCGGGCGAGTTCCGGAAAGAATGTCCGCGTCCTGATCCCCATGGTGACGGAAATCGAGGAGCTCAACGAGGCTCGGGCGGTTTTCGAGGAAGTCAAGGACGGCCTGCGGAAAGATAAAATCAAATTCGACGAGAATATCCCCATGGGGGTGATGATCGAAGTCCCGGCCGCCGCAGCCTTGGCCGATGTCCTGATTCGGGAAGCGGATTTCCTGAGCATCGGCACGAACGATCTCATCCAGTATTATCTGGCCGTCGACCGGTCCAACGAATTTGTTTCTTATCTCTACAAATCGTTTCATCCCGCGGTCCTCCGCCTGATCCGGGACGTGATCCGGGCGGCGCGCCGGGCCGGAAAAAGCGTGACGGTTTGCGGAGAAATGGCCGCCGACCCCCTTTCCGCGATGGTGCTTCTCGGTCTGGGGTTGCGGGAATTCAGCATGAATCCGATTTTCATCCCCAAGGTCAAGAAAGCTTTGCGGTCCGTCGAAACCGGGACTCTGGAGAAGGCCTGCCGGGAGGCTCTGGATTTACGGAGTGCTCAGGAAATCGAGGAGTTCGTGATTGAAAGCGTCATGACCCGTCATCCCGACGCTTTTCTGATGAGCGGGGACAACGGCGGATCGAAAAAACGAAATTAAAACGGGATGTCGTCGTCGCCGTTTCCGTCCCGCTCGGGTTCCGGGTCGTCCATGGGAAAATCCCCCGGAGACGTGTCTTCGGCGTGATCCGGGGCGGAGGATCCTTCCCGCTTGCCGATCAGAATGATGTTGTCCGCTTCGATTTCGGTCGTGGTTCGTTTGTTGCCGTCGCGGTCCTGCCAGGATCGCGTCCGGAGCTTCCCTTCCACGCAGACCTGACGGCCCTGGTCAAGATATTTTTCGCAGAACTCGGCCTGTTTTCCCCAGACGACGATCCGATGCCACTCCGTGCGGTCCGTGCTTTCCCGGGTCGACGTGTTGTAAAACCGCTCGTTGGTGGCCATGGTGAAACGGGCCACTTGGCGGTCCCGCTGGGGCAAAACGCGAAGCTCGGGCTTTTGTCCCAGCCGGCCTATGAGGATGACCTTGTTGAGGCTGTTCAGATCTCTCATCGGTCCTCGATATCCTTGATTTTCTGCTGTGCGATTTTGCTTTCGTCCGCCATCGGGAACTTTCCGACGAGAAGTTTGAAGACGGCCAGGGACTCGTCCGTCCGTCCCATCTCGAGGAAGGCCAGACCCTTCTTCAAAAGGGCGGCGGCGGTTTTGTCGCTCTGCGGGTAGTTCAGGAGAAGCTCGTCAAAATGGGCGACGGCCTCCGCAAGCCGTCTCAGGCTGAAGAAGCATTCGCCCATCCAGTAGAGCGCGGTGTCGGCCAGCGGACTGTCCGGAAACTGATCCCTGTAAAGCCGGAATCCCTCGGCGGCGAGTTCGAAGTTTTCGTTGACATAGTCGGCGTAGGCGGCGCTGTAGACTTCGCGGGGAGAGAGACCGGATGGAGAGACCGCCACAGGGTCTCCTTCGGAGAATTTGGCCGGATCCCGGCCTTCGGCTGGTTCGCCGGGAAGCCTGACGGCCGCGAATTCGGCGAGAATCTGACCCAGACGCGCCTGCACTTGGTCGATTTTTTCATGGAGCGTCTGGTAGCGGGCCGGAAGCGTCTTCAGATCTTCCTGAAGGCCGAACTGTCCGGCCTGCCACCGTTGAAGCTGATCGCCGAGTGCCTTGACCTGCTCCCTGAGGGATTTCAGTTCGCCGGTGTTCCGGTCGAGTCGCTCCTCGATCTGCAGGATCTTCTGCTTGAGAACCTGGATGTCATCGTAAATCAGCTCGTAGGTTCTCTTGCTCTGGCCGGCGGCGGGGAGCGACGCCGCCAGAACACAGACGACCAGCGTCCCGAGGAGCCTGACCTTCACGGATTACTTTTCGATGATCGTGAACTGGGCGCGGCGGTTCTTGGCCCAGGCGGTCTCGTTGCTGGCGGGGTCCAGCGGCTGACTCTTGCCGTAGGAAATGATCTTCAACCGGTCGGCGGAAATGCCGAGAGACAGCAGATAGTCCATGGTGCTCTTGGCCCGCTTTTCGCCGAGAGCCAGGTTGTATTCCTCGGTGCCCCTCTCGTCGCAATGGCCTTCGATCAGGATCCTGGCCGTCCGGAACTTGTTCAGCCAGGCGGCGTTGGAGGCCAAAACAGGCTTGGCGTCTTCGCGGATGAAGTACCGGTCGAAGTCGAAATGAACCATGGCCAGAGGTTTTTCCCTGTTGAGCTCATCGAGCGTCTTGCGCATGTAGATTTCTTCTTCGGTCAAAACGGGTTCCTTGACTTCCGGCTCTTCCACCACTTCAACCTTGGGCTGCTCGACCACCTGAGGCGGAGGAGGAACCTGCTGGGCTTTCTTGCAGGAAACGGCGAAAGAAAAGACGAGGATACACGCGACGGTCCAAATAACCAGTTTTTTCATTGGGCCTCCTTATGAGATGAAGTGTCGCTCCACCGCCCGGGCGGACGCGCCATGTCTTCCTTGAACTTTATACATTGGTCTATGAAGGAAGTCAAGATATTTTGATACGGCCCCGAACGTCTCCGGGCCGTCAATTCGTCCAATTCGGAAGCTTGTTCGTCCCGGCGGACGTCAGGCGGCGCAGGTTGGCCCCGTCGTAGTCGATGCTGTAGATCTGAATGGTTCCGGAGAGGTTGGAGGAAAACACGAGGTGGCGTCCGTCGGGAGACCAGCTTGGCGATTCATTGATGGCGTTGCTTTCCGTGATTTTCATGATCTGATTCGTCCGGAGATTCAGGATGTAGATGTCGAAGACCCGGTCGACGCGGGAAACGTAGGCCAGCCTGTCGCCGGCCGGGGACCAGGCCGGCGAATCGTGATAATTGCCGCCGAAACTGACTCTCCGGACGTTGGCCCCTTCCGCATCCATGATGTATATCTGGGGACTTCCGACTCCGGCCCGGTCGGAGGTGAAGGCGATTTCCCGCCCGGTCGGCGACCAGGACGGGGCGGTGTCGACGGCGCTGTTGAAGGTCAGCCGCCGGATGTTGGCCCCGGAGGCGTCGGCGATATAGATTTCGGCGTTGCCGTCCATGGTGGAACAGAAGGCGATGCGCTTCCCGTCAGGAGAAAAAGCGGCGGCGTAGTTTGTCCCCCGCGTGGAGATGGGAACGGACTTGCCCTCGTAGAGGTAGAGAAGATTCAGGTCGGCGTTGTTTCTTCTGTAGGTCGTATGCGCGATGACCCTCTGATCCGGAGACCAGGCCGGCATGTAGTCCTGGCTGAGATTGAATGTGATCCGGGTCTGATTGGACCCGTCGTAGTCCATGATGTAGATCTCTTCATTTCCGTCTCGATTGGAGATGAAAGAGATCTTGGTCGTGAAAATCGGCTTCTCCCCGTAAACCTTCATGATTTCGTCGGCCATGCGGTGGGCGGCGAGGCGAAGCTGGCTTTTGTCGGCCTGATAACGTTTCCCGATGATGAAGCGTTCGCTGCGGACGTCGTAGAGTTTGGCATCGAAGACGAACGTTCCGTCCTCGCCTTCCGAGACCTCGCCGGCCAGAAGCAGGGCGGCCTGGATGGATTCCCACTCCTTGAAGTCAATCTTGTCGGGGTTCAGGGGCCGGATGTAGGCGTAGTAACTCCGGGGGAGAAGCTGGAAGATGCGGGAATATCTGAGGTTGTCATTCAAGACCTGGTGGATCTCCCGGGCCGCCTCCCTGGTTTCGGGGACGGCTGAGCGCACGGCGAACTCCGGGAGGGCGAAAGGAATGGCCGGCATGCCTTCCCGGATGGTGAGAACGACTTCCTGCTGGCCTGAAAACCCGATGGCGGCCCCGAGGCACAGCGCGGCTGAAAAAAACGTTTTCATTTTCATTTGTTATGCTCAAAGATGATATGAAAGACAAGATACTCTCCGTCATAATCGTTCGGAAGAGGCGGAAACGGGGCTGCCGTTTGAATGGCCCGGAGGGCGGAGAGATCGAGAGAGGGCAGGCCGCTTGATTCGGAGATTTTCAGGTCGGAAATGCGTCCGTTCCGGAAGATGCGGAACGTGACTTGAGCCGAAAACGATCCGGAAACCCCCGGATCGACAAGGGCGGTGAACCAGCTTGCCGAAACGCGGTCGTAGACGATTTGAACGTAGTAGGCATGAGGGAAAAAACCCGTGCCTCCGCCTCCGCCGAAACCGGGTCCGAATCCGCCTCCACCGCCGCCGCCTCCCGTGCCGTCCCCGACCCCGATCCTGAGCCCGGAGCCCGTTCCGCCCGTTCCTGCGGCGGCGGCCGCCGAGGCATCCGTCCGGTCGGCTTTGGCGTCGGGAGGAGCCTTGGAAATCACCGCCTTTTTTTCCTGGGGTTTCCGGTCCCGTGCTGGCTTTTCGACGGGATAACGGAGAGCGGTGTCCGCTTCCTGGGGCTGGATCTTTTGGGGTGTTGTCAGGTCGCGCAGAGTTTCCTTTTTGGCCGGCGGCAGGGGTTGCGGCTCATCGGCGGCGCGAACGCTCGGTCCGCCGCCTCCTCCGCCGGGTCCTCCGGCGCCGCCCCCACCCGGCAGACCGGCGCTCATGCTGACATAGTGAATCATGCCTTTGCGGGCCGGCTTGGGGAGCGATGGGGATGTCACCATCACGATGAAGAGAGCGGCATGGAGAACGGCGGAAATGATGACGGCGCGTTTGAAGGCCCGATCGCCTCCCATGGTCGTCACCGTCATCGCCGGCGTTTCTTTTCCTCGGGCGGGTCGGTCACCAGGCCGATAACCTCCACGCCCGCCTTTTTGGCGATGTCCAGGATATTGACGATGAATCCGTAGGGGAGGCCTTCGTCGCCCTTGATATAAACGACTTTCTTTTCCTGTCCGTAGAAGTGTTCGAGCAGGCGTCCTTCCAGAAGGTTGATGTTGATGATGGAATCGCCGACATAAATGTGCATGTCCTTGGTCACGGTCAGAGTCAGGCCGTCCTCGGCCGGTGCCGATTCGGTCTCCGCCCGGGGGAGGTCGACGCCGATGCCCGTCTGCATCATGGGGGCCGTGACCATGAAAATGATGAGCAGAACCAGCATGATATCGACCAGGGGAATGACATTGATTTCGGCCAGGGAGGTCCCCGGATGGCGACCGCGGCCGGATCTCGGAGCGTCCAGTCTAATTCCCAAGGAGCCTCTCCGCGATGGCCTGGAATTCAAGGGAGAAGTCTTCCATCTCCGTGATGGTTTCCTTGATGCGGGCCAGGAAATGGTTGTAGGCGATGACGGCCGGAATGGCGGCGAACAGGCCCAGGGCGGTGGCCACCAGGGCTTCGGCGATGCCCGGAGCCACGGTGACAAGGCTGGCCGATCTCTGGATGCCGATCATCTGGAATGCGTCCATGATCCCCCAGACGGTGCCGAGGAGTCCGATGAAGGGCGTGACGCTGGCCGTCGTGGCCAAAAAGGGCATGAGGCGTTCCATCCGGCTGATTTCGATGTTTGTCGCTTTGAGCAGAGCCCGCGACAGTCCGTCCATGCGGTTGTTGTTGGCCGCGCCGGGAGGCGAAGCCCTCCGGATATAGGCGAGTTCCTTGGATCCGGCCTGAAACAGGGCCGTCAGCGGGCTGGAGCCGTATTTTCTGGCCGCATCACCGACATCGGCGAGGTTTTTGCTGTTGCGGAAGACCGTGACGAAACGCCGGGACTGAGCCGCGGAAAGACGCAGGGCCTTGCGCTTGAAAATGATGATCGCCCAGGAAAATATGGAAAAAAACAGGAGAATAAGAAGGATGCCCTGGACGACGATGGAGGCGTGGAGGACGAGTTTAAAAACGTTCATGGCAATCAATTATTAAATAACATAGGGGTTCCAGCCTGTCAATTGAACCCTCGGCTCGCTGAGCGCCGAGGTTATGCGGAAAAAGCGTCATGGAGGGGGGTCAGCGGAGGATGTGCCGGAGCATATCCCGCGCCGCCTCCTTGGCCCGTCGGCCGCTTTCGCTGGGCGGCCCGACGCAGGAGGGGCAGCCGTCGCGGCAGGGGCAGGCCTCGATCGTCTTCAGGGCATGGTCCATGAGGCGCGTTTCCAGGTAGTAAAGAGCGGGGCTGAGGCCGATCCCGCCGGGATAGTTGTCATAGAGGAAAATGTTCGGTTCGAAGGATGTTTCGTCAAATTGCGGCCCTTCGGCGACGGCTTTCGGCCGAGTCCGGACATCGCGGGGAGGCAGAGGTCTTCCGGTCGTATTGTCGCTGATCGACACGCCGAGGTCATGAACGTCGCACATCAGGAAGAGCGGAGCGATGTGATGGAGGATATAGGACAAGCCGAAGAGGCCGTTGATTTTCTCCTCGGAGTCGTAGGACAGCGATTGAAGGAGAACGGCGGGCAGCGTCAGCCACCAGGCCGTGGTGTGCATCTCGTTTTCCGGAAGCTGGAGGTCCCCGGCGCCGACGTTTTCCATGGTGTGGAACTTGATCTTCTTGAACCCGACCACCTGGACGGCCACATGGACCTCTCCATGGTGGGCCCGGCAGCGGTCGAGGTCGCGCGTGTCGAAGACGTCGAGAACCTTGATCTTGGTATAGTCGATGGCGTCCGTGTAGTAGTCGATGTCGGTTTTTTTGACGTAGGCTCTGCGCTGTTCGAAATCCAGGGATTCGACGAAATACTGCTCGCCTTCACAGATGTAGATGGCCTTGGGATGGAGTGTCGTCAGCGCCGAGGAAAAGTCGACTTCGGCGATGACCCGGGATTTGCCCGTGGTGTCCACGACGACGAAGTTGTCGGAGCTGATGCTGCGGAGACTCACGGTGTCGGCGGGATAGGATTCCGAGGTCCAGAACCATTTGTCTCCGGAATGGTGAACGAGATGTTCTTCCTCGAGAAGTTTCAGGATATCCCCGATTTCGACGGTGCCGAAGGTCTCTCCGTCCTCGAAGGGAAGTTCAAACACGGCGCACTCGACATGACTGGCCAGGATGGACAGGTTATCGGGATTGATGAGGGCTTTTTCCGGCGACCCGCCGAAGAAATACTCCGGGTTGTTGACGATGAACTGGTCGAGGGGTGCGCTTGAGGCGACAAGAACGGCCGCCGAACTTCCGGTCTTCCGGCCCGCCCGCCCGGCTCTCTGCCAGGTGCTGGCGATCGTCCCCGGATAGCCGGCCATGACGGCCGCGTCGAGCGTTCCGATGTCGATGCCGAGTTCCAGGGCGTTTGTGGAGACGACGCCGAGGATGTCGCCTTCGCGCAACCCCTTTTCGACCTCCCGCCTTTTGATGGGCAGGTAGCCGCCGCGATAGCCGCGGATGAGACCCTCCTGGCCGACTTTCGAGGCGATGTCGCCCTTGAGATAAGTGACAAGAACCTCGGTTATCAACCGGCTGGGGGCGAAGACGATCGTCTGCAGATTGTTGTTCAGGAAAATCGAGGCCACGCGCCGGGTCTCGTTGACGTAGGATTTTCGGATGCCCAGGGCGGCATTGACGACGGGAGGCGTGTAGAAGATGAAGAATTTTTCGCCCCGGGGCGCTCCGTTGTCGTCGATCAGGGCGACGGGAGCTTCGATCATGCGCTCGGCCATCTCGACGGGGTTGGCGATGGTCGCCGTGCACAGGATGAAGACGGGATCGCTGCCGTAGAAGCGGGCGATCCGCCGCAGCCGCCTCAGAACATTGGCCAGGTGGCTGCCGAAGACGCCCCGGTAATTGTGGAGTTCGTCGATGACGACGTACTTCAGGTTTTCGAACAGCTTGATCCACTTCGTGTGGTGGGGCAGGATTCCGGCGTGAAGCATATCCGGGTTGGTGAGGATGATGTGGCCGCGGGCCCGGATGGCTTTGCGCGCATCCTGGGGCGTGTCGCCGTCGTAGGTGAAGATCCGGATCTCTTCGGGAAGCGACCGGGTGACCTCGTCGAGTTCGGCCCGCTGGTCGTTGGCCAGGGCTTTTGTCGGGAAAAGGTAGAGCGCCCGCGTCGAGGTGTCCTTGAGGATGGCGTCGAGAACGGGGAGGTTGTAACAGAGGGTTTTTCCCGAGGCCGTGGGAGTGACGACGACCGTATTCCGGCGGTCTCCGACTGCCTCCCAGGCTGCATGCTGGTGGGAATAGAGTTCGGTGAAGCCCCGGGCCTTCAGAACGTCGGTCAGGGCGGAATGGACATCCGGCGGATAGGGGCGGTAACGGCCCTCCCGGGCCGGGATGTGGCGGACGTCGCGCAGCGAATCCGTCCGGAGGGCCAGGTCGCTCAGATCGGCCAGGGATTTTCGAATTTTTTCGGCGCTGCTCATGGGCGTCGGGACGCCGCTTATCGTATAGAAAACCGCGCCGCCGGTCAAATCGCCGGAGAGGCGGGGCCCGTGCTACAATATCCCGTCATGCTTGAAGAGATCCGCGTCAAACGGGCGGCCCAGCACAACCTGAAGGGCATCGATGTCGGTCTGCCCCGCAACAAACTCGTCGTCGTCACCGGCCCGAGCGGTTCGGGCAAGTCCTCCCTGGCCTTCGACACCCTGTTCGCCGAAGGGCAGCGGCGATACATCGAATGCCTGTCGGCCTACGCCCGGCAATTCGTCGAGCAGATGGAGAAACCCGACGTGGAGTCGGTCGAGGGCATTTCGCCGGCCGTTTCCATCGACCAGAAAACAATCTCCGCCAACCCCCGGTCGACCGTGGGAACGGTGACCGAGATCAGCGATTTCCTGCGGCTGCTGTTCGCCCGGGCCGGCGCGCCCCACTGCCCGCGCTGCGGCCGGGAGGTTCGATCCCAGTCCCGGGAACAGATTCTCATCCGGGTCGGCGAGGATTTCGCGGAGCGCCGCGTCAAGCTTCTGGCCCCTCTGGTCCGGGGGCGCAAAGGCGAATACCAGAGGCTGTTCGAGAGGATGAGGAAAAAGGGATATCTCCGGGTCCGGGTCGACGGCGCCTTGACGGAACTCGATGACGACATTCCTCTGGATAAAACCCGCAAACACACCATAGATGTTTTGGTCGATGACCTTGTCCTGAACGATGCCTCCGGCGATCGGACGGCGGAATCCGTGGCCAAAGCCCTGGAACTTTCGGGAGGCGATCTCCTTCTCATCGACGAGGAGGGGCAAGACCATCTCTATTCCGGAAAATTTCTCTGCCCCGACTGCGCCGTCAACCTGCCCGAGCTCGAACCCCGCAGTTTTTCGTTCAACAGTCCCTACGGGGCCTGCCGGGTTTGTAACGGTTTGGGATTTGCCGCGGAAGTCGACGAATGGGGTGAGACCGTGCTCAAGGAGGAGGCCTGTGCGGCCTGCCGCGGCGCCCGGCTGCGTCCGGAAAGCCTGGCCGTCAAGGTCGGCGGTCTGTCCATTCATGAAATCGGCGAACTCCCACTCGACGGGCTGGCCGAAAAAATTCCGGAGTTTGTTTTTCTCACCGGGATTCGCCCTGTGGCCGATAAAATCCTCAAGGAGATCTCCGGACGTCTGGCCGTTTTGAAAGAACTCGGAATGGGGTATCTTCAATTGAACCGCACGGCCGTCTCCCTTTCCGGCGGGGAAGCCCAGCGTCTGCGTCTGGCCGCCCAGGTGGGGGCCCGGCTGCGGGGTGTGCTCTATGTCCTCGACGAGCCGACCATCGGCCTTCACCAGAGAGACAACGGCCGTCTGATTGCGCTTTTGAAAAGCCTGCGTGACGAGGGCAACTCCGTCATCGTTGTCGAGCACGACGAGCAGACCATCCGGGCCGCCGACCATATTCTCGACCTCGGCCCCGGTGCGGGCGAAGCCGGGGGATACAAGGTGGCCGAAGGACCGATCGAGACGCTCCTGTCCGATCCGGCCTCGCTCACGGCCCTCTATCTCCGCGGTGAAAAGAGCGTCGCCGTCCCGTCCGAAAGGCGGAAGCCTGCGCATTGCCTGACCATCCTGAGCCCCCGGGAACACAACCTGAAGGGCATGGACGTCGACATTCCCCTGGGCGTCATGACCGCCGTGACCGGGGTCTCCGGTTCGGGGAAAAGCACGCTCGTTCATGATGTGCTCTTCAAGAGCCTGATGAACGTCTTGCATGATTCGGGATTCAAGGCCGGCGCCCATCAGGGGATTCGGGGCGTGGACAAGATCGATAAAGTCGTGGCCGTCGACCAGAAACCCATCGGCCGGACCCCGCGTTCGAATCCGGCCACCTATACTGGGGTGTTCACGATCCTTCGGGAGGTCTTCTCCCGAACGGCCGAGGCCCGGGCGAGAGGTTACGGCGCGGGACGGTTCAGTTTCAATGTGGCCGGCGGCCGCTGCGAGGAATGCCGAGGGGCGGGGGTCAAGAAAATCGCCATGCACTTCCTGCCTGATGTTTTCGTCACCTGCGATCGATGTGCGGGAAAGCGGTACAATCGGGAAACCCTGGCCGTCTTCTACAGGGACAAGACAATCGCCGATTTTTTGGACATGACGGTGGATGAAGCCGTTGAGGAGCTCCGGGCGCATCCCCTGTTGAAGAGGAAACTGGCTGTTCTGAAGGAGGTCGGTCTGGGCTATCTCCGGCTGGGACAGCCTGCGCCGACGCTGTCCGGCGGCGAGGCGCAGAGGATCAAGCTCAGCCGCGAGCTGGGACGGAAAGCCACGGGACGGACGCTTTATATTCTGGATGAACCGACGACCGGACTTCATTTCGACGATGTCTCCCGGCTTCTGGCGGTCCTGCGCGAACTGGTCGCTCTGGGCAACACGGTGGTCGTTATTGAACACAACCTTGATGTCGTCAAGGCAAGCGACTATATTATTGACTTGGGCCCGGAGGGCGGCGAGGCCGGCGGCCGGATCGTCGCCCGGGGCACGCCGGAAGAGGTCGCCGAAGTCGAGTCGTCCCACACCGGGCGATTCCTGAAGGCGGTTCTCGAGCGGTCCGGTCGCGAAGGAGAACAAGGAAAGCCATGGCATTTTTAGATATTCCGGGGCATGGCCGGATCAAGAACATCCTGAAGCGGGCGCTTGCCAAGGGCCGCCTGCCTCATGCCCTGATCTTCTCCGGTCCCGAGGACTTGGGGAAAAAGGCTACGGCCCTGGTTCTGGCCCAAGCCCTGAACTGCCTGGAGCTTTCGGACGACGCCTGCGGGCGATGCGCCAACTGCCGGGCCATAAAAAACGGCCGATTTCCGGATGTTCTGGAAATCGAGCCGGTGACCTCCAGCATAAGCATCAACGCCATTCGGGACATGAAGCAAAGAGCCTATCTCCGGCCAATGTCCGGAAGAAACAAGGTTTTCATCATCGATGATGCGGACAAGCTGGGTGAGGCCGCGGCGCACTCCGTCCTTAAGGTTCTTGAAGAGCCGCCTGTCGGGACCTACCTCATTCTCGTGACCCCGAATCCCCATCTTCTTCTGACCACCATCGCCTCCCGATGTCAGGTGCTCGAATTCACCGGTCTTGCCGAAGAGGAAATCGCCGGGATCCTGATCGAGGAAGGTCATCCTGAGGAGCAGGCGAGAATCCTGGCTCTTCTGGCCCAGGGAAGCCTGTTCCGGGCTCGGGACATGGATTGGGAGGAGATCGGTGAAGAGAGACGACGGACCTGGGAGCTTTTTTCCGCCGTCCTGCTGTGGGATCGTCCGTCCCGCTTTCTGACGCTTTTCAGCCGTTATCCCAACTGGCGCCTGGAGGATGCGCTCCGGCGAACCCTGGGCTTTTTCGTCTGTTTCTGCCGGGACTGTCTGCTTGTCGTCTCGCAGGGGAATCTCCGGATGCTCATGAACCCGGATTTTGAAAAACCGATCGTCGAGGCTTCCACGGCGGCCGGGCGGCGCCGGGTCCTCGAGGTTCTGGACAGGCTCGAAAGCCTGCTTCAGGACCTGCCCAAAAACCTCAATCGAAAACTCCTGGTGAACGCGCTGTTCGCCGGATTGGAGATATGACCATGTCCGACATCATCCTGCTGTTGTCCCGGAGTACCGGGAAAATCGTCCGGGCCCGGAAGGGCGAACTCGACCTGAAAAGAGGCGATCTCTGCATTGTGGAATCGGATTACGGCGGCGATCTGGCCGCCGTCGTCGATGATGCCAGCCCGGTCTGCCGGAATCCCAAGGCGGGCCACGAAGCCGTCCCGGTGATCCGCAAGGCCACGGACGACGACATCGGAAAATTCGAATGGCTCTGGGAAAGGGAAAAGCGGGCCTTCGAGCTCTGCCAGGACAGGATCCGTTTCCGCCGTCTGGCCATGAAGCTTGTGGCCGTGAGATATTTTTTCAACGAGAAAAAGGGTGTCTTTTTCTATACCGCCGACGGGCGCATCGATTTTCGTCAGCTTGTCAAGGATCTGGCCAAAGAATTGAGGATGCGGATCGAAATGCGCCAGGTCGGCGTCCGCGATGAGGCCCGGATGATGGGAGGGCTGGGGGTCTGCGGACGGTCGCTGTGTTGTTTTTCCTTTATCCGGAACTTCGAACCCGTGACCATTCAGAAAGCCCGCCGCCAACAGATTGCCATCAATCCGACCAAGATCTCCGGTCTCTGCGGACGTCTGATGTGCTGTCTCGGATTCGAGGATCAGACCCGGGGCAGGATTTTCACGCCTGAGGACAACGCCGCTCCCGAGGACTGATCAGTCCGGCCGGGCCACCGTGAATCGGACGCGGCTCGAAACGGCGATGAGCGTCCCCTCCGCGGTGAAGGCCTTGATCTGCCAGGAATAGCTCTCCCCGGCTTTCATCTTGGCCCGGATTTCGGGCGGAAGAACAACCCGGTTCTCCCGCGTTGTTGTTTTCCAAAGGACGGTGTGATTGGAAAGGGTGAGGTCGTAGAGCGTGTTTTCTCCGACGACCCGCCATTCGAAAAAGGCCGGGATGCCCCCGACATCGATGACGGGCGAAATCAGAGTTACGGCTTTTCCCCGGACGGCGGTGTCGTCCTCCAGAAGAAAAACCGGCGAATCCGACGGCCGGGTCAAAAGCAAGGCGAGCACCGCCAGGCTGACACAGGCGGTCAGGCCGGCCAGAGCCCATTCCCGGGGTTTGAAGGAGGCCAGCCAGAGGCGCATTCCGAAAAACGGGCGGGTTTTTTCCGGGACGCCTTCCGGTTCGGTCAGAAGAGAGGGATTTGTCTTGATGACATGGAGGATTTCTTCACGATCGGAAGTCCGGGCGAAACACGACGGGCAATTGAAAAGATGTTCTTGAAATGCCTCGCGCTCCGCTTCCTCCAGCTTTTCAAGGAGATAATCGTCGATTTTTTCTTCGAAGTGACATTTTCTCATCAGCCTCACCTTTTGGTTACTCATCCGTTTAGTCGGAGATCCTGAGAAAAAGTGAAAAAAATCACCGCTTGACGCTCTTTTTTATCAATTTGACGGCATAATGCGCCTGTTCACTGACTTTTTTCGGCGAAACTCCCAGCCGGGCGGCCACGTCCTCCCGGGAAAGACCCTGGTAGTAATACAACTGGAGGATCTTTTTAAAGCGGGGCTTCAGTCCTTTGACGGCTTCGGCGATGTGGGCTTCCCTTTCCTGAAGCTCATAGGATTTGCCGGGATCGGCGGGAAGACTCGGTTCGGGAGCATGCTGCAGGACGCGCTGTTTCCATCGGATGTAATCGATGATCCGCCGGCTGGTGATGGTATAGAGGAAAGTCCCGATCGTGGATTCACCCCGAAACTCCCCCTTGCGAACCTTTTCCACAGCCTGCATGAGCACGGAGTTGGCGATATCCTCGCAGTCCGGATTGTCCCGACCCAGGGCTTTTCGGATGCGGAAATAGATGACGGGCCGATAGGAGGCGGCCATGGCGTCAAGGTCGACGGACTTTTTCATGAGTCCTTCCCGGTCTGTCTCCGCCCCCGGAGATATTCCTTGGGGTCGACGAGAATCTCCCGCGGCTTGCTGCCGTCGGCGGGGCCGACAATGCCGTCGTTCTCCATCTGGTCTATGATCCGGGCCGCCCGGGCATAGCCGAGTTTCATTTTGCGCTGAAGGTTGGAGGCGGAGGCCTGTCCGGTGAGCAGCACCAATTCGACGGCCTTGTCGAACAGGGGGTCCTTTTCGCCGTCGTCATCCCAGACGAAATCGTCGGGACCCTTGATGACCTGAAGAATCCTCTCGTCGAAAACGGGTGCTCCCTGATCCTTGACATGCTTGACCAGCCGGCGGACCTCGGGGATCGAGATATACGAGCAGTGAAGTCTGAGCAGACGGGGAAAGTTGGGCGGAAGAAAAAGCATGTCGCCATTGCCCAGGAGCTTTTCGGCGCCCACGGTGTCGATGATGACACGGGAGTCGATTTTTGTCGGCACACGGAATCCGATCCGGCTTGTGAAGTTGTTCTTGATCGTTCCGGTGATGACGTCGATGGACGGTCGCTGCGTGGCCATGACCAGATGGATGCCGACAGCCCGCGCCAATTGGGCCAGGCGGGCGATCGAGGCTTCGACCTCCTGGGCTCCGACCATCATGAGTTCGGCCAGTTCGTCGATGATGACGACAAGGAAAGGCAGCGGCTGAAGCTTCTGCCGGTCCTCGTCGGACAGTTTGCTTTTTTTGTCCGCCAGAATGTCGGAAACGGTCTGGTTGTACTGTTCGATATTCCGGACCTTCATCGCCCCCAGTTTCCGGAGCCGGTCCTCCATTTTCTTGACGATGTCGATGAGGATGATGCCGGCCTTTTTCGCGTCGTTGACGACGGGGGCCAGGAGATGGGGAATCCCTTCGTAGAGCGAAAATTCCAGCCGCTTCGGATCGATCAGGATGAGCTTGACTTCATCCGGAGTAGCCTTGTAAAGGATGCTGGCGATCAGGGTGTTCAGAGCCACGCTTTTTCCCGTTCCCGTGGCTCCGGCGATCAGCAGATGGGGCATGACCGACAGGTCGGTGAGATAAACTTCGCCGTG
Organism: Acidobacteriota bacterium; assembly: GCA_033549365.1. Lineage (NCBI taxonomy): Bacteria > Pseudomonadati > Acidobacteriota > Acidobacteriota bacterium. The sequence continues at coordinate 188,918 of JAWSUF010000002.1, forward strand.
GACGGTTTTCCCCAGAGCGATGGTCAGTTTGGAGGGCGCATCCATAAATTTTCGGGATTGAAGAATGTCCCGGAGCCGGATGTCTTCTCTTTTATTGTTGGGGATCTCGATGCCCAGGGAGGATTTGCCCGGGATTCTCTGGATGCGGACGGATTCCGCTTCGAGCGCCAGTGACAATTCTTCGGTCAGGTTGGCCACCTGGCTGACCTTGATGCCGGCGGCGGGAAAAAATTCGTAGGTGGTGATGACCGGTCCGGGATGATACTCGCGGACTTCCCCGGCGACTCCGAACTCGCCGAGTTTTTCCTCGATGCGCTGTTTCTTTTCCGAGAGTTCCCGGGTGTCGACCTTTTCGGCCGGCTTGCCCAGGTCGAGAAGACTGAAAGGGGGAAAATGATAATCGCCGCGCTTGCCGAGGTCGGGAAACAGCATGTTGTCTTCGACGGACTTGGCGGGAAGGGACATCTTCTTTTCGGCCTTTTTTGTCTCCTTGCGGAGCGGGGCGGGAGGGGGTGTTTGTTTTTGCGGCGCGGCGTATTTTTCCTGAACCTTCCGTCGCATTTTCTCTTTTTTCCGGCTGTTGCCGTACCGGGTGACTTTGATGCGGACATCCTGAAAAGCCGAATGGAACAGGCCTTGAAGTCTCTCGGCGGTTTGGCCCGGAGACCACCGGGTGGACAGGAGCACAAAGAAGATGAGGGCCGCCGAGAGGACCGCCCAGGAGCCGAGGGTGTTGAGATAATGCTTGAGAAATTCGGCGGCGAATTTTCCGAAAAGTCCTCCGGCGTAAAATTCTCCGCCGCCCCAATGGAAGCGATCCACAGCCAGGACGAGCAACGGCGAAAGAATGGCGATCAGGAGAATCGCCCGCCCCGCGGCGCCGGGCAGGCGTTTTCTTTTCCCGGGGAACAGTGCGGTGACGCCCAGATAGCCCAGGGACAAGGGAAGGAGCAGGGCGGCCGCGCCGAGTCCGATAAGCACCGGCTCGGCGAAGTGAGATCCGATGCGTCCGGCAACATTTTCGGTTCCGGCCCCGGCGGGTTTTTTCCCCCAGGACGGATCTCCGGAATGATAGCTCAGGATGCTGATGAGGGAGAAAACGGCCGCAAAGACCAGCAGGACGGCCGCAATTTCCACGCTGCGACCCCTCTCTTCGGCCGATTTTTTTGATCGCGCCATGCCGGAATTATAACATATCGGCCCCGATTTTTATCATTGCCCCCGAGGCGGATCGGGCTAGCCTGGATTATTCATAAAAACGCCGTATGATATACTCTGTTCAATTGGAAAGCCCCAAAAAAACATGTGAGACGCGTTAAGCAAAATGCATATCAGGACTTGCGGGACAAAACGGCGTTTTTATGAATAATCCAGGTTAGGGCATGCGCCGGAGCAGAAGCCGGAGAATATAGTCCCGGGGGACGCCGAGGAACCGTTTGCGCCAGGGACGGTCACAGGCGTTGCAGGGATGAAGGTCGTCGATGTCGCCGCGGACGGCTCTTTCCCGGAGTTCGACCATGGCCCCGCCGTTCCAGATGTCCATCAGGCTTTCGCGGCCGAAACGTCCCGGGGACAGGACGCCGTGGAAATCCTGGGTGCAGGGAAGCACGCGGCCGTCCCAGAAAATGATCAGGGAAGCCCAGAGGAATGTGCAGGGGGAATATCCGGCTTTTTTCGGCCGGGGGGAGATTTCGCCGGCCCAGTTGTGCATCTCCTTGACGCGGATGTGGTCGACCGGAAGGTCCTTGAACTTCTGCAAAAAAGCCTTTCGGCCGCCGGGGTTCTTTTCGGCGATTTCGGGAAAATCGATCAATTCCAGGATGGTATAGGGTTTCCGGGCTTGAAGGTCCTTTTTGAGTCGGAGAAACCCTTCGATTCGGGCCAGGGTTTTATCGAAATCGGCGTTGACCCGGATCTTTTCGTAGGCCTCCTTGTCGTACCCGTCGAATGAAAATGTCAGTTGGTCCAAACCGGATTCGAGCAGGGCGCGGGCTTTGTCCTCGTCGAGCAAAGTGGCGTTGGTGTGAAGTTTAGTCACGACTCCCGAGCCGGCCGCATAGCGGACCATGTCGAAAAACCCGGGATGAAGGAGGGATTCCCCCCTGTGGGTGAGATTGATCTCATGGACGGAGTCGCGCATTTCATCAATGAGGCCCTGGAACAGGGCGACGTCCATGAAACCCCGATCCGCCGGCTTGAGATCCTTGTTCGGGCACATGACGCACTTGAGATTGCAGTGGCTTGTGGGTTCGATCCACAGCCGGATGGGCGCGTAGTTCAGAACCGTCCGCCGCCGTTTGTAGGCGAGAAAAATGTCAACCAGCCGCCGGTAGTAGTCTGTTTTTGTCATGGCCCCGGTATTATACATCACGCCGAATTTTCCAGGGAAGAGGACAGGTGACGGTAGAGGGCCGCGAGGCGTTCCGGGGCGAGTTCTTCGGCTCGGGCCTTGGGTTCGAGAGACAGGCTTTCCCAAGCCGTAACGAGGGATGCGGCTCCCCATCCCGGCTCAAGATTTTTTCGAAGAATCTTGCGGCGTTGGGCGAAGGCGGACCTCAGAAAGTTCCGGAATCCCGGATCCCCGCCTTCCCGGAACAGGGGCTCGGCTCTCGGCCGAAGGGAGACGAAGGCCGAATCCACCTTGGGGGGCGGCCGGAAAGAACCGGGGCGGACGGCGAATTCCCGCCGGACGGCGAACACGTTTTGAAAAAGGATGGACAGCGGCGCATAGGCTTTCGTGCCGGGGCCGGCCCCCAGACGGTCGGCGACCTCCTTCTGAAGGAGAAAAAAACAGGCTTTGAAAGAGACTCTCGAATCGAGGATTTTGAAAAGAAGCGGGGTGGAGATGGAATAGGGAAGGTTGCCGGCGACGGTCAACGGGCCGGTGTTCAGTTCACGGATCAGACGGTCGAGGTCCATGTCGAGGATATCTCCCTCGATGACGGCGACGTTGGACGGGACGGATTCTTGCAACGCCGGAATCAGACGATGATCTTTTTCGATGGCGATCACCCGGCCGGCTCTTTCGGCCAGGGCCCGTGTCAGGGCGCCTTCCCCGGCGCCGATTTCCAGAACGGTTTCTTCCGGGCCCGGGGCGACGAGCGCGGCGATTTTGTTGAGAAGGGAGGGGTTGTCCAGAAAATGCTGGCCGAGAGCGTGCCGGCGCGATCGTTTCATTGTGTCCTTTATGACACAACCCCGCCGCCGGAACAAGAGGGCGGGCGCTTGCAATTTTCTTTCCGGCGCGGCTATGATGAAGACGATTCATGATACGACGAGCCATCATCAATGCCGACGACTTCGGTCTCTGCCGAGGGGTCAACGAAGGCATCATCGAGGCCCACGATTCCGGGATTCTCAGCAGCGCCTCGCTGATGGTCAATATGCCCGGATTCGATCATGCGGTCGAACTGGCCCGCGGCCGGCCGAAACTGGGCGTGGGCGTTCACCTCAATATCATCCGCGGTGTTCCGGTCGCCCCGCCCGGCCGCGTGGCCGGGCTTCTCTGCGCCTCCGGCTCATTCACGGGAAGTCCTTATACGGTATTAAAAAGGCTCATGTCCGGAGAGCTGTGTCGGGCCGAAATCGAAAGGGAATTCCGGGCCCAGGTCGAAAAAGTCCTGGCCTCGGGAATCGTCCCCGACCATCTCGACAGTGAAAAACATGTCCACGCCCTGTTTCCCGTTTTTCCCGCGGCGGTGAAAATCGCCGCGGAATACGGCATCCGGGGCATCCGCATTGTTGAGGAGATTTGCCTGGCCGGCGGGCCGGTTCCGGCCCTCAAGGCCCTGGCGTTATCCGCCGCCGCTCCGGTTTTGCGACGGCGCCTGCGGGCTCATGGTATAATGGCCGCCGCGCGTTTCCGGGGCCTCTGTGTCAGCGGTTGCATGACACGCCGGCGCCTCGAAGCCGTTCTCGAACGGTTGGAAGGCGTCTGCGAAATCATGGTCCATCCGGGACGCATGACGCCGGAGCTCCTTGCGCTCGACAGGATGACGGGATGCGCCTATGTCCGCAATCATCGGAGGCTCGAACTGGAGGCGCTCCTGGATGAAGGTCCGAAGAGAATCCTGAAGCGCCGAGGCATTGCGCTGACGACCTATGGAGAGCTCTGAGAACTCGGAGTCGACGCGGTGGAGATACGGCTTGAGGAGGCGGGACGATGACCGATCCTTTCCGGGGAAGCATCCATAAGGAGCTTGCGGACGGTAAAAAATCCCTGTCCGCAAAATACGGCACCCTCGTCGTCGGCCGCAAAGGCCTGCTCGCTCTCTTGAAATATGAAATCATCACCGGTTTGTTTTCCGGTTTTCCCGGCGCCCTCGGGTTCTTTCTCAGAAAGATCTTTTTTCCGTGTCTTCTCGGAGAAACCGGCCGCGGCGTGGTTTTCGGCCGGGGCATCACCCTGCGGCACCCCCATAAAATCCGCATCGGAGCCCGGACCGTCATCGATGACCAGGTCGTTCTGGACGCCAAAGGCGAAGCCAATGAGGGGATTGTTGTGGGCGAGGACTGTTACATCGGACGGGGAACCATTCTGAGTTGCAAGGAAGGCTCCATTCATCTCGGGGATTTTTGCAACATTTCGGCCCATTGCACGTTGCTTTCGGAAACGGTGATCCGCCTCGGCCGGTATTGTTTTCTGGCCGGCAACTGTTATCTGGTTGCGGGCGGCAACCACCGGTTTGACGATCTCGAAACCCCGATCATGTTTCAGCCCTCCGTGGGCAAGGGGGGGATCGGGATCGAAGACGATGTCTGGCTGGGCGCCGGGGTCATGGTTCTGGACGGAGCGAACATCGGCCGCGGAACCGTCGTCGGCGCCGGTTCCGTGGTGACGGCGTCGCTTCCGGAATTCTCCTTCGCCCGCGGCGCACGGATGCTGAAGATCCAGAGCCGCCGGGACATCCAGTAAAAACCCGCGGTAGCCTCCAACGGCTTGTTCCGGAGCCGTGCGTGAAAACCCCCTGATTTCTTTTTTCGCCTTAATCGGGCGTTTTCACCCTTTGGGCGTGCCGATCTCACTATTCCAACTGCGTTGCAGCCCCCTCGACGTAGCCGGAATGATGAGATCGACTCGCCCGAAAGGGAAAGACCTGATCTGTTCACGAGTCGAGGCGGTCGTAGATGCAAGGCGCGCAGGGTGAAGCTGTACTCTTCGGTACTGCGAACCCTGTGCAACGCAGCAGATGCGGCCGGATCGGCTCGCCCGGAGGGCAAAAGTGCTGGATTACAAACAAAGAACCTTAACAAGCATTTTTGTGAAGAGATCAGGCTAGGAGGTGTTTTTTTCTGAGGCTTGTATGACGACGGAACTGGCAATATTCCCCGCCATGTTCGTTGCCGTCCGGCACATGTCGAGCAGCCGCTCCACCCCCATGATCAGGCTGATGCCCTCGAGAGGGATGCCGATTTGCTTGAGGACCATGACCAGCATGATGATGCCGGCGGCCGGCACGCCCGCCGTGCCGATGGAGGCCAGCGTGGCCATCAGCACAATCGTCAACTGGTCGCCGAGACTAAGATTGAGGCCGTAGATCTGGGCGATGAAAATGGCCGAGACGCCCTGATAGAGGGCCGTGCCGTCCATGTTGATCGTGGTGCCGAGGGGAATGACGAAGCTCGAGTACTGGCGTTTGACTCCGATCTTTTCGGCGCTCTGCATCCCGACCGGGAGGGCGGCGCTCGAACTCGAGGTGCTGAAGGCGATCAGCATGGCGTCCTTGGCGGCGCGGAAAAAGGTCAGGGGATTCATGCGGCCGAGAAAACGCACGGCCAAGCCGTTGACGACAAAGGCGTGAATAGCCAGGCCGGCGATCGTGACCAGGGAATAATTGAGAAGCGCGACGAGAACTTTGAGACCGAATTGCCCGACGACGGAGGCGATCAAAGCCAGAACGCCGTAAGGGGCGATCTTCATGGCGATGTGAACGATCTGGATGACGGCGTCGTTGACGCTGTCGAGCAGCGCCGTGACCTGTTCGGATTTGGCCTTGGGAATCAGAGTCAGGGCGATGCCGAAGAGCAGAGCCATAAAGATGACCTGGAGCATGTTCCCTTCTGTCAGGGCCTTGATCGGATTGGTGGGAACGATATCGATCAGAATTTCAACGGTCGAGGGCCGTTCTTCGAGACGGCTGAGCCCGGCTTCGGCCGACGCGGCATAGCTCTCCTGGAGTTCGGTTTTTACCGAATCGTCAAGAGCCGTTCCCGGTTTCAAAAGGTTGCCCAGGCCGAGCCCCAATGAGATGGCGATAATGGTGGTAACTGTAAAATAGGCGAAGGTTTTGACGCCGATGCGGCCGACTTTCTTGATATCGCCGAGGCTGGCCGTGCCCAGCGTCAGGGAGACGAAGACGAGGGGCACGACGATCATCGTGATCAAGCGGATGAAAACCGTTCCGATCGGGCGGATGACGGCGGCCTTCTCGCCGAAAACGAGACCGACGACGACGCCCAGAGCGAGGCCGATCAGGATCTTGGTGTAAAGCGGCAGTCGTTTCATCGATGCTCCGTCCGCAAGACCGGCTTCAGCGTCCCGAGGCCGACCCCGCCGACGCGTTGCGGACGCTTATCGTATCGGGATGATCGACCGATGTCAACCTGCGCCCGCGGGCCGAATTCCCCAAGAATCGGGTTCATGTCCGGCGCGGTCTGACGGCAAGGGAGAGAACGCGTTCCAGCCGGCTTTTATAGGCTTCGAACGTGTATTCCTTCTCGGCCAAAGCCAGGGCGGCCCGGGCCCGGGCCGCCGCTTCCGGGTTCGACAGCGCGAAGCTCAGTCCTTCGGCAAAGGCTTCGGGTGTCGGATCGGCCAGAACGGCGATCCGGTCGTCGAGAACCTGAGTGTGGGTCCACAAACGCGTGGCCACCAGAGGCTTTCCCGACTTCAGAAAAGAGTAGATTTTAAGCGGCGTGTTGGTTCCCGAATCGCGCGGAGAAACCAGGACATCGGCCGCAGCGACGAAGAGGGGGACACGGTCGGGCGGCACCCTGTCATAAAAAACGGCCCGTCGTCCGAGTTCGAGTTCCCCGGCTTTTTTTTCCATGGCCGTCCTGTCGGGGCCGCTTCCTCCGACCAGAACGAAGACGGCGGGTTCGCGAACCCGGGCGGCGGCCTCGAGAAGGAGGGAAATTCCCTGGTAGGGACCGAAATTTCCCGCATAGAGAACGATCTTTTCGCCGCTCGGAGCCGCATCCCGCCGCAGGTTTTCGATGTCCCCGGCGCTGAATCCCTCGCAGGGAAAATCGAGAACGTTTTCGATGAGGACGGTTTTTTCCCCATGTCCCAGGCTTTTCACAAGATTTTCGAGGTCCGGGCAGATGACGATGACGGCCTGGGCCCTTTTCAGAACCAGGGATTCCAAATAGGAGAAGAGGCCTTTCAGAATGGGCGACCTTGTAAACGCAAAATTTTCCAGCTGTTGCGGAAGACTCGAATGCATGTCATAGACATGGGGAAGGCGCCGGAAGGCCGCGAGCAGGACCCCGATAAAGGATCCCTCCTCGTGGGTGAAGATCAGATCGTATTTTTTCCTCAGCAAGGCCGACGCCGCCTTGAACAGCAGAAGGGCGTCCAGGGGAATTTTCGCAAAAGAAGGCCCGATCTTGATTTTCTTGAGAAACAGGATGTTGGGAACCCGGTGGATTTTCAATCCGGGCATCACCACGTCTTCCCCGAGGGGATAGGTGACGAGATCGACGCTGTGGCCCTGGGACGTGAGAGCCTGATTTCGAAAATACACGCTGATCGGAGTCCCCCGCGGCTGGAAGAACGGCTCGGGAGCGATCATGAGGATCTTCATGGCCGCGGACGTCAGGACTTTTCCCCGGAATCCGGGCCGATGATGTCTTTGATGTGGTACGTTTTTTTATGGGACGATTCGTGATAGGTCCGGATCATGATCTCGGCCAGAAGGCCCAGGGTGATGAATTGAAAACCGATGACGATGAGCAGCACTGCCAGGAGAAGGAGCGGCCGGTCACCGAGGCCTTTATTGAGGAAGAGCCGCTCGTAAGACATGAACACGGCCAGGCCTGCGCCCAGAAACCCGGCCAGAAAACCGAGAAGACCGAAAATCTGCAGCGGGCGGGTTGAGTAACTCTGAAGAAACTTGACGGTCATAAGGTCCAGGAGAACGCGCGGGGCCCGGAAAATGGTGTATTTGGAGCGGCCGCGGCGGCGCGGGCGGTGGTTGACGGGAATTTCGGCCAGAACGATGCCCAGGCTCGAGGCGATGGCGGGAATGAAGCGGTGCATCTCGCCGTAGAGACTGAGATTCTTGACGACTTCGCGGCGGAAGGCCTTGAGGGTGCATCCGTAGTCGTGCAGCTTGACCCCGGTGATCCGGGAGATCAGCCGGTTGGCGAGCATGGAGGGAATGCGGCGGGTCAGCCAACGGTCCTTGCGGTTTTGTCTCCAGCCGCTGACGACGTCGAACCCGGCTTCGATTTTTTCCAGAAGACGCGCAAAATCGGCCGGGTCGTTCTGAAGATCCGCGTCCATGGTGATGATGATCTCGCCCCGGGCGTGCTCAAATCCGGCCGATATCGCGGCGGTCTGGCCGAAATTCTTCCGGAAGCGGATGACACGCATCCGGGGATCGGAGGCGCTGATATCCTTGAGGACGGCGAAAGACGAGTCGGTGCTTCCGTCGTCGATGAATAAAAATTCGAAGCGTCTGTTGATGCTTCGGCAGGCCTCGGAGATTTCCCGGTGCAGGTCGGACAGGTTTTCCGCCTCGTTATAAATGGGGACGACGACGGAAACGTCGGGTTGCTCGTGTTTTTCCATGACAGGCACCCCATCATACTTGACTTTTTGTGTTTGTTCAATATAATTCCTGCGTCCGCAGCTTGGGGGCCGCGGATGTTTTTTTAAAAGAAAACGCTGAAGGCGACGACGATTGCGCTGGACCAGAAGAGATATTCTCAAAGCCGGAGGCTTCGGTCTGGCCGCCGCAGGGTTTTGTCCGCGTTTTTTAGCCGGAAACTCCTCCCAGCCGCCGTCATCTCCTCTTCGCGATTACCTTTTCGACACATCCTATCCGTTCCCGTATGACGAGACCGTCTTTGAAAGCGCCGAAAGGGTTTACAATGTCAGGAAAGCGTCCGGCGGCGCCTGCCGGGCGAATCTTCATCTCATCCTCAAGGAGGGTTGCCGCCTTGATATCCGGATACCCGTCAGCGACCGAGCTGAAGGCCTGGCGGCGCCGATGCGCCTTCATGCGTTTACCGGAGTTGAAGGGACGCTCGACGTCGAATTGACGGGATATGAAAGCCGCCGGCTTCACTACCAGGTTCAATATCGTGAGGGAACGGGTCCCTGGAAAGCGCTCGCGCCCAAGGCTTTCAAACTGCCGAACGTCGACCTGGACCGGGGCGACGAAATCTCCATCATCCTCATTGGCGACGATCACACCTTCGACGACGCCGACTACGAAGTTCCTCCGGAGGAGATGCCGGCCAAACTCGGCGGCGACTATGTCGTGTCCTTTTTAAAGGGCTTGAGAATGAACCCCGATTGGTTCGGAAAGCCGCCTCTGAACAGCCTTCGAAACGGATTCACGCTGGCGCAGATGCAGAGGTACATTCTGGCTTATGAAGATCCGGATTTCATCATCAACCTGGGTGACACCACAGGGCTCGGGGCTCGCCATAAATGGCCGGGGTTCAACCTCCCCAAGCAAAATCTGACGGCCGCGGATTATGACGCTTTGGCCCGCACATTCTGGTTGAGGATGAGAAAGATCTTCTCGGGAGTGACGTCGTGTGTGCCGTTTCACTTGTGTTTCGGGAATCATGACGGAGAGACGTCCTGGAATGCCACGCGCCATAAATCCAGGGAATGGCGCAAACGCCTTTTTCCCATGCCCGACGACGGCACTTACGGCGAGGGAGGGCACCGCGACGGAAATTATTATGCTTTTTCCTGGGGGGGCGATTCTGAAAACAGGGGTGGCGCGCGTTTTGCCATTCTCGATATCTGCGCTTTCGGCGGAACCCGCGCGCCCCGCAAGCCGGAGGAATGGACTCTGGGAGAAGAACAGAAGGCCTGGTTTAAAAAAGTCCTGGCCATGGGGAAGAAGGACTGGACTTTCGCCTGTTTTCATCATGTTCTGGGCGGCTGGCCGGCCGGACCCGATGAGTTGAGCTACGAGCTGGCTTATGGAAGAGGCCCGCTGTTCGAGACGAACGATTATGAAGGCCTTTCCGATCCCGCACTGACGGAACAAGTCGAGCTGACGGAGACGGCCCGCAAGCACGGCCTGAGCGCCTTTCTCTACGGGCACGACCATATCAGCTATCACCACAGGCTGGACAGGAGAATCGGATACAAGGATTGTGCCGGAGTCTGTGCGGGTTCTCCGAAATACATGGGTGAAGTCGGCTGGTGGCAAATGCCGTTTTGGAGCCGGTTCTACGGTTCACGTGCGCTCCCGACTCCCGATTTCTGGGGACCCCCGGGAGTTGTGCGAATGACCATCCGGCGGGATGAGGTTCGCTTCGATACCCTGGTGACCGGAAAAACGGTGCATTCCAACATTCCCTGGGAAAGCCGGGTCGGGATGATCCTCAGCAGCTCCGTTCTTCCGAATATGCCGCCGGTGCTGTCCGTTCAGTCCTCCGACATCTCACTTGAAAGTGTGGAAGGCGATGCCGTGCCTGCTTCCGGGATCCTGGAAATCCGAAATGCCGGAGGGATGGGGCTGAAGTGGACGGCCCGTTCCGCGGCGGCCTGGCTGGCTTTGACACCCCGGGAAGGGAAGGTGTGGGAGGAACCCGAAAAGGTTGTCCTTGCGGCCGACGTTTCGAAGCTGGATGAGGGGAATTATGCAACCCGGATCACTGTCGAAAGTCCGGGAACACAGGGAAGCCCGAGCGACATTCTCGTCGCGCTCAAGGTTCTTCCGCCTCCGATTTTCGCCCCGCTCGATTTTTCCGCGAAACTCCAATCCAGAGAGATCCTGGATCTCCATCGAGACGTGATTGTTTTCACTTGGGCGCCCGATCCCCGGAACAGGCGCATCGCCGGATACAAACTGAGCTTTCTTGAAGAGTCGGGCCGGCGCACTCTTCTGGCTACGATCGGCTCTCAAACCGACCGACATATCCTGCGGTTCGTTCCGCCGGGTTTCCGCGCCTATCCCTTTTCCCTGGCCTCCTTCGATGCCAAAGGGAGGGAGGGGCCGGCGGCTCTGACATCCATCAGGACGTGAATCGTTCCGCCGCGCGAAATGACTGAAAGTATTGAAAATCAAGGCCTCAGAAGGCTTCCGGCCGGGTCCCGGCGTGTTTGACATCCGGGGGGGATTCCATTAAAATCTGCTGACCGACAATGACCGAAAAAAAGATATTGATTGTGGACTATGACGCCAGAAGTCTCGAGGCCCTGGCCGAAATGTTGAGTTCCTCCCGGCTGACCATCATCCGGGCAGCGGACGGGCAGGAGGCCTACGATCTTTTCCTTTCCGAGAATCCGGATTGCGTTGTTTTGGAAGCCATTCTTCCCAAAATCCACGGTTTCGATCTGACCCGGAGGATCCATCAGGAGTCGAACGGCCGGGTTCCGGTGATCATCGTCACGGGACTCTACAGGGGCCCTCAGTACCGGCATGAAGCCCTGTCTTGTCTCGGCGCGGCGGATTATTTCGAAAAGCCCGTTGATCCCGGGAAATTCCGGGCCGCGATTCAGAAATTGTTGCGGGACGACGAGGATATCGACGAAGACCTTCCGAATGCCGACGACGTCATCGCCGGCCTGACCCGGAGGATCCATCCCCGTCCCGGAAAGAAGTCTTCCAAGAGCGAGGGGTCATGACCAGCCTGTGGACGCGATGCAACAATTGCCAGAGAATTCTTTTCAAGCAGGATATTCTCGACAACCTGTCGGTTTGTCCGGCCTGCAACTTTCATTTCCGGATCGCGGCCGATGAACGCCTGAAAATGCTGTTCGACGACGGCCGATTCGATGTTCTGGATGAAAACATCCGCCCCGTCGACGCCCTGGAGTTTGAAGACACCCGGCCGTATGCCGAGCGGCTCGAGCAGAGCCGCGAAAAGACCGGAATGGCCGACGCCATCGTTTCGGCCAGGGGTTTTCTCGACGGGATTCCGGTTTATATCCTGGCCATGGAATTCGCCTTTCTCGGCGGCAGCATGGGGTCGGTGGTCGGAGAGAAAATCGCCCGGGCCTGCGAGAAAGCCGTGCAGGATCTGAGTCCGGTCATCATCATTTCCTGCTCCGGCGGCGCCCGGATGCAGGAAGGCATGTTGTCGCTGATGCAGATGATCAAGACCAGCGCCGCGGTCGCCCGGCTCGGCGCGGCCGGCCTGCCTTTTATTTCCATCCTCAGCGATCCGACGACAGGCGGGACGACGGCCAGCTTCGCCATGCTGGGCGACATCAACATCGCGGAGCCCCAGGCCCTCATCGGCTTCGCCGGTCCCCGCGTCATCGAACAGACCATCAAAGAGAAGCTTCCCAAGGGATTCCAGAGATCCGAGTTTCTCCTCGAGCACGGCATGCTCGACGACGTCGTCGAGCGCAAGCACCTGCGGAATTACCTGGTCCGCGCCCTGCGCCTGTTTCTCAACCGCCCCCAATGACCCCTTCCCGGTGCCGGTCTTATCTGGACGGGTTGGAACGCTTCGGCGTCAAACTCGGTCTGGACAACATCCGCCGTCTCTGCGCGGAGCTGGGCGATCCCCAACTCGGATTCCCCGCCGTTCTTGTGGCCGGGACAAACGGCAAGGGCTCGGTCTGCGCCATGCTCTCCCGGAGCCTGACCCTGGCGGGTTACAAGACGGGTCTCTATACGTCACCTCACTTGGTTCGTCCGGAAGAGAGAATCCGTCTCGACGGCGCCATGATCCCGGAGTCCCGGTTTTGCCGGACTCTGGAGAGGATCCGGGACGCAGTCGAAAATCTCCAGCGGTCCGGCGGAGAGTCCGTCCAACCGACCTATTTCGAAGTCCTGACAGCTTTGGCGTTTCAGTATTTTTCCCGGGAACGGGCGGATATCGCCGTCCTCGAAGTCGGCCTGGGAGGGCGCCTCGACGCAACGAACATCGTCGATCCCGTGGTTTCCGTGATCACGACCATATCCCGGGATCATGAGCGCCAACTGGGCCGCACCCTCGGCGGCATCGCCTTCGAAAAAGCCGGAATTCTCCGCCCCGGAATTCCCATCGTCTGCGGACCGGACCGCGGAGAAGCCTTCCGGACCATCAGGCGCCGTGCCCGCGAATTGAAGGCGCCCTTCGTCCCGGTCTTCGAAGCGGGCTCGCGTCTTGAAGAAACCGTCCGGCTCCGGGACGGCCGGAGGATCTTCCTTTTCGAGCGCGACGGCGTCCGGCGCAGGCTGGCCCCTTCCCTTCCCGGGAGTCATCAGGGGAGGAATGCCGCCGTGACGGCGGTTTGTGCGGAGGTCCTCGACTCGACCTGGAAACCCGTTCCACAGCGGGCCGTATCCGCGGGCATCCGGACGGCCTCTTGGGAAGCCCGCCTGGAAATCCTCTCGAGCCGGCCCCCGATTCTTCTCGACGGTGCGCATAATGTCGAAGGAGCCGTAGCGCTGCGCGACCACATCCGACAGGCCGTCGGAAGGAAAGTCATTCTGCTTTTTGCGGTCATGAAGGACAAGGACGTCGCCGGAATGGTCCGGCGGCTCTTTCCCGAGGCCGAGGCCGTCATTCTGACCCGGGTGCCGCAGGAGCGTGCCGCCGATCCGGAAGACATCGCGTCCCGGGTTGGAAAAACCAAAGCCCGAATCCTGTTCGAGCCGGACCCGGCGGCCGCCTGCCGCCTGGCCCGGCGGCTCTCGGCCGGGCGGATTCCCATCGTGGCGGCCGGATCGCTTTTTTTGGCCGGTGAAATCAAGCGGCTCGGTTGTTTTTCCGAGGATCATCATGACGGATCGCATCGCCGCTGAACCGGGTTCCGGGGAGACCCGGGATGCTTTTTTTCACGGCCGGATCCGCATCATTCAGAAAAAGAAGGGCTACCGGTTTTCCGTGGACGCGGTTCTTCTGGCCGATTTTGTCGAGATCCGGCCGGGCGATGTTTGCCTCGAATTGGGAACGGGAAACGGCATCGTATCCCTGCTGCTCAGCATCAAGCCTTTCGGCCGCGTGACGGGCCTGGAGATCCAGACGGATCTGGCTGCTCTGGCCCGGCGCAACGTCCTTATCAACGGTCTTGAGGACAGGATCGAGATCCTGTCGGCCGATCTCAGAGATTTCCGTCCGCCCGCCGGTTTCGATGTCGTCTTTTCCAATCCGCCGTATTTCCGAAGGCGGGGCGGCGTGCTCAGCCCCTGCCCGGAAAAGTCCATTGCGAAACATGAGATTGCCTGCGACATATCTGATATAATGCGCAAGACTCGGGAGTGCCTGAAGGCCGACGGAAGAGCGTATTTCATCTATCCGGATCAACGGAGAAAGGATTTCATGCAGGCTGTGGAATACCGGGGATTGGCCGTCCGCAATATCCGCGACGTCCTGGCCCGCAAGGATGCGCCACCGAAGCTGTTTCTGGCCGCCTGCGGTCCGGGGGTGGAGAGGCCGGAGATCCTTCCCCCGCTTGTTCTTTTCGGGGCCGACGGAAAATACACGGCCGAAGCCGAGGCCGTATTTTCAGGGAGAATCGCATTTTGAACATCATTCACAACATTCGGGATCTCTGGAAGTGCCGGGTTCTGATCCAAAACCTCGTCGTTCGGGAACTCAAAGCCCGCTACCGGGGAACGGTGCTCGGATTTTTCTGGTCGTTTTTCAATCCCCTTCTGCTCATGATCGTCTACACGATCGTCTTTGGATTCATCATCGGCCCGAGGGATCCGGCCTTCGGGAACAGCCCCATTCTCTATGCGCTGTTCCTTTTCTGCGGCGTTCTGCCCTGGACCTGGTTCTCTTCATCGGCCATCGAATCGGCCAATGTGCTGATGATTCAGGGCAACCTGATCAAGAAAGTCCTTTTTCCCGCCGAAATCCTGCCGATCGTCGTCGTCACGTCGAATTTCATTCATTTTCTTTTCGGGTTGCCGATTCTGCTTGCGGCCAAGGGTTTGATCGTTCTCCTCATCCCCGGCGCCCGCCCGTTCACCTGGCATGTCCTTCTGATTCCTCTGGTCATGATCGTCCAGTTCGTCTTCTCTCTGGGCTTCGCTTTCCTGCTTTCGGCGCTGACCGTTCATTTCCGCGACATCAAGGACATCCTGTCCAACCTTCTGACGTTCTGGTTTTTCTCGACACCCATCGTTTATCCCCTGACCTTTCAATCGATCCAGAAATCGTCGTTTCTGAGGACGTTTCTGAGCCTGAACCCGATGACGCACATCATCGGGGGATACCAGAGCAGCCTTTTCTACGGCGAGATTCTCCGGTGGGCCGGCCTGGGCCTGACCCTGCTGGCCGGTCTCGTCTTTCTCTATTTCGGTTATCTCATTTTCGACAGATTGCGCGATTCGTTTCCCGAGGAGGTCTAGGTGAGCGCCATCGTCATCGACAACGTTTCCCGAATCTACCAGAAATACTCGGCGCGCCACCGGTTTCAGACCTTCAAAAGCGCCCTTCTCCGCGGGGATATCTTCCGGACGCTCAAGTCGGCCGAACTGGTCTCGGCCCTTGAAGACGTGAGTTTCACCGTGGACAAGGGGCGGACGTTCGGCGTCATCGGCGAGAACGGTTCGGGAAAAAGCACCCTGCTCAAAATCGTGTCCGGAATCACCAAGCCGACCTCGGGCCGGATCGCCGTCAACGGCAAGGTCTCGGCCCTCATCGAACTCGGTGCCGGATTTCATCCCGAAATCAGCGGCCGGGAGAATGTCTTCATCAACGGCATCATGCTCGGTCTTTCGAAAAAGGAGATTCATCGGAAATTCGACCAGATCGTCGGCTTCGCTGAACTCGAGGAATTCATCGACGCCCCGGTCAAGACCTATTCCTCAGGCATGTACATGAGGCTGGGTTTTTCCGTGGCCATCAACGTCAACCCCGACATCCTGCTCATCGACGAAGTCCTGGCCGTCGGCGACGCCTCGTTCGTTCCCAAATGCCTCGACAAGATCGACGATTTCCGCCGTCGCGGAAAAACCATTCTTTTCGTCAGCCACGACCTGGCCACGGTCGAAAAGATCTGCGACCGCGTCGTCTGGCTCAAGAACGGCCGCATCATGACCATCGGGGAGCCCAAACGCATCGTGGACGCCTATCTCCAGGATGTGACCGACAAACAGGAAAAATCCTTCGAGAAGAAACGCCAGGAACGCGAGACGGAAACCGCGGCGGGGGCCGAAACCTGGGACGAAGGGCGCCGGGAGAATCGCTGGGGCATGCGGGAGGTCGAAATCAAAAAGGTCGTCCTGCGCAATGCCGAGGGGCGGGAGAAGCATGTTTTCTCACCGGACGAAGGCCTGACCATCGACATCGAAGTCGAGGCCTATTCCCGGATCGAGGATTTCGTTTTCGGCATCGGTGTCTTCAATTCCAAGGGCATCGCCGTCTATGGAACGAATACCCACCTCGAGGATTTCGCGCCCGTTCTGATCAAGGGCCCGGGACGGGTCTCCTGCCGTATCGATGCCCTCAACCTCATCAACGGCACGTATTATCTCGATGTCGCCGTTCACAAAAGGGACGGCTATCCCTACGACTATCATCAGAACATGTACTCATTTCTGGTGTCGTCCACGGCCAGGGACAACGGGGTTGCCCGCCTGCCCCATGTCTGGGAGTTTTCCCAGGGCATCGCCGTCAAGCCGCCTCAGCGATGAAACCCGGGGACAACATGAAACGCGATTTTGGGAAAGACAATATTTCCCCTGATGAGAAGAGACGAATGATGGTGAAGTTCAAGAAACTCATTCGCCGGACGGAGGTCGCCGCATTCCGGGATGGGGTGAAAAGAGAGGGGCGGACGGTGGTTTTCACGAACGGCTGTTTCGACCTTCTTCATGCCGGGCATATCCGTCTTTTTCGGGAAGCCCGGAAGCTCGGCGACGTTCTCGTCGTCGGGGTGAACGCTGACGCATCGGTGCGGCGCTTGAAAGGCCCGAACAGGCCCGTTTTCCCTCTCCGGGAAAGGCTTGAAGTCCTGGCGGCCCTTACGGATATCGGCGGCTTGATCTCTTTCGGCGAGGACACCCCGCTGCAACTCATCAGGCGCCTCCGGCCCGATGTCCTGGTCAAGGGCGGCGACTGGAGGCCGGAAGAGGTCGTCGGCCGGGCCGAGGTCGAGGCCGCGGGCGGGCGGCTCGTCATCGTGCCCTATCTGGAAGGGCGGTCCAGTTCCTCGATCATCGACCGCGTGCTTGAGTCGGCGTCCTGAATCGCCGCTCAGCTCTGCGCGGCCCTCACGGCCTGCTCGGTTTTTTCATCCCAAATTTTAATCAGATAGTCTTTTTGTCTCTCAAAACTCAGGGTCTGTTCCTCGATCAGGCTTTCCGCCTCCTCCGAAGTCATGTCCTTGGTCCGGAGGACGAAATGAGCCACGCGGGCGTAGTAGAGAGGCGTGACGAGCTCGATGATCTTGAACCGGTTCCGGGGCCAGGCATGGAAGGTCGCGGCCAGTTCATAGAGGATCCGGACCCAGGTGTCGGTCACAAGCTGAAAGTCGGCCGGACCGGATTCGGCGGCTCTTTGGATTTCCGCATAGCTTTCAGGGCTGAAGAGATCCTTCCACAGGGAGGAGAATTGTCCGTAGCCGACCTTGAAACGATCGATGAGATCTTCGAGATTCACGGAAATCGGCTCCGGCTCGATATGGTTCCGGTGTCCGAACGTTTCGACCGGCTCGCTGCCCCGAACCTTTTTCCAGTACGGCTCGAACGTCTCCATGAGCGAGAAGAGAATCCAGACGACCTGGCGGAACATGGGGCCGAGATGCTCGCCCGGATCCTTGGCGTCGTGGATCTTGACGCCGAGATTGGACTGGCAGATCTTGAACCCCTGGGTGATGGCCGTCGTCGTCATCCAGATGTCGATGCCGAAGCGGGCCACATCCGTATCCCAGACGTCCTGGGCCGTGTAGACCTCGGCGACCTTGCGGGAAAAGGCGAAGTCGCCGCCGATGGGCTGGCGGATGCGCTTGCCGTAGAGGGCCCGGGTCAGGCTGTAGACGATGTTGTTGGTGATCGTTCCGTCGTACTTGTGCCGGAGATAAATGGGGGCGACGAAATGATAATCTTTCTTAAGGACGGGGTCGATCAGGAAGTGAACCCAATCCGAGGTGATGCTCCGGAGATCGGCGTCGACCACCGCGCAGGCTCTGACATTGAGTTTCTGGGCGGCCTCGAAGACCGAACGCAGAGCCGTGCCTTTGCCGCCGGGACCCCGATAGATGGACACGACTTTTTCCTGCCAGGGTTTGATTTCGAATTCCCGGGCCGCCTCCCGTGTGTCGTCGGTTGATCCGCCGTCGGCGACGAAGATCACGGATTTGAGATCGCGGTAATATTTGTCCAGTCCGTGGGTCAGCATCTGGATGACGTGAGCAATCGTTTTGTCGTTATTGAAGCATGGGATTCCGACGAGAATGTCGGCATCCCGGATCTCCTCGATTCTTTTCGCCGTGTAACCCCGTAAAGCCGTGAAATATGTCAAATGAAACTCCTTTCCGCGATTTGGGACTTTCTATTTTTTTATCATGCCGGGAACGGGGGAGTCAAATTCCGTCACCGGTTTGACAGACGGAAATCCGGTCCTCTATACTAAGTTCAAAGGAGGGCCTTATCCGTGAATTCTCCGGGACTTGTTGTCTTCTCGGATCTGGACGGGACTCTGCTCGACCATGCGACATACGGCTTTGATGCGGCCCGTCCCGCCCTCGAGGCGCTGGCCGCCCTTCGTGTGCCGCTTGTTTTCTGCTCCAGCAAGACGCGGGCGGAAATCGAAGCCTTGCGCGGGGCGTTCGGCAACCACGATCCCTTCGTTTCCGAAAACGGCAGCGGCATTTTCATCCCCAGGGGATATTTCCCGTTCCGGATTCCGGAGGCGCGGGATCTTGCGGGTTACTCCGTGGTCGAACTCGGGACCCGCTATGAGATATTGCGGGCTGCTTTTCAGAGGATGAGGACGGAAGGCAACATTCCGATGCGGGGTTTCGGAGATATGAACACGGATGAAATCGCCCGGCTCTGCGGGTATTCCAAGGAGCAGGCGGAGCCGGCCCGGCGGAGGGAATACGACGAACCCTTCATTCTGAACGATCCGGCCGGGGAAGATACGGTCCGCCGGATGGCCGCCGAAGCGGGCCTTCGCATCGACCGCGGGGGGCGGTTTTTTCATCTGACGGGACCGAGCGACAAAGGCCGCGCCGTTCGGATGCTCATCGAATGGTTTGTCCGGGACCGGGGGCCGACGACGACCGTCGGAATCGGCGACAGCCTCAACGATCTGCCGATGCTGCGGGTCGTCGATGTGCCGGTTCTCGTCGCCCGGCCGGGCGGGGTTCACGATCCCGCCGTGCAATTCGACGGCCTTGTCTTGGAAAAGGGCGTCGGGCCCGAAGGCTGGCGGGCGGCCGTTCTCGAAATTCTGTCCCGCCGCCCATAAAATGAAAAATGCCGGACCGTCCGGCAGGAGGGGGATCATGGCGGATTTTCATCACACCGGAGTCATCACGACGTTTCACCGCTTCGGGGCGACGGACATGGCCCGCATGGAGAAAGAGCTGGAAGAATTCGGCCGGAGCCGGCCCATAGCTCTTGTCTTGCCCATGATCCCCGCCGAATTCCAGTCGCCGGCGATCGGACGGATCGTCGATCACCTCAAGACGGTGACGTACATTAACGAGATCGTCATCCCCCTGGGTCGAACACCGGACGCGGAGACATTCGAAAAGACCAAGGCATTTTTCTCCGTTCTCCCGCAGCGCCATCGGATCCTTTGGGCCACGGGTCCCGGGATTTCCGACCTCTACAGACTGCTTTCCGAAAGTGAACTGTCGGCCGGTGACGACGGCAAGGGGCGCTCGGCCTGGATCTCATACGGTTACATTCTCTCGCGCGGCGAAAGCAAGGTCATCGCCCTCCACGATTGCGACATCGTCAATTATTCGCCGGAAATCCTGGGCCGCCTGTGTTATCCGGTCGTCTCGCCTCACATCGACTATGCCTTCTGC
Source organism: Acidobacteriota bacterium (assembly GCA_033549365.1). Lineage (NCBI taxonomy): Bacteria > Pseudomonadati > Acidobacteriota > Acidobacteriota bacterium. Next base: position 209,040 of record JAWSUF010000002.1, read on the forward strand.
AAGGGATTCTATGCCCGTGTGACCGACCGGATGCACGGCCGGGTCACGCGGCTGTTCGTCACGCCCGTCCTCCGGAGCCTGATGAAGATTTTCGGTTCCCTGCCGCTTCTTGCCTACCTGGACAGTTTTCGCTATCCCCTGGCCGGAGAGTTCGCCATGATCGCGGAACTGGCCCGGATCAACCGCATCCCCGGCGACTGGGGGCTCGAGGTCGAAACGCTGTGCGAGGTTCAGCGCAATTATTCGCCGCGGCGCATCTGTCAGGCCGAGATCTGCGAGACCTATGAACACAAGCACCAGCCGCTTTCGGCCGAGAACCCGAAAACAGGGTTGATGAAGATGTCCATCGACATCGCCAAGTCCCTGTTCCGCAACCTGGCCGTCGAAGGCGCCGTCCTCAGCGATTCGGTTCTGCACACCCTGATCATCAACTATCAACGGACGGCCAAGGACGCCATCAAGCGGTACAGCGACGATTCGGCCATCAACGGGCTGATCTTCGACAGCCATCAGGAAGCGGTCATGGTCGAAGCCTTCACGCGGGCGCTCCAGATCGCCGGCCGGGAATTCCTGGATGACCCGCTGTACTCGCCGCTCATCCCGAGCTGGAGCCGGGTGACCTCGGCCATCCCCGATTTCCTGGAGCGGCTCCATACCGTCGTCGAACGCGAAAACGCCTGACCCGCGTACAACCCCGGCGGCTTGACAAATGGTTCGGGAATGCGTAATGTGAGTGAGGGTTCACTACGATGGACAGCACAATATTTTTCAGCGGCGAAGACACCAGAAAAAGCGAGATCGTCGCGACCTGCCTCCGCATCGTCGATCAGAGCGGGCTCAAGGGGCTGACAGTGGCCCGCATCGCCCGCGAGGTCGGCTTCGTGGAGTCGGCCCTCTATCGGCATTTTCGTTCGAAGAGAGACATTCTGGCCCTGATTCTGGATGAAACCCTGAAAGTCGCCGAAAATCAGTTCCGGGAAGTCGGCAAGAAAGCCGGCGGCGGCGATCAGGAGCTCCGGCTCATGCTGGATCTCCACCTGGATTTTCTGGAACTCTATCCCGGAATCTTCCGGATCGTCTACTCGGATGAAATCCACATGGGAGAACCCGAACTGCTCGACAAGCTGGGCGCTCTGACGGAGTTTCTGACGGCCTCCCTGGAAAAGATCTTTCGCCGGGGGATGAGGGACGGGCATTTCCGGCGCAATCTCGATCCGGCCCTGGCGGCCATCCACTTTATGGGGATCATCCAGGTCGCCTTCTCCTTCTGGACCATCAAGAAACGCGGTCCCTCACTTCGGGATATCGGACGGGGGCTCATGGCGCAACTGATGGCCGGGATAGCCGTTCCGACCCCGTTTTAGATCAAAGTCATCATAAGGAAGAACATGAAACCTGCTCCCGTATCAAAAGAAAAGAGAGTGAAGGCTCACTTCGAAGACAGCCGCGCCATGGTCGCCCTCACGGACGGCATTCTGAAGCACCGCCGTTTGATCGTCGCTCTCATCATCGCCGTGACCCTCGCCGCTCTCATTCCGCTTCGACATCTTCAGTTCCGCAACATCGTCACGGAATGGCTGCCCCAAGACGACGACGTCATGAGTCTGTTCCTCGATACGGGCCACACGTTCGGGATGAACGAACTCGTTCTGGTCACCTTGAAGGCCGCATCCGGAGAGACATTTTCCTATGAGATCCTGGAAGCGCTCAGAAACGCCCAGGAGGAACTGGCCCTGAAACCCGAGGTCTTTTTCGCGACGTCCATTGTCAACGCTCCCGACATCTCCCGGGATGAGGACGGCCTCAGGGTTTCGGATTTTCTTCGCGACATCCCCCGGGACGGCGCCGTTCTCGAAGCCGTAAAAAAGGATGCGTTATCGCGGGAAAACTTCACCGACACGTTCATTTCACGCGACGGCGAGTGGCTGTCCCTGACCGTATTTCTCCGCAACGGCCAGGACTCGAATCGGATCTTCGCCGGAATCATCCGGCCGGTTCTGGAAAAGCATTTGGGCGGGCTGGCCGAACTCCATTATTCCGGCGAACCGGCGACGACCTATTACATGGACGCGTTCATCAAGAGCGACATCTTCCGTCTCGTTCCCATGGTCGTTCTGATTGTCCTTCTGACTCTTTTCGTCGGTTTCGGAAGCCTGCGGGGTGTCCTTTTTCCGTCGATCACCGTCTGGTTTTCGACGGTCTGGGTCTTCGGTCTCATGGGGCTTCTCGGCATTCCCCTCAAAATGATCACGCCCGCTCTTCCCGTTCTTCTGATCGCGCTCGGTTCGGCCTACGGCATTCATATCGTCAATGTCCTGTCGCTTTCTCCGGGCGGGACGGGTCACACGTCCGCGGCGGTCGCCGCCTCTCTCCGCCGGGTCATTGTTCCCGTCATGATGGCGAGTCTGACCACGATGATCGGATTCACCTCGTTTCTGACGGCCCGGCTCAAGCTGGTCATGGAATTCGGCGCACTCGCCGCGCTCGGAATCCTGTTTGCCGCCATCGTTGCCGTGCTCTTCATTCCCGCCGCGACCGGTCTTCTTCCGCCGCCCCGAATCCGAACCGGAGCAAGGTCTCGAACGCTCTCCTTCCGTTTCCTCGGGCCGATCGCGTCCTTCGTCATCCGGAGAAGGAGAGTCGTCCTCCTTGCGGCGGGAGTCGTATTCGTCGCGTTCCTTCTCGGCATCCCCCGGATTTCCCGGGAAGTCGATTTCTCGCGGTATTTTCCCGCCGACAGCACGCCGCGCCGGGCCACCGCCGTCGTCGAAGAGCATTTTGACGGAGCCTTTCCTCTGACGATCTATTTTCAGGGCGAAAACGTCCGCTCGGCCGATACGTTACGACTTGTCCGTCGCGCCGTTCACTTTTTGGCCGGACTCGATCATACAGGCATGCCCCTGGGCGTTCCCGACGTTCTCCAGGAAATGAACCACATGCTCAACGACCGCTTTGTCCTCCCCGCGACGGACGGGGGTGCGGCCAATCTCTGGTTCTTTCTCGAGGGCCGCGACGAGCTCAGCCAGATGATCACCGACGATCTGCGGGAAGCTCTGGTGTTCACCAAGGTTTCGACATTGAGAATGCCCGTTCAAAAGGATCTCGAAGCCCGTGTCGAGGCCTTTCTCAACGGAGAAAAAGCCCGGAACTATGCCGCCTTCGATCTTCGGGGTTTGGATCCGGCGACCGTCACCGTGCTGCGAAAACATGAGGCGCGGGCCGTTTTGGAGGAGATCGACTGGCTTCACCGGCGTTACGCCCGGAACGCTCCTTTCGATGCCACGGAGGCGGAAAGGGGTCTTGCGGACGCGATCGAAGGCCGTGCGGGATATGACGACTCTGCGGTCCAGGACATGGTCCGCGAGGAATTCGCCGCCGTCGTTCTGTCTCCCAATTTCGACTTCGCCGTCGATCCCGCCCCGGCCCGCCGAGTCTTCGAGGAACTCCTGTCTTCCGTCGCCGGCGGCCGCGCCGGCGAAGAAGATCTGGCCGCCGTCCTGAAACACACAATCCCGGAGGCGAGGGATGACGAGGATCTGGCTTCGGACGTGGCTTTCGGCCTGGCCCTGCGTGTCGAAGAAAGCCTGCAAAAAGCCTTCTCCGAAACCGCGTTTTCCGCCCTTCGGGATCTCTTCGCGCCCGCGGCTCGAGGCAACCCCGACTTCGAAAAAAAAGTCCGGGGACTTCTCCTGGATGTCGCCGACGATCTGGCCGTTTTTCCGGCCGCCTGGGCCGAAGACATGATGGAATCGGGACAACCGGTGGTTTTTTCCCGGGTCGCGCAGAGCGGGCTGACGGCGGCTTTTTCGCGACTCGACCGCTTTCTTTTCTCCTCGCAGATCCAGTCTCTTCTCCTGGCTCTCGGCATGACCTTTCTGCTCATGATCGCCCTGCGGCGTTCGCTTCTTCTCGGAACGTTGTCCATCCTTCCTACTCTTTTCACGCTCGGCGTGATCTACGGATTTCTCGGATTTTCCGGCATCCCCCTCGACTATTCGACGATGATGATCGCCGGGGTTTCCATCGGCGTCGGGATCGATTACACGATCCATTTCGTTCACGGCGTCCTGGCCGCAACGGAACGCGGGGACGATCTCGAGGACGCCGTCCGAAAAACCATCATGGAGAAAGGCCGGGCCATCCTTGTGAACTCGTCCGCGGTCGTTCTGGGATTCGCCGTTCTCCAGTTTTCTTCCATGAGCCCGCTCCGCCATTTCGGCGGACTGATGGCGGGGTCCATGGTTCTGGCCGCTCTGGCGGCCTTGTCCATTCTGCCGGCTTCGATTCTGGTCTGCCGGCCGAAAAAAACCCAAGGAGGTTCATCATGAGATCTTCACATGCCGTTTTCGTGATTTCCGCCGTCCTGTTCCTGGCCGCCGCGGCCCCGGCCCAGACGGCCGAGGAGATTCTGACCGCTGTTGAAAAAAAGACGAGCGGCGACGAGGCGCCCCGGGACATGGAGTCGACTCTGCGCATGACTCTTGTCGGAACCCGGGGAGATTCCAAAGTCCGGGAGCTTCGGGCCTGGTCCAAAAACAACGAGTCGGGCGACGACTGGAGGATCATGAAATTCCTGTCACCGGCCGACATGCGGGATATCGGTCTCCTGGTTCTGGCCGAGGACAGAATGTACCTCTATCTTCCGGAATTCCGCCGGGTCCGCCGGATTGCTTCGCACAATAAAAAGGACAATTTCATGGGATCGGATTTTTCCTATGACGATCTGGGCACCTCGGTGTATTCCGCCCATTACACGCCCCGTCTGGCCGGTGAGGAGGACGGAGCCTGGATTCTGGAACTCGAGCGAAAACCGGAGTCGGACAAGCCCTACAAAACCGTGCGCCTGCGCGTGCTCAAGGACTCCGGACTCCCCGATCGCATGGAGATGGCCGACGATTCCGGGGCGCCCTGGAAAGTCGCCGAACAGGAGATCGGAAAGGCCGGCGCCTACCGGATCCCCGTGAAGATCGTCATGAGAGACTTGAAAGCCAAGTCGCACACCGTGCTGGAAATGACGGATATCCGGGTCGATCAGAATCTTGACGAGGAGATCTTCAGCGAGAGATTTTTAAAAAGGAGCGTTCGATGAAACGGAGAAGCCTGGCAACATTCGTTGCGGTCCTGATCCTGACCGGGGGTTCGGCATGGGCGGACGGACCCCGCATTTCCGGGCGAATCAAGCTGTTTTCCTCCGTTTTTCTGGCCGAACACCCGGACGGCCGATATTTTTCCCATGACGCCGGGGAGTTCGGGCTGAAAAGGCTGGAAACGCGGCTGTCCCTTACGGGGAGTGCCGGCGACAAGGTTTCCTATGCCGTCCGTTTGGAGGCCTTCGCCGGCGCGGAGCCGATGTTTGGCGGCCGCATTTTTCCGGAATCCGGCCCGCTGGGAACTCCGGTGCGGACGGAGCCGTTCGAGCTTGCGCTCTATGAGGGATATATCCGCGTCACAGGATTTCTTCTGAAGAATCTCGATCTGACCTTGGGGAAACAACGGATCGCCTGGGGAACGGCCGACAAAATCAGCGTCGTCGACAATCTCAATCCTGTCGATTTCGCCAATTTCCTGACCTTCGATCCCGACTATTTCGGGGAGAGACGGCCCCAAACCGCCTTGAATCTCGAATTCCACCCCGGACGGTCGACCCGTCTTCAGTTCGTTTGGCTCCTGTCGAGGCAGATTGCCCCTCTGCCGTATGGATTCACGAATCTGCTCGCGCAGGGCCTTAATCCGTCAGCCGGGTTTATCATCAAGAAGGACCGCGCTCTTCTCAAAAACACGAATTGGGCGGTGAGGCTGTCCACTCATCTTTTCGGAGTGGATGCCGGACTCAGCTTCTATCGCGGAAATTTCGACCTGCCCACCATCTTCGGAAGCGCGGCCCTGCGTGAGGACGGGCTGACATTGGGACCGGACCTCTATTACCGTCATCCTTTAAAGCAGGTCTTCGGTCTTGATCTTGCCGGGGAGCTGTCATCGGTCGGCTGGTGGGCCGAGGCGGCCTGGGTCCGGCCGGAATATTTCAAGGGATTCGTCCAGATTCCGTACTGGATCCTTCCCAAACCCAGGGTTGAATGGCATCATTTTCGGCTTTTTGAAAAAGGATTCCCGCGTTTCGTCGCAGGGGCCGACTATACGTTTGGTATCGGAAACGGCCTCTATCTCAATCTCCAATACGCCCATGGTCTTTTCGACGAGATCGACGCCACCGCGGAGGCCGAGGCGATTTTCGGATTCCGCAAGGGCATGTTTTTCGGTGAACCGGGGGATTACCTGGTCGGCCGCCTGGAATATCCCCTTCTCGGCGGAGACCTGAAAATCGCTTTCAACGCGCTCGGCGAGTTTGCCGGAAAAAACGCCTCCGCCTTTCTGCTGACTCCGGGGTTGGAATGGCGGGTCTCGGACGCGGTGATCGTTCAGGCCGGTGCGGTGTTTGTCGCCGGGGACGAAATCGGAACCAAATTCGGACCCTTCAAAAAAGACCGGCTGGCCTTTGTGTCGGCGCGGCTCGATTTCTGATTCGTCAGAATTCGATGCCCAGCCCGGCGCCGGTCAGAAATCCGCCGATATTGATGGGCGTGTCCGCGGGCTTGAGCCGGCAGTAGGTATAGTCAAGAAATATATCGAGAACGATCGCCTCCTGCAGCCGGATCATGGTCCCGATTTTGGCCAGGGCTCCGACATGGGCCTTGTCGACGTTCCCGATGGGGTTGATCTCGTTGAAATGGAAATATCCGACACCCAGACCGGCGTAAAAATCCGTGCGGCCGGACGTCGTCATGTATTTCAATCCGCCTCCGATCGGAAAGATCTCCAGCTTGGTTTCTTCCCGGGTGAAGCTGAGTTCGCCTTTTTTGGTGTAGAGATGGCCGCCGAGCCAGAACCCGATGTTTTTCCAGGGCCGGATGGTCGCCTCGGCTCCGTAGGTCCAGCCGCCGCCGTAGATGGCCCGAAAGACCCGGTCGGAGGGACTGAAGTGGTGAGCCTTGACGACGACGGTGAAATCCTGAGCCAGCCCGGCGGCATGAAGAACAAGAATCGACGCCGGGATGAGGAAACATTTTTTCATGGTCAACGATCCGGTTAACGGACGACGATCTCGGCCGTGCCCCCCTCGTTTCCCCAGACATCCACGGCCGTGCAGATGTAATGGTAGGATTTGTCTCGGGCGACGTTCCGGTGCCAATAGGTCGTCGACGAAACGTCGATTTCGGTTTCCAGCGACCGGACTCCGTCGACGACAAGATAGATCCGGAAAGAGACGGCGCCGGGATCGCCCGGGTTCCGGGACCAGATCAGGATGTTGATATATTCGAATTGGGACAACGACCGGTTGAGGTATTTATAACCGCGGAACTGGAGCGGAGGATGACGGAGCCGGGCGGCGACGAGCTCCCCGTCTCCATCGAATTGGGTGAGGAAAACATCGGCGCATCCGTCGCTGGTCAGAAACTCCGAGGATGGGCCGGGATCGAAATCGGCCGAAAGATGGAAACGCCCCGTGACGAAGGCGTTGCCCCGGCCGTCGACCGCAAGCCCCCAACCGGCTTGGAGGCTATCCGGGTCGTTTTCGGGGCCGCCGAAAGACCGGGCCCAGAGGCATTTTCCCTCCGGATCGTATTTGACAAGGAAAATATCTCCGACCTCGGGACCGCCTTTTGGAATCAGGATGTTTTCCTTTTCACCGGGATCGAAGTCGGTCGCACCGCTGAAAGACCCGGTGACGAAGACGTTGCCGTTTTTGTCGACGGCGACGGCGGTACCGAAATCGTGGTACACGCTCCCGGCCCCGACGGCCCAGAGAAAATCGCCGTCCGTCGCGTACTTGGCCGTGAAGATGTCGCTTTCGCCTCGAGCGATAAGGGGAGGCGTTTCCCTCTCGGAATCGAAATCCGCGGTTCGGCTGAACTCGCCGGTCAGAAGGATGCTTCCGGCATTATCGAGGGCCAGCGCACCGGAAGCGACCTGAATCGAGCCGGAGCCTCCGGCGCGACTCTCCCAGAGGATTTCTCCCGAAGCGTCAAACTTAACGACAAACAGATCTCCGGAGAGGAGCCCGGCGACGACAATCCGGCCTTCGGCATCCATCCGGACGGCCCGGCCCTGGTCCTCTCCGGGGCTTCCAAGGGCCTTTCCCCAGCGGAATTCCCCGAGCGAAGAATAAACGGCGATAAAAGCATCCGACGAGCCGGAGTCCGAGGTGAAGACGGCATCCGTCCCCGCTTTTCCGGATGGGTCGAGATCGATCGTTCCGCGGAAAGACCCTGTGACCGCGATATGACCGTTGGAGGCGGCCGACAAAGCCAGGGTGGGTTCGAAGGCCGCGTCCTCATCATCCGAAGGCGGAAGGCCGTCGGGATCGAGTTCGAAGACCCAGAGCAAAGCGCCGTCGCCGTCATATTTGGCGATGAACGTCCTGGTTCGGCCTTCTCCGTCGAGGAAAAAGCGGCCGGCCAGGACAACATGTCCTTCAGGATCGAGATCGAGGGCCAGAGGCTTGTCCGGACCCTCGTCTCCCAGGGTGACGACCCACAGGAATTTCCCCGCCGGGTCATACTTGGCCAGAAAGATGTCGACGGCATCCTGTCCCGTCAAGGGGTCGGCCGGATCTCCCGAGGCGGTGCGTCGGGCCGTCTCCGGGCCGGGATCGAAATCCACCGTTCCCTGAAAGCATCCGGCGATAAAGATGTTCCCGTCATCGTCCACAACGACATGTTGGCCCGAATCGGTGTGGGGGCCTCCGATTTTAAAGAGAACCTGTCCCCCGGCAAATGAGGCCAGGGCGATCAAGGCCCAACCGAGGAAAAATCCGCGTGCCGGAATGGTTTTCATCGTTATCTCCAAATATCTCCGACCGATGTTTATTTTATATCTTTTTCCGGAAAAGGCAACCATCCGGCCCCGAAAGGCATCTTTCATTTTGAGGACGCATGATGAATTCGACAACGGTTATGGCGGCGACGGCGCGAATCGGCGATAATATCTCCTGGAAACAGGAACGCCGATTCGAGGGAGTTGTCATGACGAGTCCGGACAACGGCCGTCTCGGAACTTCGGAGGCGGCCCGGGCCGCCATTGACCCAGAAATTCTGGAAAGAGCCCGAAACGGGGACATCGGAGCCATGGAATCCATTTATGGGCATTTCAAGCGTCCCGTCTTCGGGATCGCCTGGCGGTATACCGGGAATGCCGCGGCCGCCGAGGACCTCCTGCAGGATGTTTTCCTCAAGGTCTTCTCCAACATCCGGGACGTTCGGAATACGGAGACATTCGCCGGATGGGTGTATAAAATCGCCGTCAACACCTGTTTCAGCTACCTGAGAAAGATGAAAACCCGGTTTGATAAAACCGTCCCCCTGAGCGATGTCGAGGGGAGGCTGGACGAGGCGGCCTACGATTCCCATGAGACCGATTTGGCCAAGTCGATCGACGAGGCGGCCGCGGCGCTTCCGCCCGGACTGCGCAGCGTTTTTCTGCTCTACGACGTCCAGGGTTTCAAACATGAGGAAATCGCCGGTATTCTGGGCTGCTCCGTGGGGAACTCCAAGTCCCAGCTCTTCAAGGCGCGCATGAGGATCCGGGAATTTCTCAAAGCCCGTCAGGCGATATGAGAGGCGAGGGAGATTGAACATGAGATGTGCAACGGCCAGAAAACAGATCAGCGAATATGGCGGCGTCCGGGCGAATGAGAGAAAAGCCGGGCGACTGGACGCCCATTTGGCGACGTGTTCCGAATGCCGGGAGATCCTGAAGGACTTCCAGGCCATCGCCGCGGGAGCCAGCCGCTTGGAAACGCCCGATCCTCCCGAAAGGGTTTGGCTGCGGATCCGGTCCGAATTGGAGAAATCCGCGGTTTCGGAACCCGCCGTACGTTCGGTGCGGGCTGAAGCTCCGCGGCGGAGTTTTCGGTCGCTCGGCCCGGCCTGGCGATTCGCCGCGGCCGCCGCGCTTCTTCTGGTTGCGGTCGGCGGGGGAATCTTCTTGGGCGTCCGCATGGGGCGGCAGAGCGTTCCCGTGCTTGCGGAAAACGGCGAAAGGACCGCCCTGGCCAAACTGGATGAAGCCGAACGGTATTACATTCTGGCCATCCAATCCTTGAGCGAGGCTTTTGCCGACGAAAGGGAAAACCTGCCGGTCGAGATCGCGGAAATCTTCGAAAAGAATTTCGAAGTTTTCGACGCCACGATCCAGGTTTGCCGGGAGGCCGTGCTCATGGCGCCCGAAGACATCCAGGCGAGGGCTTTTCTCCTGTCCGCCTACAGGGAAAAAATGGCCTTTATGGACGACGCCCTGTCGTTTCAGGATGCATCCTGGGTGACAACGTCCGGGCCGGCCCGGGATACGCTTTAAATGAGAATTTTTGAATCAACATGGAGGTTGAGATGAGAAACAGATCGGAAAAACGTTACGGAGCGGCCTTCCTGGCCGCGGGTCTCGTCCTGGCCATGGCCCTGTCCGGCTCGGCCCGGGACCGTGAAACCTACGAGGAAAAATTCGAAAAGGTCGAAAGCCTGGCCCGGGACGGCCGGATTTTCCTCAGCAACCTCAGCGGGACGATCGATGTCAAGGTCTGGAAGGACGAGAAAGTCCGCATCGAGGCCGTGAAGGTGTCCCGGGCCGCAACACAGGAGGCGGCCAGGGAGAATGCCGGTCAAGTGACCATCGAGGTGGCCCGTGAGGCCGGGGAACTTCGCATCGAAACCAAGTATCCCCGCCGGAAGGGCGGCTGGGGGGACAGATCCCTCAACATCTCCGTGAATTACACGCTGTGGATTCCCGACAAAGCCTCGCCTGAAATCAAGTCCATCAGCGGCGACATCAAAGTCGAAGCCGCCGGCGGCGCGGTCAAGGCCGGGGCAATCAGCGGCGGCGTGGACATTCTCGGCGCAGCCGGAAACGTCGACGTCAATGTTGTCAGCGGCGGCATCCGGTTGGAAAACATCTCCGGCGATGTCTATCTCAAGGCCGTGTCCGGAAGCATCGAGGTGGCCCGGGTCAAAGGGTCGATTCAGGCGGAAACGGTCAGCGGCCGAGTCCGGCTCGAAGACGTGTCCGAAGCGCGGACCGTCAGGGCCAAATCGCTGAGCGGGGGCATTGTCTATAACGGAACGATCGATGCCAAGGGCCGATATACGATGGAAAGCCACAGCGGCAATGTGAGAATGACCATCCCGGCCGCGTCTGCGTTCGACTTCAACGCCAAAACCTTCAGCGGCGTCATCGAAACGGATTTCCCGATCGAGGTTTCCGGAAAGATTTCGCCGCGCGAGCTCCGGGGCGTTGTCGGCGGCGGCGGAGCGGATATCAAGCTTTCGTCGTTCAGCGGCAACATCGAGCTCCGTAAAAACAACTAACATCTTTACCGAAGTCTCAGAGCCGGCGCGCAGTTCCCGTTCGGGGCTGCGCGCCTTTTTTATTTATAGCCCGGTTATCGTATAATAGCCCGCCTGCCGCCCAAACGGCGGGACACATGACCGGAGCGCTTGTTTTCCCGGCCCTCGGCCAATATGTCGGGCTGCCTGCGGTTTTCCTTGTGAGCGGTGCGCTTCTCCTGGCCAATGCCGTCTTCGGACTGTTTGTTTTTCGAAACGACCGCTACGATTGACCCTCCAAATGCCCTGCACCCGGCCGCCTTTTTGTGGGCCGGGTGTGTTAAACTTCAAGGACAAGGCGATGATAGCGACTTACGGTTCCGGATTTGATGTCGTTCTGGTGAGCGGCGAGCCCTGGGCCGATCATCCCTTGTCTCCGGTCGGAGTCATCGCCCGGGTGCTGGAAGCCGAGGGCTTGAGCGTCGGAATCATCGAGCGGCCGGAATGGACATCGGCGGACGATTTCCGGCGTCTCGGCCGCCCGCGGCTTTTCGCCGGCCTGACCTCGGGCTCCATCGACAGCATGCTGGTCAATACCACGCCTTTGAAGAGGCGCCGGGAGAAGGACCCGCATGCCCCCCATGTCTCGAGATTGCCGGACCGGGCCGTCATTGTCTATGCCAACAGAATCCGGGAGGCCTTCCCCGGCGTCCCGGTCGTATTGGGAGGCATCGAGGCCTCGCTCCGGAGATTCGCCCACTACGATTACTGGGAAAATCGGGTGAGACGAAGTCTTCTTCTCGACACGCGGGCGGATATCCTGGTCTACGGCCCGGGAGAGACGGCTGTTGTTGAGATCGCCCGCCGATTCCGCGAAGGCGCTGATCTCGACGGCATTCCCGGAACCTGTGTCATCCGCTCCTCGCCGCCCGCGGAGGCGGCCGTTCTGCCTTCGTTCGAGGACGTCGCCGAGGATCCCGAAGCGTTTCGGCGAGCCCAGAACATGCTGGGGAACGACCGGCTTCTCGCCCAGGGACACGCCGGGCGCTTTGTCGTCCAATATCCGGCACCGGTCATCACTTCGGATGAACTGGACCGAATCTATGGACTGCCGTTCTCTCGGCGGATCCCGGAGAATTTCCCGCAGTTCGACATGGCCCGCTTTTCCGTTGTCACTCATCGGGGTTGCACCGGGCGGTGTTCGTTCTGCGCGCTGGCCTTTCACCAGGGTCCGAGAATCATCTCGCGCAGCGAGGCGTCCATTCTGGAAGAGATCCGCCGTTTGGTCCGCATGCCGGATTTCAAAGGTTATGTCGATGATCTCGGCGGCCCCACGGCCAACATGTACGGCATGGATTGCCGGCGGCCCTGCCGGGATGGACATTGCCTTGACTGTCCCGAGGCCGACCTGAGCCATGCCCGCCTGATCGACCTGATGCGGAAGGCCCGGGAGATTCCCGGCGTAAAGAAAGTGTTTGTCCGCAGCGGCGTGCGCTTCGATCTGGCCGTGCGAAGCCCCGAGTATGTCCGAGAACTGGCCCGGCACCATGTCTCGGGGCTTTTGAAGATTGCGCCCGAACACGTCTCGCCCCGGGTTCTCGAACTCATGAACAAGTCCGGCGGAAGCCCGGAGGTCCTCGAAAAATTCCGCCGGATATTCGCTGCCTCGGGAGGGGACCTCCGGCAGCACCTGAAATATTATTTCATGGCCGCCCATCCCGGGAGCTCGGATCGCGAAGCGAACGAGCTGGCCCGGTTCATCCGCCGGCTCGAATCCGCCGGGGAGCGGCCCGTCGAGGGTGTCCAGGTCTTCACGCCGACGCCGATGACCCGCTCGACATGCATGTATCACACGGGGATGATTCCGGAGACCGGAGAACCCGTCCATGTGCCTCGGACTTACGAAGAGAAGAAGCGGCAGCTTCGGATGCTCGCACGGTGCTGACGGCGGCCGGTTGCGCATCCGGGCGCAGTCGGTCTATGATGGGCCTTCGGAAAAAACCATGGAAGACATCGCCCGCGGCGTCCGCTCGTTCAGCATCGGTACGGCCATAAGCCGCGTTCTGGGGCTCGTCCGCGAGTCGGTCTTCGCCTGGCTTTTCGGAGCCGGACGGTCGACGGACGCCTTCGTGGCCGCCTTCCGCATCCCCAACCTTCTGCGCGATCTGTTCGCCGAGACCGCCCTGTCCGCGGCCTTTGTCCCGGTCCTGGCCTCCGAAAAGGCGAAGGGGAAGGAGGCTCAGAACCGTTTTGCTTCCAACGTTTTCAATGTCCTGTTTTTGGCCGCCGGTCTGGTTTCGATCGCCGGCGTATTTCTCTCTCCCCAACTGGCCCGTTTGATAGCCGTCGGCTTTGGCGGCGTTCCCGAAAAGATCGAGCTCACGGCCCGGCTGACGGCCGTCGTCTTTCCCTTTCTCCTTTTTATCGCTCTGGCCGCCTGGGCCATGAGCTACCTCAACACGGAGGGGTCCTTTTTCCTGCCCTCCCTGGCTCCGGCTTTTTTCAATATGGCGTCCATCGCCGTGCCGGTCGGACTTTACGGCTGGTTTGTCCGCCGCGGCGGCGATCCGATATACGGTATGGCCATCGGTGTCGTCGCCGGGGGCCTCATGCAGTTTCTTGTCCAGATTCCCGGACTCCACCGGAAAGGTTTCCGTTTCCGCCCCGTCATCGATTTCAGGGATCCGGCCCTGCGGCGCGCCCTGGCGTTGTTCATTCCCGTCGCCGTCGGGCTGGCCGCGTCCCGGATCAACATCACCGTGAGCACGGTTCTCGTTACTCTGCTCGAGGAAAAAAGCATGACCTGGCTGAACTACGCCTTCCGGGTCATGCATCTGCCCCTGGGCCTTTTCGGGATCGCCGTGGGCACCGTGGCCCTGCCGCGATTGTCGCGCCTGGCGGGAGAAGGGCGGCTGGAGGAGATTCGGGAAACGGTCACGGATTCCCTGAAAATGGTTTTTGTCATGACGATTCCGGCGGCGGCCGTGATGGCCTTTCTGGCGTCTCCGATCACCCGGCTCATTTATGAACGGGGCAAATTCACGCCGCTCGATACGGCCGCAACAGCCCAGGCCCTTGTCCTCTATCTTCTCGGCATCCCCTTCATGTCCGCCCTGAGAAACGCCGCCGCGGCGTTCTATGCCTGGAAAGACGCCCGGACCCCCATGCGTGCGGGCCTGGCCTCCATCGCGGCCAACATCGTCCTCAACCTGATCCTGATGCGGCCGCTGGGTTTTCTGGCTTTTCCTCTTTCTGCGACGATTGCGTCCGTTCTGAATCTCGGGATTCTGATGGCTCTTCTGCCCCGGAGGATCGGGCCGACGGACTGGGGGCCCCTGGCCGGTTTCTTCCTGAGGACAACGGCTGCCGCGGCGGTGGGCGGTGCGGCGGGTTGGTTCTTAAACACGGAGCTCGCCCGGATTCCGGGGCCGGCTTTCCTGTCGTCTCTGCTCGGGGTTGTTTTGGCCGGTGCGGCCGCCCTGGCGGTCTTTTATGCGGCCGGACGCCTGCTCGGACTTCGCGAGATCCGGGATTATGCTGTGAGGTTCCTCAAGTGACGGAAAAGCATTCCCTTTCGACGGCTTCCGAGGCCCGGGTCCGCCGAGCCGCGCTGCTCGTTTCCGTCCTGGCCTCATTTTTAACCCCCTTTATGGGATCCTCGGTCAATATCGCTCTTCCGATGATCGGCCGGGAATTCCATCTGACGGCGGTTTCCCTGGGCTGGATTGCGACCGCCTATCTCCTCGCGGCCGCGGTCTTCCTTGTTTCGTTCGGCCGGTTGGCCGACATTGTCGGACGGAAAAGAATTTTTTCCCTGGGTCTCGTCGTCTACACGGCGGCGTCTCTTTTCTCCGCGCTTTCGCTCTCCGCGCCCATGCTGATTGCGGGCCGGCTGGCCCAGGGCCTCGGCGCCGCGATGATCTTCGCCACGGGCGTCGCCATCCTGACCTCGGTTTATCCGCCGGGAAGCCGGGGGAAGGCCCTCGGCATCAACACGGCGGCCGTTTATCTCGGACTCTCGTTGGGGCCCGTTCTCGGCGGCTTTCTTGTCCAGAATTTCGGCTGGCGAAGCATCTTTTGGGTCAATGTCCCCATGGGACTGGCCGCCTTGATTTTTCTGGGAGCGCGGCTCGAAGGCGAATGGGCGGAGGCGAAAGGGGAGAGGTTCGACGTTTGGGGGGCGGTGACTTACGGCCTCGGTCTGGCCGCCTTCATGTACGGCTTTTCCCGCCTGCCGTCGTGGCCGGCCGCCCTGCTGGCGGCGGCCGGGATCATGCTTCTGGCCGCCTTCGCCGTTTGGGAAACGCGAACGACGGCGCCGCTGCTCGATGTCCGCCTTTTTCTGCAAAACCGGGTCTTCGCCTTTTCCAATCTGGCCGCTCTCATCAACTACAGCGCCACGTATGCCGCCGGTTTCCTGCTGAGCCTGTATCTGCAGTATAACCTCGGCTTCGGTCCCCAGGCGGCGGGATTGATCCTCATCATCCGTCCGCTCATCATGGCCGCCTGCTCGCCCGCTGCAGGCCGGATCTCCGACCGAATCGAACCCCGGGTCATCGCCTCGGCCGGCATGGGGCTTTCGGCCGCGGGGCTCGGGGTCTTCGCCTTTCTCAGCCCGAGCTCGTCCTTGTCTTTTCTGGCTTTCGGCTTGGCCCTTCTGGGGGTGGGCTTCGGCCTTTTCGCCTCCCCCAACACAAACGCGATCATGGGTTCCGTCAAACGACGCCATTTCGGCGTCGCCGCCGCCGCTTTGGGAACGATGCGGTTGACGGGACAGATGCTGAGTCTCGGGATCACCACGAGCATTCTGTCCGTGATCATGGGGAGAGTTCCGGTTTCCGCGGGAAACCTCGATCTTCTGCTCCAAAGCGTTCGCACGGCGTTTGCGGTTTTCGCCGTCCTCTGTGTCGCGGGAATGCTGGCCTCCCTGGCCCGAGGCAACCGCGGCGGGGAATTCAAAAAGGAGTAAGCGTATGGAAATCAAACTTGTCACGACTTACGGCATTCATACTTATGAAGTCGATTTCGAGGGCCGGGTCCATCCGGCCTCACTTTTAAATTATCTCCAGGATGCCGCGGGGAGGCATGCCCTCGCCCACGGCTTCTCGGTTCCCGATCTTGTCCGAAAAGGCTTGACCTGGGTCCTGTCCCGCTATCATGCCCGGATATTCCGATACCCGATGTTGGGCGAAAACGTCGAGGTTCAAACCTGGCCGTCGGGCCGTCAGGGCGTGTTCGCTCTCCGCGACTTCATAATGACGGGTGCGGACGGCGGGACCGTCTTGACGGCGACGAGTTCCTGGATGATTCTTGATCTGAAATCGAAAAAACCCGTCCGGATGGACGGTTTGATTCCGGCCGAGGCCGTCCTCGAGGAACGGGCGCTCCCCGATGATTTCCGATCGCTGCCCGAAGTCGAGGAGACGCCGGATCCGGTGCGCTTCCCCGTCCGCAGACAGGACCTGGACTTCAACCGCCACGTCAACAATGTCGTCTACATCCAATGGGGGTTGGAGGCCGTTCCCCGAGATGTCCTCATGACGTCTCGGCCGTCGCGCATCGAAATCTCCTACAAGGCCGAGGCCTTTCTCGGCGATGCGATCCTCTCCGGGGCGAGGGAGGAGGCCGGCGGCGAGGGACGAACGTTCCTGCACCGGATCGCCCGCGAATCCGACGGCGCCGAAATCGCCAGAATGCGGACCTCCTGGGCTTAAAAAGGTTCCCGTCGGCTTGATTTTGTACGTTAACACAGCCATAATGAATTCGTGAGAATAACCATGGTAGCTCGAATGAGAAAAACTCATTTGGCGGTTTGGATGCTCGTCCCGGTCTTGTTGATCGCCGCCGCTCTGGCTTCGGCATCCGTCCAGAAACAGTCCCTTCCCTCTTCCTATAAGAAGTGGCTGGAGGAAGAAGTCGTCTATATCATTACCTCCATCGAGAAGGAGGTCTTCCTAAAGCTTCAATCCGACCGCGAAAGGGACATGTTCATCGAGGCCTTCTGGAAACAGCGTGACCCCACGCCGGGAACGCCGGACAACGAATTCCGGACGGAGCATTACCGCCGGATCAGCCATGCCAACCGCTATCTCGGCCGGGAGACTCCGCGCCCGGGCTGGCGCACGGACAGGGGTCGGATCTACATCATCCTGGGTGAACCGGGCGAAATCCAAAGATTTGACGGCAGCTCCGGTGTCTATGCCGCCGAAATCTGGTTTTACCAGAATAAGGAGGATCTCGGCCTCCCGACGGGATTCAATGTCGTTTTCTTCAAGGAAGGCGGCCACGGCGAATACCGTCTCTATAGTCCGACGCGCGACGGGCCCCAGGCGCTCCTGGCCGGATATATGGGCAGCCCGACGAATTATGAACAGGCTTACCAGGACCTCCGGGAGATCCAGCCGGCCCTGGCCAGTGTTTCCCTATCCCTGGTTCCCGGCGACTCGTCGGGGACCTTTGGACGGCCGTCGCTGTCGTCGGATGTCCTTATTCAGCGCATCGAAACGACTCCCCAGAGCGTGATCCGGGATATCTATGCGCGCAAGTTTCTCGAATACAAGGATATCGTCGAGGTCGAATACACGGCCAATTACATGGACAGCGAGGCGCTGCTGCGGGTTTTTCGTGGGCCGTCGACGGGAACGGCCTTCGTCCACTTCGCCATTCAGCCGATGAGGCTCTCCGTCAATCAGTTCGACCGGAGATACATGACGACTCTCAAGCTCAACGGCAATCTGACGGCCCTCGACGGCCGCCGGGTCTACCAGTTCGACAGGACTTACAACATCGAGCTCACGGAAGAGCAGATTCGCGCGGCCAACGTCCAGCCCTTCAACCTCCTGGATGCCTTTCCCATTGTTCCCGGTGAGTACCGCCTGTCGCTTCTGCTCAAGAATGAAATTTCCAAGGAATTCTCCTCTTTTGAACAGAACCTGTCCGTGCCCGCCGAGGGTGCGGGTATACTCCTGACGCCTCCCCTCCTGACCTACCGGACGGCCGCCGCCGGGGAGGTCCCGGGGGCCTTGCGGTCCTTCCAGCTCGGGCCGATCCGGCTCTACGCACAGCCGAACCGGGTTTTTCTGCGCAACGAGACGCTCGGCGTCGTTTTTCAGGTGCTGGGTTTGGACAGGGAGAAACTCGACGCCGTCGGGATCCGGGTTTCCTTCACGCGGGACGGGGAGATCATCAGCGAAAAGTCCTATCGCGCCTCCCAATTTCCCCAACTTCCCAATGTCGTTCTGGAATTCGACCTATCCGAATTTCCGCCCGCCCACTACGGTGTCCGGGTCGCTGTCGTTTCCGGCGGCCGGGATATCGTGACGTCCGCGGAAGAATTTGACGTCACCTATGCCGAAGCAATGCCTCGTCCCTGGGTCTTCTCGCGCCTCTCCCCGGCGGCCGGGTCGGCCGTGCAGGAACTCGTTCTGGGCACGCAGTTTTTCAATCTCGGCCGCATCTCCGAGGCCCGCCTTTATTTGGAACGGGCCGCGGCGGGAATGCCGGATTCCGCCGAAGCGGCGTTGGCGCTGGCCAACCTCCTGGCGTCGCAGGAAGAATACGCCTCCGCGGCCGGCGTTCTGGAGAAGTTTCTTGTCGACGACGCCGGGGCCGACTACGAGGTCTTCATTCAAGCGGGAACGGCGTTCAGGGAGGCTGGCGATCCCGGCCGGGCGCTCGAAATCTTCGAGCAGGCCGTAAAAAGGTTCGGGATCAACGCTTCGCTTCTGAATGCGGTCGGAGAATGCCACTTCGATCTGGGCAACGCTTCCGAAGCCCGGGCAGCCTGGGAAAGATCTTTGGAGCTCAGCTCCGACCAGCCCGAAATCCGAAAAAAAATCGAAAACATCACAAAGAAATAAGTCACTCTCCCGGAGGTCACCATCATGATAACCAGAATCTCGAAACCCGGCGCAAAGAAGCGCCTCGTGCGAGGCGGCCTCGTTGCGGCCATCCTCATCGCCTGCCTTGTCCCGTCCACCGCCCAGGAAAACCTCGGCCGAGGGCGGGTCACGGGACAGGTCGTCGATAATTCGGGAAATCCGATCGAAGACGCTCTCATCGTCGCCCAGAGTCTGCAAAGCACAGCCAAACTCGAGGGGAAATCCGACAGGAAAGGGAATTTCGCCATTGCCGGTTTCGGAACGGGGATGTGGCGGTTCACGGCCACGAAGGAGGGGTATGCTTCAGCCTTTGTGGACCAGGAAATCCGGCAGCTCCGGGCCAATACGCCGGTCCGGATCGTTCTGGAAAAACTCACGGGACTCGCCGCTTTTCAAGCGGACAAAGCCGGGCAGGAACTGCTCGAGAAAGGCAATGCCTTGTTCGAGGAAGGCCGTTACGACGACGCCGTCCGGATCTTCGAGGAATTTTCCCAACGGTATCCCGAAGTTTATCAGGCCCGGATCAACATCGCCTCAAGTCACTTCAGGAAAGGCGACCTGGAGTCGGCCGAGACGGAATACACGCAGATCCTGGAAACGATCCGCAAGGCCGTCGGCGGATACTCCGCGGACAAAGCGACTTCGGTTCGGGCCCTGACGGGATTGGGGGAAATCCAGCTCGCCAAACAGAATTTCGAGGAAGCCCGGGATTTTTTCAGCCAGGGCTTGGCGCTCTCTCCGGAAGATGAGGCGGCCGCCTACAATGTCGGGGAGATCTTTTTCTCGAACCAGCAAATCGACGAGGCCATCAAGTACTTCGAAATGGCCATTCGCATCAAGCCGTCCTGGTCCAAAGCCTATCACAAGCTGGGACTTGTTTATCTCAACAAGGGGGATTTCGAAAAGTCCCTCGAGTACTTAAGAAAGTTCATCGAGATCGATCCCGAAAACCCCGAGGTTCCGACCGTCAGAAACATCATCGACACGATCTCCAAGATGAAAAAATAAACCGGAGGTTCGGCCGGGGGCGGCCGGGCTCCGACCCAAGGAGACGACAATGACCAAGAAGATGCTTGTGGGCTTTTCCGGACTCCTGCTCCTCATGGCGTGCGGAACCGGCGGCGATCCATCGGAGAATCTTGCGGAAGCGAAAGGAAACAAGCTCATGGATGTGACGAAGGACGCTTTCGGTGTTTTACCGGACGGCAAGGGAATCGATCTCTACACGCTGACGAATGCCAACGGTCTCAAGGCCGGGCTCATCACCTACGGCGCGACGCTCGTTTTTCTCGAGGTCCCGGATAAAAACGGTGCCCTCTCCGATATCGTTCTCGGACACGACAACCTGGAGGGTTACCTGTCAGCGAGCCCCTATTTCGGTTCGACCGTCGGGCGCTACGGAAACCGTATCGCCGGAGGACGCTTCGTCCTCGGCGGCGTGACGTATCAACTGGCGACGAACGACGGGGCCAATCACCTTCACGGCGGCATCAAGGGCTTCGACAAGGTCGTCTGGAACGCCGAAACCGTCCGCGAATCCGAGGCCGTCGGCGTCAGGTTCACTTATCTCAGCCCGGACGGCGAGGAAGGCTATCCCGGGAGCCTGAAATGCACCGTCACTTATGCCTTGACCAACTCCAATGAGCTTCGCATCAACTACGAGGCGGAAACGGACAGGGCGACACCCATCAATCTGACCCACCACAGCTACTTCAACCTCGCCGGGGCGGGAACCCGCGACATCCTGGGCCATGAGCTCGGGCTCGAAGCCGACGCTTATCTTCCCGTCGACGCCGGACTGATTCCGACCGGTGAGATCGCCCCCGTTCAGGGAACGCCCATGGATTTCACCTCTCCCGCAACCATCGGTTCTCGGATCGCCGAGGTCGAAGGCGGATATGATCACTGTTATGTCTTGAGGAGCCCCGGGGGGGAATTGGCCCTCGCCGCGACGGTCCGCGATCCGGACACAGGCCGGGTCATGGAGATTCTGACAACGGAACCGGGCATCCAGTTCTATTCAGGAAATTTCCTCGACGGGTCGATCACCGGGAAAAACGGCCGGGCCTATCAAAAGCACTTCGGTTTCTGTCTTGAAACCCAGCGCTTTCCGGATTCTCCCAACAAGCCGCAATTCCCGTCGACCATCCTCGAACCGGGAACGATCTACCGGAGCCTGACCGTCCACCGTTTTTTAACGCGCTGATAACGGTCCGCCGGATTCTTCGGCTTTGATATCCGGCTTCGGCTGGTGTAAACTGACCGCGCGCGGCCATACGCCGTGCCGAGGAGTTCCCCCGATGCCCGAAAATGTGTACGACGAACTGAAAGCGCGAGGTTTCATCGCCCAAGTCTCCGACGAGGAGGCCGTCCGCCGCATGATCGGCGGCGAGAGGGTGACGTTCTATATCGGCTTCGACGGCACGGCCGAAAGCCTGCATGCCGGAAGCCTTGTGCCCATCATGGCCATGATGCATTTGAAGAGGGCCGGGCACCGTCCCATCGCCATTGTCGGCGGCGGGACGACCATGGTCGGCGACCCAAGCGGGCGGACTGAAATGAGGCGGATTCTCGACGAAGAGACCATCCGCGCCTTCGGCCGGAGGATCCAGGACCAGCTCGACCGCTATCTTCACTTCGACGGCGACGCCTCCCTGGCCCTCGACAACGCCGACTGGCTTCTGTCCCTGAATTATATAGCCTTCCTCAGGGACATCGGCCGCCATTTCAGCGTCAACCGGATGCTGACCGCCGAAGCCTACAAGCTCCGCCTGGAAAAGGGCCTGTCCTTCATCGAATTCAACTACCAACTCCTTCAGGCCTATGACTATCTCGTGCTGTTCCGGCGTTACGGCTGCCGTCTCCAGATGGGCGGCGACGACCAGTGGGGGAACATCCTGGCCGGTGTCGATCTCATCCGCCGGGTCGAGAGCGCCCAGGTCGAAGCCCTGACGTTCCCGCTCCTGACGACGGCGGGCGGGGCGAAGATGGGAAAGACGGCCGAGGGCGCCGTCTGGCTCGACGCCGGAATGTTCAGCCCCTACGATTATTACCAGTACTGGATCAACTGCGACGACCGCGATGTCGGGCGTTTTCTGAAGCTCTACACGTTGCTCTCCCTGGACGAGATTGCCGGGCTCGCGCCGGCCGATGCCGGCGCGGAGGCTCTGCGCGCGGCCAAGCGGATTCTGGCCTTCGAAGCCACGAAAATCACGCATGGTGAGAACGCCGCGGCGGAGGCCCGGGCGGCTTCGGAGGCGGCCTTCGGCGGCGCCGGGGATGTCGCGGCCCTTCCGACCACGGTCATCGCCGCGGACCGTCTGAAGGCCGGCGTGGGCGTTGTCGATCTTATTGTGGAATCCGGGCTGACCTCCTCGAGAGGTGAGGCCAAACGTCTCATCCAGCAGGGCGGAATTACCGCGGGCGAGACCCGAGTGGATGCCCTGGACCGGGTTTTCACGGATGCCGAAATCGGACCCGAAGGGATTCTCCTCCGCGCCGGAAAAAAGAAAGTCCGCCGCATCCTGGCCGGCTGATGTCCGCCGTCCCGGTTCTCAGGTCAGAATGACGCCCCCGCCGAGGACCGTGTCTCCGTCGTAAAATACCACGGCCTGTCCCGGAGAAATCGCGCGCTGGGGCTTGTCGAATTCCACGACGGCCGTGCCGTCTTTTCCGGGGGTGACGAGGGCCGGAGATTCGGCGTGTTTGTAGCGGATCCGGGCCGAGACTCTGAAGGGCCGGCGCGGTTTCACGCGGGAGATGAAGCGCACGTCGCCGGCCCGAAGGGTTTTCCGATAAAGCGCCTCTTCTTCCCCGACCCGGACGGTCCGCGCCGTCGCTTCAAGGGCGATGACATAGAGCGGCCGGGGAGCGGCGATTCCGAGGCCGCGGCGCTGGCCGATCGTGTAGCCGGCAATCCCCTTATGACTCCCCCGCAAGGCTCCCGACGTATCGACGATCGGGCCCGGACGGAAAAGGCCGGGAGCCGTATTCCTCAGATAAGCCTGGTAGTCGTCACCCGGGATGAAACAGATCTCGCGGCTTTCGGGTCTTTCGGCGGCGGAAAGACCGAGCGAACGAGCCATGGCTTTAACGGCGCTTTTAGTCATGTTGCCGACGGGAAACAGAATTCGGGCGAGGCGCGGCTGTGTCAGGGTGTAAAGGAAGTAGGATTGGTCGCGTGTTGCGTCCCGGGCTTTCTCCAACCGCCATTCCCTGGGGTTTTCCCGTCGGCTGATGCGGGCATAATGTCCCGTAGCCAGGAAATCGGCACCTGAAGCCCGGACTCCGCGAAAGAGAGCGCCGAACTTGATGAACCGATTGCAGAGGATGCAGGGATTCGGTGTCCGGCCCCGGCCGTAGGCCCGGCGGAAGGGCTCGATCACCCGCCGGGCGAAATCCTTGCGCAGATCCACAACATGATGCGGGATGCCGAAGCGTTCGGCGGCGCGCGCCGCGGCTGCGGTTGCGTCCGGACCTCCCGGCAGGCCGGCATTTCCGCAATCCCCAGAAGAGGGCAAGGCATCGAACAGAAGCATGGTGAAACCCAGAACATCATAGCCCTCTTCCTTGAGGATGGCCGCGGCGACGGAGGAATCCACGCCTCCGCTCATGGCGACGGCCGCCCGTATTTTTCTTCTCCTCATGAGAGATAGAATAGCACAGCCGCTTGCCAAAAAGCGTATTCCCCGCTATGTTATGGCGGTTCTTCCGGATTCGCGGGAGATCGAGGAAATTTTCGAATTCATTCGGATATCCTGACCCGAAAAAAGTTCATTTCCGGTATTGTTTTGCTCACTGATATGTGATATATTAGGAACGAAAAAAGAAGATGAAGATAGGGTTGATCGTGAAAGCTTCAATTTTCGACATCAAGCGCTATGCCGTGCATGACGGTCCCGGCATCCGGACGGCCGTCTTTTTCAAGGGCTGTCCCCTGCGCTGCCGCTGGTGTCACAATCCCGAGGGTGTGGAGACGCGAGCGGAACTGCTGACGCGGCCTGGGATTTGCGCCCGATGCTACGCCTGTCTTGAAACCTGTCCGCACGGGGCGCTGCGAAAAGACAAGGACGGGTCTGTGGTTGTGGATCACAATCTCTGCGATACCTGCGCCGCCTGCGTTGAGGCCTGCCCGACGGGCGCGCTCCAGATCGCCGGGCGGACCATTGGTCTTTTCGAGCTTCTGGACGAAGTCGAAAAAGACCGCATTTTCTACGACCAGTCCGGAGGCGGCGTCACGCTGACCGGCGGCGAGCCTTTGCTGCAACACGAATTCGCCGGGGCGTTTCTCGATGCTCTCCGGCAAAGGCGCATTCATTCCGTTCTGGACACTTCGGGCTATGCGCCGGAGGATGTCTTCCGCCGGACGGCCGCCCGGGCGGATCTTCTGTTGTTCGATCTCAAGACGGTGGATGATTCCCGGCACCGGAATTCGACCGGAGTTTCCAACCGCCTCATTCTTGACAATTTAAAATGGGCCGCCTCATCAGGGCCGCCCGTCAACATCCGCGTTCCCCTCGTTTCCGGCGTCAATGACGACGCGGACGAGATCGGGCGGATGGCCGACTTCATTGTCTCCCTGGGAACGGTTCGATCCGTGAATCTTCTTCCCTATCACAAGGGCGGCGTGGAAAAGGCCGAAAAACTGGGAAAGGCCTCGGCTTTTCCGGAGTTCCCCGCACTTCGGCCGGAGAGAATCCGGGAGATTCGGGATCTTTACCGGGACCGCGGATTAGCAGTCAAAACAGGAGGATGACGACCATGAACGAAAGAATACAAAAACTCAGGCAGCAATCCCTGGACGCGCCGCCCTCGATCAGCTCGGAACGAGCCCGGCTGGTCACCGAGTTTTATGCAAGTCCCGAGTCACGCGGGATTTCCGTCCCCATGCAGAGAGCCCGGGTCTTCAGGCACATCATGGAAAACAAGGCGGTCTGCATCAACGACGGCGAGATCATCGTCGGAGAACGCGGTCCGGCCCCCAAAGCGACCCCGACTTATCCCGAGGTCACCTGTCACAGCCTCGAGGATCTGGATATCCTGAACAGCCGGCCCAAGACCTCCTTCGCCGTGGATGCCGGAACGAAAAAAGTGTATAAGGACACGGTCATCCCGTTCTGGAAGGGCCGGTCCATGAGGGACCGCATTTTCGCCGAGATGACGCCGGAGTGGAAAGACGCCTACGAGGCCGGAGTCTTCACCGAGTTCATGGAACAGCGGGCCCCGGGACACACGGTTCTGGGCGGGACGATTTATCGCAAGGGCCTGCTTGAGATCAAGAACGACATCGCGGCCGCCCTGGCCGGCCTCGATTTTCTCAACGATCCCGAGGCTCTCGACAAACAGGAGGAGCTTCGGGCCATGGCGGTTTGCGCGAACGCGCTTGTCACCTACGCCCGTCGCCACGCCGCGGCCGCCCGCGATCTTGCCGCCGGGGAAAAGAAGGCTCTCCGCAAAGCCGAACTCGAAAAAATCGCCGAGGTCTGCGAGCGCGTTCCGGCCGAGGCGCCTCGGGATTTCCATGAAGCCCTGCAGGCCTATTGGTTCGTCCATATCGGCGTCATCACCGAGTACAACACCTGGGATTCCTTCAACCCCGGCCGTCTCGACCAGCATCTCCAGCCGTTCTACAAAGCCGGTCTGGACGAGGGAACGCTGACCGTCGAAAGCGCCCGGGAACTTCTTCAGGCTTTCTGGGTCAAGTTCAACAACCAGCCCGCGCCGCCCAAGGTCGGGGTGACGGCCGAAGAAAGCGGCACCTATACCGACTTCGCCCTCATCAACGTCGGCGGCCTCAAGGAGGACGGCACGGACGCGGTGAACGACCTCTCCTATCTCATCCTCGACGTCATCGAGGAGATGCGCCTTCTGCAACCGAGCTCCATGGTCCAGATCAGCGCCAAAGGTCCGGACCGGTTTCTGCTGCGGGCGCTCAAGATCGTCAAAACGGGATTCGGCCAGCCGTCGATTTTCAACACCGATGCCATCGTCAAGGAACTCATCCGCCAGGGAAAATCCGTCCAGGACGCCCGTGCCGGCGGCGCCAGCGGCTGCGTCGAGGCCGGCGCCTTCGGTCGCGAGGCCTACATTCTCACGGGATATTTCAATCTGCCGAAAATCTTTGAGATCACGCTTCACAACGGGCTCGATCCGCGGACCGGAAAGAGAATCGGGCTCGAAACAGGCGAACCGTCGTCATTCGCAACATTCGACGATGTGTTCGAAGCCTACGGACGGCAAATCCGGCATTTCGCCGACATCAAGGTCCGCGGCAGCAACGTCATCGAGAAACTCTACATGGATGTTCTTCCGGCGCCGTTTCTCTCGCTTCTCATCGAGGACTGCATCGCCCGGGGGAGGGACTATCACGGTGGAGGCGCCCGGTACAACACGAACTATATTCAGGGCGTCGGCATGGGCACGATCACGGACATTCTGGCGTCCGTCAAACACCATGTTTTTGAAAAGAAAACCGTCGCCCTGACCGAACTCGTCGACGTCCTCGACCGGAATTTCGAGAACCGCGAGGACCTGCGGCGGATCTTCCTCAACAAGACGCCGAAATACGGAAACGACGACGACGCAGCCGACTCCCTCATGACACGGGTCTTCGAGACGTATTTCGAGGCCGTGGACGGGCGGCCGACGCCGCGAGGCGGGCGCTACCGGATCAATCTCCTGCCCACAACGGCCCACGTCTATTTCGGCAAGGTGACGGGGGCGACGGCGGACGGCCGGAAGGCCGGCGAGCCCGTCTCCGAAGGCATCTCGCCCGTCCAGGGCGCCGACCGTCACGGACCCACGGCCGTCATCAAGTCGGTGGGCAAGATGGACCATATCCGGACCGGAGGAACGCTCCTCAACCAGAAATTTACGCCCCAGCTTCTCGAAGATGAAGACGGCTTGTGGAAGCTCGCGCAGCTTGTCCGGTCCTACTTCCGCATGGACGGCCACCACATCCAGTTCAACGTCGTCACAGCCGATCTCCTCAAGGAGGCCCGCAAGCATCCCGAAAAGCACCGCGACCTCATCGTCCGCGTGGCCGGGTACAGCGACTATTTCGTCGATTGCAGCGCCGAACTTCAGGAGGAGATCATCCAGCGCACCGAACACCACGACTATTGACCGGCCATCTCAGCTTGCGCACCCGCGCCGGTTCCGGCGGGGTGCGGAAAAAGCGCCGGATCGGCAATGCGTTTAGGGGTGCGGATCGACCGGGCGGACGTCGTCGGGTTCGAGGTGGACGACGGCATCAACGATTTCCAGGCCGCCTTCGATCAGGTGATCCTTGACCTCCTCGGATATGTCGTGTCCCCGGCTCACCGGCATTTCGGGATCGACGGTGATGTGAAGATCGACGGCCACGTAAGATCCGCCGACGTAGCGGGTCCGGACGCCGTGCACATGTCGGACGCCTGTGACGGCTCCCGCGATGCGATGGATGGCGGCGACGGTCTCGGCCGGGGCGGCCCCGTCGAGGAGTTTGTCCAGCTCGAGCCGCAGAATCCTGACGGCCGCCCGGAAAATGAATAGGGAGACAACGACGGCGCCGATGTGATCCACAAAGGCCCATTCCGGCTTGATCCGGGCCACGGCGACGGCGATGAGCGCCGGGAGGGAGCTCAGGGCGTCCGATCTCTGATGCCAGGCGTTGGCCAGAAGCGGCATGGACCGCAGATCCCGGCTCTTGCCCATCGTCCATCGGCAGAGAATCTCCTTGGTGATGATGGAAACGGCCGCCGCGATGACGGCGATCGTGCCGGGAGGAGAGACGTCGTGTTTTTCAGAAAGCGTCGTGATCGCATTCCAAACGATGCCGCAACCGACTGCGATCAGGACCAGACCGATGCCCGTCGTGATCAGAATTTCCAGCCGGTTATGGCCGTGCGGGTGGGTGTTGTCGGGAGGCCGGGACCAATACTTCCCCCCGACCAGGATGGCGACATCGGTCGAAACATCGGAAAGGGAATGAACGGCGTCGGCCGTGACGGCTTGGCTCCTCCCGATGATCCCGGCTGTGAATTTGAAAGCGGCGAGAGCCAGGTTGACGATAAGGCCGACCCATGTGACTTTGGCCACTTGCGAATTTTGTATTTCGCGCGCCGTTGTGTTCATCGAATGTCCCCAAAAGAAAAAATGAAGTCTATCATAAGCCTTCCGATCGCCCGAAATTCAAGATTCGGGTCGGTATGGAATGCCGTATTCAAAGGCCCGTTGACAAGACGGCTAAAGCTCGAGATCCGGGTCCGAAGCCATTCCGGCGAAGGCCAGGTAAATCCATTTGGCGACATCCTCCATAAGCTCCGGCGTCAGCGTGTTCGTCGTATCCAGCGGATCGTGGTAGTAGATCGTCTTGTCGGTCCCCATGGTTCCGATGCTCAGGGTCCGGAATCCCGCCCGGCTGAAGATGACGCCGTCGGAACGCGGCCGGCCGATGGGTTTCCGGGCTTCGGTCGCCCTCATGTCGCGGTGAATGAACCGGTTGTTGGCCGTTTCGAAATGCCTCAGAATTTCCGGAAAGGACTGTCCGCCGCCGAGTACAAGGCCCGTCCCCGTCCCGACCATGTCCAGGTTGAAAAAGGCCACGGTCTTGTCCTTGGGAAACACCGGATTCCGAGTGTAGTGAATGGAGCCCTGCAGCCCACTTTCCTCGGCCCCGATGAACAGGAACATGATGGACCGGGCCGGACGGACGGGCAGGGCGGCCAGCGCTCGGGCCGCGCCGAGAATGTTGACACATCCCGAGGCGTTGTCCAGGGCGCCCGGCATGAACAGGCCGGCCAGAGTGCCGATGCCGTCGAGGTGGCCGCCGACGATGATGACCTCGTCCTTCAGGACGGGATCGGCGCCGTCGAGGATGCCGATGACATTGCAGGTTTTCCGGTCGGGATGAAAGACGGTTTCGGCGTCGATGGTCGCCTTTTTTCCCATGTTGAATGAGGCCGGGCGGCGGGTCTTGATGAGGCTTTCCTTGACGGTCGGATAGGTTTTTCCCGTTCCGAAGAAGAGATGGTCGACGACGGGCATGTCGGGATGCACGTAAATCAGACCGGGATTGTAGGAGGTGTTCGGATTGGCCGCTTTGCCGATGTAGAGAAGGCCGGATGCGCCCTGGCGGGCGGCATTGTCGAGCTTGTGCTGGTGATAACTGTAAGGTTCCCAGCGGGTGATTTCGTCGGGGTCGTTTCCGGCGTAGGGGACGCCGGCGTCAACCAGCACGATTTTGCCGCGGACGTCGACGCCTTGATAGTCGTCGTAGCCGAGTTCGGGCGCCGTGATGCCGAATCCGGCGAATACGACGTCCGCCGAAACCGTGCCGGAGCCGGAATTGTAGCCCGGGTAATAGTCATCGGGGAATTTATAAGCGACCGTGAGCGTCTCGCCGCCCCGTCCCGGAACATGGATGGACAGACCGCCGGGACTCAGGACTTCGACATAGGGCTTGTCGAACCACTGGAAATAGGTTCCGTCGTCCCCGCCCGGACGGATGCCCCATTCGGTGAGACGGTCGGCGACCCAGCGGGCGGCTTCGATATAGCCTGGATGCCCGGCGGGGCGTCCGTCGTATTTCTCCGAGCTCAGCTTGACGGCATAGTCCAGAATGTCGTGGCTTGAAATCGTGTGAAAAATCCGGAGCATGTCCCGTTCGGCGTCGGAAATGCCCGAGGGCGTTTGAGCGGCGGGAAGTGCGGCACCCAGGGCGATCAGAAGGGTCAGAAAAAGAGATTTTTTCATGGCGACGTTTCCTCCTCGATCCTAAGAATCCACTATAAAGCTTCGGTCCCGGGAAGACAAGCCCGGGTGTGGCTTCGGCCGTTTGCATTTTGCATCGGGACAGGCTATCGTATCTCCCACAATGTTCAACAACACGGAAACCGCTTTCATCATTAAGTCCGACGGGCAACTCCTCAAGGCCTGGTGGCTGTTCAAGACGGTCTCGTTCCCGCGTCTGGTCAAGTTCGGGAAGGTTCTTCTGGCCATCGCAAGATTCCTTCACATTCCCATCAAATGGATGGTGAAACCGACGATTTTCGCCCATTTTTGCGGAGGGGAGACGCTGGAATCCTGCGCTCCCGTCGTCGAGCGCCTGGCCGCCCACAACGTTCGGTCCATTCTGGACTATTCGGTCGAGGGCAAGGAATCGGAGGAGGACATCACGGCCGCCCTGGATGAGACGCTGCGGGCCGTGCGGCATGCGGTGGCCGATCGCAACATCCCCTTCGCCGTCTTCAAGCCGACGGCCTTCGCGCCTTTCGAAATTCTCGAAAAGGCCGCGGCGGGGGAATTGAGAACCGAGGCGGAAAAAGCCGAGGCGGCCAAGTTCGAAAAACGCCTGGAGACATTGTTCCGAACCGCCTGGGAAGGAGACAAGCCCATCATGATCGACGCCGAGGAGACCTGGATTCAGTCCACGATCGACGACCTCGTGCACCGCCTGATGGAGACCTACAACACGAAAAAGGCCATCGTCTTCAACACGCTGCAGATGTACCGGCACGACCGGCTGTCGTTCCTCGGGAAGGCCCTGGCCGCCGCCGAAAAAGGCAACTATTTTCTGGGCATCAAACTCGTCCGTGGCGCCTATATGGAGAAGGAGCGGGCCCGGGCCGAAAAACTCGGATATCCCTCACCCATTCATCCGGACAAGCCGGCGACCGACAAGGCCTATGACGACGCCCTGACCTTTTGCGTCGAACACATCGACAGGATTTCGGTCTTCAACGGCACACACAACGAGGCGAGCTGCCTCCACCTTATGGATCTCCTGAAAAAGAAGGGCCTGCCGCCGAACGATCCGCGGGTCTGGTCCTCCCAGCTCTACGGAATGAGCGACCACATCAGCTTCAACATGGCCCGGGCCGGATACAACGTCGCCAAGTACATTCCCTACGGACCCGTGAAACACGTTCTCCCGTATCTCCTCCGCCGGGCCGAGGAAAACACGGCCGTGGCCGGACAGACGGGCCGCGAACTGAGGTTGCTGAGCGAGGAACGGAAGAGACGGAAAGTCGCCCGCACCGCGGTCAGGTGAAGATGATCTGGCCTCCGGCGGCGAGCTCGTAGAACCGCCCGACGTTGATCACGGCCTCGACCTGGGGGCAGAAATCCTCCATCTTCAGCTTGAACATGTCGACGGTCGCCTTGCAGGCGAAAAGCCGGCAGCCGGCGTCCGAAACCATCTCGACAAACTCCGGAACGGGGGGGATATCGAGCTTGTCCATGGTCTTGTTCATCATGGCCGTAGCCATGGCCGACATCCCGGGGAGCATGCCCAGGAGGGTCGGCATGTGCATGCCGGGATTGCCCACCGTGGCGATCTTGATTCGGCCCATTCTTTTTTTTATGACGGCGTCGAGGCCGAAGAAGGTGAAAAACAGATTGGCCTCGATGCCCTCCAGGCGGGCACCGTTGGCCATGATCAGCCCGGGGTAGACGCCGTCCAGTCCGCCCTTGGATATGATGATCGATAGTTTGCGGATCTTGTCATCCATGGTTCTCTCCTCAGACGCAGCCTTCGGGCTTCTTGAGCCCTGCGATCCGGGCCGCTTTTTTGGCCGGACCGCCGGGAAAGAGGGCATAAAGTTCCTTGGTGCCGACAACACCCGATTTGTTGAGACGGCGGACGCTTGGCACCTGCCCGTTCTCCAGGAACTCCTTCTGCAGAAACTCGATGACCTTCCAATGGTCCGCCGTGAGTGCCGGGATGCCTTCTTCGGCCGCAACGGCCTCGGCGATTTCGCGTGTCCATTGGGAAAAGTCGGTCAGAAAACCCTCGGCATCGACGTCGGCGGCGGCCGCTCCGAATTGTTTTTGGGGCATTGATTCCTCCTTGCCGTTAAGCCTTCGATTTTGGGCGCTTCTTGCCGGCTGTGCGCATCCGGGCGGGGACGAAAGGAATGGGAAGCCCTCTCAAAAGAACGTTCCAGTAGATCCAGCGGAAGGCGAGCTTGCTCCAATGATTGATCCGGCTGGGCTTGAGCAGCGGCATCGGGCCGACGACTGGAAACGGAAACCGTCCCGGAAGCGGTTCGACATCGTAATTGAAGTCGATGAGGACGGCCTTTCCGCGCCCCGTCTCGACGAAGCAGTTGGCATGGCCGTCGAAGCCGGGCTCCAGGGGACGTCCGGCGACGGTTCGAAGGATGTTCTCGATCAGGGTATCAGATTGAAAATGGGCCACGGATCCGGCTTTGGAAGTCGGCAAATCGGTCGCGTCCCCGATGGCGAAGATGTTTTCGTAAGCCTTGGATCGGAGTGTATGACGATCTGTGGGTAGAAAGCGGAACTCGTCGCCCATTCCCGACCTCTCGATCAGGGCATCACCCATGTTGGTCGGAACCGTGACCAGGAGGTCGTAAGGGACTTCCCGGCCGTCGAAGCCGATGAGCTTCCGGCCGGCCGCGTCGGCTCGCTCGGCGTTGAATTCGGTCACCATGCGGATGCCTTTTTCCTCGAGCAGTCCGGCCAGCGCCGCGGCCGCCACGGGCTTGGTGAAGGCGCCGTCGAGCGGCGTGACGTAGACGATGTCGATCTCCCCGCGCCGGCCGTGGCGGGTCAGGCACCAGTCGCAGAAAAAGGCGAACTCGATGGGGGCGACGGGGCATTTGATGGGCATTTCGTTGACATGGACGGCGATCGTGCCGCCGGGGAAAGACCGGAGCTTTTCCCCCAGGGCTTCGGCACCGTCCGGCGTGTAGAAATCGAAGATCGTGTTGCGCCAGCCTTCAAGAAGGCCGGGGGTTTCACCGGGGACGATCTCGGCGCCCGTTGCGACGACAAGGATGTCATAGGGCATCCGGACGCCGTCGCGGAAGACGATCTCGCTCGCCTCGGGCCGGATGGTCTCGACTTCGGAGACGACGAAACGGACGCCCTTGGGCAGGAATTTCGACTTGGGCTTGACGATATCCGCCCGCGTATAGAAACCGAAGGGGATGAACAGAAACCCCGGCTGGTAATAGTGGGCGTCGTCCCTGTCGACGACGGTCACGGCCCATTCCGCCTCCGGAAGGCGCCTGCGGATGAGGTTGGCGACGACGGTCCCCGCCGTCCCGGCCCCGAGGATGAGGAGATGCTTGTTTCGTGCGGGCATGTCGGCTTCCTTTAATCCCGACCAATTATATATTATTTATCGAAACCAATCCAGAGCCTGCAGAGAGCCTTGATTTCCCGGAGAATCGAGCATCTGCCGATCATCATTCAATGAGGGACAAGCCCTCAATTCGGCCGTAATCCCGCCTGTTTAAGGTTGCCAAACCGGACCCCGGCATAGATTCGGTCCGCGGCCAAGTCGGAAAAAGGATCGCATCCTTCGCCGCGCCAGGTGACGGAGTCTCTGATCAGCGGCGGCACTTGAGGAGTGCTTCCGCTTTGACGATGGCAGCGGCAGCCCCGTCAAGACTTCTCCGGACGTAAGACCAGGGTTTTCTTTTCATGTTCATGAAAGCCCGGAACTGGGATTGAGTCTGCTTTCCCAGGGAGATTTTCAGTGTCCGAAGCGTTTTCCGGGGAATATCCAAAACGGCCTCCCTTTCAGAGCCGTCCGGGTCGTCCAGTTCCCGAAACGCCTCCAACAGGCGGACGTGGATGATATTCTTAGCCTCTTCGAGCCTGTTCATGATATCCGTTTTTCCCGCTGCTCCGGATTCGGATTTCAACCGACCCCGCCCGAAAAGCGGATTCAGATTGATCTCCCAGACTTGGGGCCGGCCGTCCTGCATCCCGTAATCGATCCGCCCGTAGTCCGCGCCGGCGATGTCGAAGATCTCCCGAAGCAAAGATTCATGTGGATTGTTTTCGAGATAGTCCAGGACCTCGCCGGCGATTTCAGGGCTCCAAGCTTCGAACTTCACGACCCAGTGAGAGCTGATATTGACGTAGCGGGGCACAATCCTATTGCCGATCTTGAAGGCCGAGTACTTCCGAAATAGGCCGGATCCGTCTGATGTATCGCAGAGCTCGACGGCCAGAAGCTCGGACCGGCGATATCCCAGAATCATTTTTTCGCGGATGGCCCGCTCAAGGGATGCACGGTCGGGAAGCAAATTCGTCAACGCACCCAGATGATGATTTTCAGCCCGGAGAAAGACCGGGTAATTGAGCGAATCCAGGGATTCGGAGGCCCGAACGGCCCGGAATCGATTGATGCCGAGGGCATGGAGCCTGCAAAGCAGTTCGTACCGCAAGAGAACCCGATCGGGATGGTTCAAGATTTTCAGTCCTGGGCCGCTCCGGAAAAGACTCCGGGCGACTTGACCTGCGACATCGCGCTGGAACGGAGACAGGTGATCGAGGTTGGAAAAGATAAAGGTTCCGCACGGAAAGCTTGGGAAACGGTGCAAATCATCGAGATAGAGGATCCGCAGGAATCCGGCCAGAGGTTTTCCGCGCCCGGCCAGGTAGCGGGTGATGCCCCGGTTCTCATCCCGAGTGACGAGATAATGAATCATGGAATTTTCCGTTCCTTCCGCGAGACGATGGAAGTGACGGCCATGCCTTCGGAAACGTGCAGAATGGTCTTGAAGATATCCGGGATGGCGTCCACGCCTTTCAGCAGCACGATTCCTTCCATGGGGATGCCGGCGGCCAGATAAAGAGGCAGGATCGTGTATGTTCCCCCGCTTGGAATGCCGGGTGTGCTGAAACTGAGGAAAAGCGATGTGGCCACAAAACCGGCAATTGTGGCCGGAGAAAGATCGATCCCGTAGACGTGGGCGAGAAAGATAAGCTTGAGAGGACTCGAAACGGCGCGTGTGAGCTTGAATGTGGAGACCGAAAGAGGGAGGACAAAACCGGCCGCAGGTTTGGGAAGGTTGAGTTTTTCGGCTCCTTCAAGAAGAGTCGGCAGGCAGGCCAGGGAGGATCGAGTTCCGGCGGCGACGGCCTGGGAAGGCCAGAGCGCGGCCGCATATATCCGGAGGGGGATGCGGCCTCCGACCGATGCGGGGATATAAAGCGCCAGGGTATAGAGGATCAGCAGGAGGCTTGTCAGGATGATGAATGCCGTAACCACACCGGCGAGGGAGAGACCCGTTTCGGCGGCCAGGGCGAAGGAGAGGCCGAAGACGGCCGCAGGGAGAAGCAGGAGAATTCCGTTGAGCAGAGCGGTCAACCGCAAGGCCGTCCGGCGGAAAAAATCCGTCAAAGCCTTTCTTCGGTTATTATCGAGGCGCGTGGACGCCAGGGCCAGGAGAAATGTCACGGCAATGACCGGGAGGAGATTGTCCCTCACGGGTTTCATGACGGGCTCCAGAGTGACGACGGCCGCCAAACCACCCGGGAGCCGAGGGGTGTCGCCGGAGTCCGGGACGGGCTCAAGACTTGCTCCCGGTGCGGGCAAGCCGACCGGTAGCCGGGGAACGATCCACAGGCTGATCGTGACGGTAAGGAGCGCGGTCACGGCCAGAATGACGGCGTGGACAAGGAATGCCGAGATGCCGATCTTCCCCGCGGTGCTTGTCCTGGCGAAGGACAAAACGGCCAGAAAAACGGAGACGAAGATCATCGGAGCGACGAGAAGGCCGAGACAATTCGTCCAGAGCATTCCGAAGGCTTCGAAAAAGCGTGACGCGGTCAGAAGACCGGCGTCCTGTTTCGCATAGGCGGCTAGACCGAGAGCGATGCCCGCGATGAGGCCGCTCATCGAACCGAGGGTCAGATACCGCGTGTTCATCACAGCGCCCTTCTTCGGAATCCTGGAAGCGGGAATTTCAAGATGCTCCATTCCGGACGGATCCGTGAGATCAGGACCAGTATGAGTCCGTAGGCCGCCGTTCCTGCGGCGGCGGCCGCCGCCGTCATCGCGGCCGTCGGGAAAGTCAAGGCCGGTTCGGTCTTGAAGGCGCTTCGAATCAGAAGGATGACACCCGCCATGACCAGGGCGCCTGCAGCCGGGGGGCAGATGGCCTCGAAATATCTTCGGGCGGAGACACGAAGGGTCCTTTGGGACAACAGAAGCGCGATTCCGGCGGCCGCCGCCGCGCCGAGTCCGGCGCCGAAAGCGGCTCCGGCAATTCCCCATCTCCGGGAGAGCGGATAAAGAACGAACAGCAGAACGAGAACCCTGGCGGAGTGCATGAGCACGTCGTTTCGAGGAGATCCGGTTCCCCGGAAAAGCGGACTGGCCGCCTGGGCCGCGGCCATGACAGCTCCGGCCACGGTTAATAGCCGAATGGCCGGAACGGCCTCGAGCCACTGAGGACCGAGGAGTACGGACGTGATTTCAGGGGTCAAGCAGAGGAGGATCGTTGCCGGGAGAAGGGCGACGGTCCAGACCGTCCCGAGGACCCTGAACCAGGCGGACTGAAGGCGTGCGGCATCGTCCTGGATCTTGGCCACGGCGGGAAAAACCACCCGGGTTGCGATACGGCTGATTTCGCCCGTCGCCAAGTCCGCTGTTCTCGATGCCACCAGGAAAAGGCCCAACAGGGCGGTTCCCAAAAGCCGGCCGACGAAGATTTGCCCAAGGTTAGCCCCGAAATAGAGAAGAATCCCTGAAAGGACAATCCATTTTCCGTACCGGAAAAGCTCGCTCGCTCTGGCGAAATCCAACCGGAGTCTCGGCCGGTACGGCGACATGAGATAGGAAATCGCGCTCTGAGCCGCGACTCCCGCCAGGAAACCCCAGGCCAGCGCCAAGTAGCTTCTCAGCAAAAAAGCGGTACTGATTGAGACCGTGAAGTCGACCGCCGCCCCGATGAATTCATAGCGGAAATATTTATGATAGGCGAGGTCTTTTTCGAAAAAAACCACGGCGATATTCGCCGCCGCCCGGAAGAGAAAGGATACCGACAGCAGCCGAATGACCGGTGCCGCCTCCGGCGTATTGAAAAACAAGGCGGCCTGGGGGGCGAGGACAAATAGGAACAGGGCCAAAAAACCTCTCCGGATGATTCCGATGGTCCAGGCGGTGTCAAGGTAAAGCTTCGTATCGGTTTTCTTGTGGATCAGGGCCTGGATGAATCCGCTGTGAAAAAACGTCGTCAGAAAATCCACCGTCAGAAGGGCCACGGCGAAGGTCCCGAAATCCTTCGGGGAGAGAAGACGGGCGAGCACGGCCAGCCGGACGGCCCTCAGAATCCCGGCGCTGATTCTCAAAACGGCGATCCATGATGCGCCTTTAACCACGGATAAACCGAGATTTTCGGGAGAACCTTCGGCCGGCATGGCCTTCATTTTACTCGAATCTCATGATTCCGGAAAAGCATTTCATGAAAGGTGTTTTAGGTGTGCCGGATTCGTTGACAGATCTCGCGGTCTGAAGTACATTCAGCTTTTCCGATGCTCCATGTCGTCATCGTCTACCCGATGGATCCGCTGGGTTCCAAAATCGGCGGAGTGGTCACGTTTCTCAAAGGACTCATCGCCCATTCTCCCCCGGATTTCCATTTCGATTTCTTCGGCATCACGTCTGATCGCCGGAATCGGCCTCTCTGGAAAAGGCGGACTCTTGCGTTCGGAGCGAAATCTTTCTCGTTTGTTCCCGTTCTCGAAAAAAGGAACGAAAACGAGAAAGATCCTATCCCCCTTGCCCTGAAATTCAGCCTGGCTCTTCTCCTGCGCCGTGTCCGTCCGGCTCCGGGCGTTTTCGTCTTCAACAGAATTGAGCCATCGCTTGCTTTTCCGGGAAGGACCGACCCCAAGATCGGATTCATTCATTCGGATATGACCCGCCAAACGGCCGCCGGGGCGACCGAAGTCCTGTGGTCCCGCTGGCCGCATGCCTATTCGCTTTTAGAAAAGGCGGCTTTCCGGCGTCTCCATATGGTTTTCGTCAACAACCGTAGGAGTCTGGAGCACTATATGCGCCGCCATCCCCGGGCGACGGGCAAGTTCGCCTATGTTTCGATTTGGGTGGATCCCGAGCTTTTTTTCCCCTCCGCCGAGTCGAAACGCTCCGCCCGGGAAAATCTCCGGCAGATCCGTCCTTTTCTTCCAATCGATGACCCCTGGATCGTTTTCGCGGGACGGCTTCAAAAGGTCAAGAACCCCCGGCTGGCCGTCGCCGGCTTCCGGCAATTTCGCCGGGCGGGCGGCGCCGGAAAGCTTCTCATCATCGGTGAAGGCAATCTCAGGGAGCGGATCGCCGAAACCATCCGCCGGGAAGAACTGGTGGACGATGTTTTTCTGCTCGGCGAGATGACGCAGAAGGCTTTGGCGGATTTTTATCGGGCCGCGGACATCCTTGTCTCGACCAGCCTGACCGAGGGCGGACCGCGTTCAGTCCTGGAGGCCCTCGGCAGTGGAATTCCCGTCGTAACCACGGACGTCGGCGAAGTTCGTTGCTTTGTCAGGAGCGGAGTTTCTGGAGAGATCGTCGACGCCTCGGCAGAGGACATCGGCAATGCCCTCGACAGGATTCTCAGTCGCCCGGATATCTACACTGTCTCCCGCTGCCTCGAATCCGTCAAGGAGCTTACGCCCCGCCGTGTCCTGCAGCCCGTTTATCAAAAAATCCGCGAGCTCGGCGAGCGGGCCGGGCGGCTGTGATTAAGGCGAAACCATGACTTTAAGGGCGCCGTCGGCGCGGGAGGCGGCCAGAATGAAAGCGTCCTGTGTCCGGTCCAGAGGGAACTGGTGGGTGGCCAGAAAGGCCGGGGAGATAAGCCCGGAGGCGACGGCCTCGACGGCCCGGCCGGTGAAGCCGTTCTGGCGGCGGACGTGAATGATTGAGATCTCGTGCCGTCGCAGGCGGCCGGCATCAAAGGAAATTCGTGAAGCCGGAGGGATGCCGAGAACCAGGAGTTTGCCGCCCGGATTGAGAACGGCCAGGGCTTGGTCAAGAGCCGCCTGATCACCGCAGCATTCGAAGACGAGATCGAGTCCGGCCGGCTCGCGGGCCGGGATGTCTTCAGCCATATCGACATCATCCGGGTTCCTCGTCCATGACGCGCCGGTTTCGGCCGCAGCCCTAAGGCGGTCTTCGACCTTGTCGGTCACGAAAACCGGACCGCAACCCTCTGCGCGCGCGGCAAGAAGCACGCAGAGCCCGATCGGTCCCGCGCCCAGAATCCCGACGCTTTTTCCCGGCGTTCCGCCGGCCAGAGATACGGCATACATGCCGATAGCCAGGGGCTCGACGAGCGCGCCCTCCTCAAAACTCACGCCGTCCGGCAGGGGGAAGACATTGGCCTCGGGGACGGAGATGAACTCAGCCAGTCCGCCGACGAGCTGTCCGGGAAAACCGAGAAAGCCGATATTCCGGCAGGTATGAGGCCGTCCGGCGCGGCACTGGTCGCATCGTCCACAGGCGATGGCGGGATCGACGGCCGCCCGCATCCCGGGTCTCAGGCGAGACACGCCGCTCCCGATCTCCTCGATGACCGCGGTGCACTCGTGTCCGGGAACGAGCGGATAGGCGACGCCGCCCGCTTCAAAATAGCCGGGGACATAATAGTGCAGATCGCTCCCGCAGATCCCGGCCCGCACAACACGCAGAAGAACATCCCGGGGATCTTTGATTTCCGGCTTGGGAATGTCCCGGATTTCGATGCGGCTGGGGCCGGCGAGAACGGCGGCCTTCACGAGTCGATCCCAGCCAGACGAACGACTCTTCTCCCGATATTCAAGATCCGGAGGGCTTGGCGTTTCAGGGGCTTCCGCTCTGCGATGGCTGCGATGTATTCGCCGAGAGCGGCGGCCGGAAGCATCTGTCTCTGACCGGGCCGCTTGGAGTAAACGTCGAAAAACTCCGTATCCACACGCCCGGGGAACACCGTTGAGACCTTGACGCCGCGTTTTCGAGCTTCCCATTTGAGCGAACGCTGAAAGCCCGTGACGCCGTGCTTGGCCGCGCAGTAGGCGGCGTATCCGCCTGTGCCGTAGAGTCCGGCGATGGAAGAAACCGTGATGATGTGTCCGCGGCGGCCCGCTTTGATCATCCGTCTCAAGGCCTCGCGCGAGCAGAGAAAAACGCTCGTCAGATCGGTGTCGAGAACCTCTCGCCAGTCTTCATCCCGGATTTCGAGGATGTCGGCCTTGAGGCCCCGCCCGGCGTTGTTGACGAGGATATCGACCGGGCCGAAAATCTTTTCCGTTTCATCGAAAAGGCGCCGGACGTCCTCCGGCCGGGTGACGTCGGCCGGAACGGCGGCGGCCCGGAAACCGTGTCCGGTCAGTTTCTCCCTCACAAGATCCAGTTTGTCCGCCCGCCGCCCGGCCAGAACGACGGCGGCGCCGCGCCGGGCGCAGGCTTGGGCCGCCGCCGAGCCGATTCCGGAACCGGCCCCGGTGACGATCAGGACCTTATCCGTCAAGAAACCCATGGGTTTTCAGCCAGTCGACGGTTTCCCGAATCGTTTCCGGAAAAGAAACGGACGGCCGCCACTGAAGATCTTTGCGGGCCCGGGAATTGTCGCAGTAGCGGAACCTGAAACAATTGTCGACATCTTCTGCGGTGACTTCGATTTTTTTCGGGCTGGCGGCTTCCAGAAAGCGCGCCAATCGATAGAGAAACGGGCCGGCGGCCCGGGGTGCGTTCCATCGGGGCGGACGAACCCCCAGTTCTTCAGCCGTGATCCGGTTGATGTCCCGGAACGTGTGGTTGTCTCCGGAGAGGAGATAGCGCCCCCGGCGCACGCCGTTTTTCATGACGGCCCGGATTCCCTCCGCTGCGTCCCGGACATGCATGACGCTCATCCCCCCGGGCATGTTGAAGGCGATGCGTCCTTGTTGCATCGCCCGGATGAATCGGGCCGAATTGGAAAGATCGCCGGGGCCGAACATCAGGCTCGGATGAAGAACGACCGCGTCCAACCCCTCCGCCATGCTCTGAAGGACGGCCTCGTCGGCCAGGTGCTTGGTCAACATGTAGAATTTTTTCCGGCGGCGGGCGATTTTCCAGTCGAAGGCGAAATCCTCGTCGACCGGCTGTCCCCTGTTGCCGTTGTATCCCACGGCGGCCACGGAACTGACGTGAACCAAGCGGGAGACATGATGGGCGGCGATCGCCCGGAGGACATTGAGGGTCCCCTCCACGTTGACGGCGAGAAGACTCTTTCGGTCCTTTCGCGACGTCGTCACCAGACCGGCCAGGTGAATGACGGCGTCCTTTCCGGCGAAGGCGCTTTCGATGGCTGTGTAGCTTGTGATGTCCGCAAGGACGGTCGATATCTCCGGCCGTTCGCTCAGCCCGAAAAGATCGATGGCGGGGCCTTGCTTGTCGAGAATGGTGAGGACCGCCCCGGGAAACTCCTCGAGAAGCGCCCGGACGACATATTGGCCCAGGAAGCCGTGTCCCCCGGTGATCAGAACGGCCGGTCCCCGGGCCGCTTCCCCGCTTCGCGTCCGGAATTTCTCTTCCATGGATGTCGAAACGCTCACGGTGGGGCCTCAGCCAAACGGATTTTCCGTGGGGTAGGGCAGGTCCTTCGGCCGGTTGAAGGAAACATCCTCGACGCCCAGCATCCGAAGCGCGTTCCAAAGAGCCCGTCCCGCCTTGGCGAAAGCCACCGCCGTGTGGTGGGGAAAGCGCTTTTCGATCAGAACGTGGCGATAGAAGCGTCCCATTTCGGGAACGGCGAACACGCCGATGCCGCCGAAGGATTTCGGGTCGACATCCAGCACATCGCCCTCGGCGATATAGGAAAGGAGAACGGTGTCCGCCGTCGACTGAAGGCGGAACAGCGTGATGCCTCCCGGACGGATCCGGCCTTCGAGCGTGCCGCGCGTGATGTCCGGATCATTCTCCGGCTCCATCAGCCGGTGCATGATAAGCTGGTGCTTCATGGCTCCGTCGACAAGACAAGGCGCCGGCGTGTTTCCACAGTGGAAGCCCATGAAAAGGTCGGTCGGCTTGAAGCCGCGAAACGCTCCGGCCGAAGCGACGATCATATCGCAGGGGACGGTGTTGTTGACGTCGAGGAGCGTGGCCGGGAGACCGGTCGCGCAGACGGCCATGTATTCGCTGAGGGCGCCGTAGATGTCGACTTCGCAGGCGACGGGGATGCCCCGTCCGGCCAGCCGGGAATTGACGTAACAGGGGACGAAACCGAAAAAGCTTTCGAAGGCCGGCCAGCATTTGTTGGCGAAAACGCCGTAGGCCGAGGCGCCGAGATGGGTTTCCATGAACGTCATGAGGGCGGTTTCGTATCGGGCCAGTTTTTTCAGAAGGTCGGGGTAGGTGTTTCCCGCGCCCAGCTCTTCGGCCATGTCGCGGGCGACGTCCTCGACCTCGGGCCGGCCCTCGGCTTTGAGAAAGATGTCGTAGAGGTCGAGTTCGGAATTTTCCATGACTTCGACCCCCAGGTCATAAAGGGGCTTGACGGGCGCGTTGCAGGCCAGAAAGTCCTGGGGCCGCGGTCCGAAGCCGAAAATCTTGAGACCGCGGAGGCCGAGGACGACGCGCGCGGCCGGAACGAAATCGTCCATCATGCCGGCGATCGCGTCGGGCAGGCCGAACGGAGTTTCGGGGATGAACGGCCGCAGCTTGCGCAGGCCGCAATTGTAGGACGTATTGAGAAGACCGCAGTAGGCATCGCCCCGGCCGCCGACGAGATCGGCTTCCGTTTCCTCGGCGGCGGCGGCGAACATGACCGGCCCGCCGAATTTTTGGGCCATCAGGGTCGTCGGCCCTTCCGGACCGAAGTTCCCGAGATAGACGGCGAGCGCATTCGCGCCGCGGCTCCGGGCCTCGTCCAGGGCCTTGAGGGCGTCGGATTCGCTTTCGACGACGGTCTCGAGTTCGACGAACGGAAGGCCTTTGGCCCGGCAGGCCTCGGCGACTCGGGCCCGCCGTGTTCGGGAGAGTTCGATGGGAAAGCAGTCGCGGCTGACGGCGACAAGTCCGACGAGGACATCGGGAATATTGATCAGGGCTTTCATCTCAAGACTCCTTCTTCTGTCCGTAATAGGCGCGGGGGCCGTGCTTTCTTTGGTAATGCTTGTTCAGAATGAACTCAGGGAGAGC
Organism: Acidobacteriota bacterium; assembly: GCA_033549365.1. Classification (NCBI taxonomy): domain Bacteria; kingdom Pseudomonadati; phylum Acidobacteriota; species Acidobacteriota bacterium. The sequence goes on from JAWSUF010000002.1 coordinate 252,137, forward strand.
GGCCGCTTCGGGATTCAGGGTCAGAGCCAGAAAGGCGGCGCGGGCCGTAAATTCCAGGGCGACGGCGTTTTGGACGGCCTCCTCCGGCGTCCGTCCCCAGACAAAGGGGCCGTGGCCGGGCGCCAGAACGGCCGGAACGGTCATGGGATCGCGCCCGCGGAACGATTCGACGACGGTCCGACCCGTGTTTCTTTCATACTCCGATTCGACCTCTTTCTTCGTCAAAGGGCGCGCCAGGCGGACGGGCCCGTGAAAATGATCGGCGTGCGTTGTCCCCAGGCAGGGGATTTCGCGGCCGGCCTGGGCGAAAGCCGTCGCGTAGGGGCTGTGGGCGTGGACGACCCCTCCCGCTTCGGAAAAGGACTTGTAGATTTCCAGGTGGGCGGCCGTGTCCGAAGACGGCGCCCGGCGGCCGTCGACGGTTTTTCCTTCGAGGTCGACGACGACGATATCGTCCGGCGTCATGTCTTCATAAGATACGCCGCTCGGCTTGATGGCCGCAACGCCGGCGGTCCGGTCTGTGCCGCTGACGTTTCCGAAGGTCAGGATGACGAGATCATGGCGGATCAGATCCCGATTGGCCTTCCAGACGCGCTCCTTCAGCTCTTCGAACACGGTCATTTCCTTCGGCGCCGGGGTTTCTTCCCGCCCGGTTTTCGATCCCGAATATCGAGAAGGTCTTTCATGATGGGATATAACCGGCCGTCTCCTTCCTTCGTTCCAAATGCATCGTGAAGCTTCTTATATAAAAGAAAAAGTTCTCTGTAGACGGCGTGATTCTCCGGATTGGGCTTGAAGGTCTTTTTCCGGACGCCCGCCATGGCCGCCTGGGCGTCCTCGAAACGGGCGTACCCGCCTCGTTCCTCGCCGGCGGCGACGGCTCCGGCCATGGCCGCGCCCAGGGCGCAGGTCTGGACCGAGCGGGCGATCTTCATTTCTTTACCCGTCACGTCGGCGTAGATCTGCATAACCAGGGGGTTTTTTTCGGCGATACCGCCGCAGTTGACGACTTCACGGACGGCCACCCCGTATTCCTCGAATCGCCGGATGATGGTCAGGGCTCCGAAGGCCGTGGCCTCGATGAGGGCGCGGTAGATTTCTTCAGGCTTTGTGTGGAGGGTCTGGCCGACGAGGAGGCCGGTCAGGCGCTGGTCGACGAGAACGGTCCGGTTGCCGTTGTTCCAGTCGAGAGCCAGAAGTCCCGAGCGCCCGGGACGAAGCCGGGCGGCGCGGCGCGTCAGTGCGTCATGCGAGCCTTTTTTCGGGCCGCCCGGTTGAATCGTGTTGACGAACCAGTTGAAAATGTCGCCGACCGCCGACTGGCCCGCTTCGAGACCGAGATATCCGGGCAGAACCGAGCCTTCGACGATGCCGCAGAGACCGGGGATGTCGGGAAGATTTTCGCTTTCGGGCCAGACGGCGATATCGCATGTGCTGGTGCCGACGATCTTGACGAAGACGCCTGGGGCGACGCCCGAGCCCACTCCGCCGAGATGAGCGTCGAAGGCGCCGACGGCCACGGGCGTTCCCTCGCGCAGACCGAGTTGAGCGGCCCAGGTCTTCGTCAGTCCTCCGGCCGGAACATCCGAGGTCTCGGTACGGTCGTAAAGGCGGGTGCGAAGACGGCCGAGTTTGGGATGAAGCGCGGACAGAAAATCGGCCGAAGGAAGCCCGCCCCAGGTTCCGTTGAACATGGCCTTGTGGCCGGCGGCGCAGCGGCTGCGCTTGATGTCTTCCGCCGTTTTGACGCCGGTCAGAACGGCCGGGATGTAATCGCAGCATTCCACCCAGGAATGGGCGGCGGCGAAGACGTCCGGATCGATCCGGAGGCAATGGAGGATTTTGCTGAAAAACCACTCCGAGGAATAAGTCCCGCCGCACTTGGCCAGATACTCGGGATGTTTTTCAGCGGCGAGACGGGTGATCTCCGCCGCTTCGGCATGGGCCGTGTGGTCTTTCCACAACCAGGCCATAGCGTTGAGGTTTTTGCGGAACTTGGCGCGAAAACAAAGAGGGACGCCCGCCGCATCGACGGGAAGCGGCGTCGAGCCCGTGGTGTCGACGCCGATGCCGATGATCCGGCCGGGATCGAAAGCCTTGTCGTTTTTCCGGGCCGCCTTGAGGGCTGCGGCGAGGGATGTCTCCATGCCCGCAAGATAGTCGGCGGGATTCTGGCGGGCCAGGTCGGGATCGGCCGGATGGAGGAGAATGCCCTCCTGACCCGACGCATAACCGTGGACGGCCGTTCCGACTTCCCGTCCGTTGCGGATATCGACAAGGAGGGCCCGTACGGAATTTGTGCCGAAGTCGAGTCCGAGACTATAGGCCGTCTGCCGCTTCATGACTGAACCTCCTGGACATTTCTCCGTCTCATCTTTATCATAATCCGCCCGCCCGGACAACACGGCATCAGAGAGAATTGACAACAGTGCGGCGACCGGATAAAATATATCAGGTGTAGAAATGAAGTTTCGCAAAACCATCGACGTCGCTGCTTTGGGACTTTTTCTGGCCCTTTCTCTTTTCGGCAACTTCTTCCACATCGAAACGACGATCCAGGAAAGGGACGATTGCCCGGCCTGCCATTTCCAGAAATGCTCCCTGAGCACGACGGCCGTCCATTTCGCCCTGCCCATCATCTGCACCTGCACATCGGTCGTTTTTTCCGAAGAGATCGTCCTTTTTGAAAATGACGGCCTTCATCGCGCATCGCCGCGCGGTCCGCCTCTCGCCTGACCTCCTTCTCCCGCTCCGTCACCTCGACGGAAAACCCGAGTTCCTTGATTCCATAAGGAGGTCCAAGATGACAATCGCGAGAAAAATTCTTCTTCTTTGCCTGGCCGCCGGTTTGGCTGCGTCGTTCGCACACGCTGCAGATGAGGATCAACAGCGCCGGCGCCTGGGTGCCCGCCACGGCGCCGAAGGGCATCTGTCCGTTCGGGGAACGGTGATCGATGCGGACAGACAGCCGCTTGCCGGCGCCGTCGTCCTGATCCCGCCGTTTCCGAAATCGGTCGAAACCCGAGCCGACGGCGTTTTCGAAATTTCCGGAATCCCTCCGGGTCGATACCAGGTCGAAGTGTACGCTCCGGGGCACATGGATTTCCGGTCGGAGCTTTTCGAGCTGTCCGCCGATATCGACGAATTCGAAGCCGTCCTGCCCCGGATTCCCGCCGAAGAGATCGTCGTTACGGCCACGCGGACGCCGCGGCTTTATGCCGAAGTTCCCGTAAAAACCCAGATTATCGGCGCCCGCGAAATCGAAATCCGCCAAGCCACGCAACTGGCCGAGTCCCTGGCCTACACGACGGGTCTCCGGGTCGAAACCAACTGCCTCAACTGCAACTTCACCCAGGTTCGCATCAACGGCATGGAGGGGAAATACACCCAGATCCTGATCGACAATTCGCCCGTTTTCGGATCCATGGTCGGCGTCTACGGCCTGGAGCAGATTCCGGCCGAGATGATCAACCGCATTGAAGTCGTCAAAGGCGGCGGGTCGGCCCTCTACGGCGGAAACGCCGTTGCCGGCGTCATCAATGTGCTGACGAAGGAACCTCACGAGAACGGCGCGTCTCTCAGCTTTCAACAGGAGGCCATCGACGGCCGGCCGTTTTCGAACTTCGGTTTTCACTCGAGTCTGACCAGCCCCTCGGGAACCACAAAGGGCTTTCTGTTCGCCAATGCCCGAAACCGAAGCCCCGTCGACGTCAACGGCGACGGCTTCAGCGAAATCGGAAAACTCAAGGCGACAAGTTTCGGTTTCAACCTCTATCAGGATGCGCCGGGCGTCCGGGGCAAGCTCAAACTCGGTGTCACCCGCATCGTCGAGAACCGCCGCGGCGGCAACGCCTTCGATCTTTTACCTCACCAGGCGGATATCGCCGAAGCCGTCGAATCCAACATGACCGGCCTTTCGCTCGAGTGGAATCAGTATCTCTCCACCCGCATGTTCTACAATGTCGGATTTTCCTATCTGGACGCCGCCCGAGAATCCTATTATGGATCCGGACAGGACCTCAACGCCTACGGTTCGACCCGGAATCCTCTCCTGATTTTCAGCGGCCAGTTCAACCGGCAATCGCGCGGGCATCTCCTGTCGTTCGGTGTGCAGGCCAAGAGCGAGCGCCTGGAAGACAGGGCCCTCGGCTACGGCCGCGTCATCGACGACACCTACAGTGAAATCGGCGTCTTCATCCAGGACGACATGAGAATCAGCCGGACGCTGTCCCTGCTGGCCGGTCTCCGCGCAACGCAACACTCCCTGATTGACCGCCTTATTTTTAATCCCCGCTTCAGCTTCCTGGCCAACCTCACTCCGGACCTCGGCTGGCGGACGACATTGTCGACCGGGTTCCGGGCCCCCCAAGTGTTTGACGAGGACCTTCACATCACTCAGGTCGGCGGGCAGGGCGTGGTGATTCGAAACGCTCCCGACCTCAAGGAGGAGCAGTCCCTCAGCCTCAGCTCCGGATTCGATTTCGGCCGCCAGGTCGGGACCCATCTCCTTCAGTTGAGCGCCGAAGGGTTCTTCACGGTTCTTCGCGACGCCTTCGTCATGGAACAGCAGGATTCCGATACCCGGGAGAACGTCCTGGCCTTTGAACGGATCAACAGTCCGGGCGCCCGAGTGGCCGGCGTATCCCTGGAATTCGGATTGTTGTCCGGTTCGGGGTGGCGGATCAATACCGGCTGGACGTTTCAACGCAGCCGGCTGGACGACCCCGAGCCTGATTTCGAATCCCTGCGGTTCTTCCGTACGCCCGATGTCTACGGTTTCTTCCAGTTTGCCTGGGAAAACAATAAGTTGGCCGACCTCGAACTGTCCCTGGATTATACCGGGCCCATGAGCGTTCCGCATTTCGCCGGATATATCGAGGAGGCCCGCCTTGAGATCGTGGAGGATTTTTGGATGCTGAACGCCCGGTTTTCCCGGGAAATCAAGTTCTCCGACGGGTTTTCGGCCAAGATCTTCGCCGGAGTCTTCAATCTTTTGAATGCCTTCCAGCGCGATCTCGACCGTGGTCCCGACCGCGATGCCGGATACCTTTACGGCCCTTCAAAGCCCCGCTCCTTCACCGCCGGTTTCACCTTCAATTTCTAGTGGAATTGCATTCCCGGGGGGTTGGGCTTATAATGCGGATTCAAGAAAAATCCCGTCTGATCCCATGGAGGTCCTGATGACCGGTGCTTCCCGAAAATATTCGAGCCTTCTGTTGGGGCTGTGTTTTGTTCTGTCTGCAACGGCTGCGCTGACGTCCCAGCCCGCCGAGGAGGACTTGATCAAGAATCTGAGGTGGCGGAATATCGGTCCGGCCAACATGTCCGGCCGGATTTCGGATATCGTCGCCCTCGAGAGCGACTTCTCCCACGTCCTTGTGGCCTCCGCTTCGGGCGGAGTCTGGAAATCCGTGAACGCGGGAACCACCTGGGAACCCATTTTCGATCATTACGGCTCGGCCTCCATCGGCGATATCGCCGTCTTTCAGAAAAACCCCGACATCATCTGGGTCGGGACGGGCGAGGAATGTTCGAGAAACAGCGTGGCCTGGGGCGACGGCATTTACAAGTCCGTCGACGGGGGAAAAACGTTCGCGCGCATGGGACTCGAAACCACCCAGGTGATCGGCCGGGTGTTGACCCATCCGGACAATCCCGACGTCGTCTACGCCGCGGCGACCGGACCTCTCTGGGGATTCTCCGGAGATCGGGGCCTGTTCAAAACCGAGGACGGCGGCAAAACCTGGACAAAACTCGGAGGCGGTTTGCCGAACGACGGGCGCACGGGCGCCATCGACCTGGTCATGCATCCCGAAAACCCGGACATTCTCTATGTCAGCTTCTGGCAGCGCATCCGGCGGCCCTGGCGCTTCGACTCCGGCGGTCCGAACGGCGGCATTTTCCGGACCGAGGACGGCGGCAAGACCTGGACCCAACTGATGCAGGGTCTTCCCAAGGGCGATCTGGGACGGATCGGACTGGCCATATCCCGCAACAATCCCGAAGTCCTGATGGCCGTCGTCGAACACGGTTTTCAACCGCAGCCGACGATCCAGACCAAAGAGGGTCGCAAACCCAATCCCGAATATGAAGACATGACCAAACTCGGGACGGGGATCTATCGCTCCGAGGACGGAGGGCGGTCCTGGATGTACATGAACCGGATCAATGTCCGCCCGTTTTATTACAGTCATATTTATATCAACCCGTTCGACGATACGCTCATCTACTATCTGGCGACGAATCTCCAGATGTCGGAAGACAAAGGACGAACGTGGAAAAACGTTCCGGGCCTCCATCCGGATTTCCATGCCATGTGGCTCGACCCGTCCAACCGGAACCGCTATTATGTCGGCCAGGATGCCGGAGCGGCTCTCACGCATGATCATGGGAATACCTGGATTCTCTTCGACAACCTGTGCCTTTCCCAGTTCTATGCCGTGGGCGCCGATAACCGGGATCCCTACTACGTCTACGGCGGGCTTCAGGACAACGGGACCTGGGGCGGTCCCAGCTTGAGCCGCGAGGGGACCATCCTGACGGACTTCTGGTTCAACCTTGCCGGCGGGGACGGCTTCCACGTCCAGATCGATCCCATGGACTGGAGAACGCTCTACGCCGAAACCCAGGGCGGAAACATCATGCGGGTCAATGTCGAGACGCGGGAGACGGCGCGCATCCGGCCTTCGGCTCAGAACACCTACAATTGGAAAGACCACCTGCCGAAGAGCGAACAGAAAAAGGCCGCCGAGCAGCCGTCCGCCGGTCAGGCCGCGGCTTTCCGGCAGGGCCCCCAGCCTTTCCGTTTCAACTGGAGCTCGCCCATCCTGATCAGTCCGCACAATCCCCATACCGTCTTTTTCGGCGGCAACCATCTCTTCAAATCGGTCAATCGCGGCGACAACTGGCAAATCCTATCTCCCGATCTGACGACGAATGACCCGGAAAAACACAGCCGTCCCACGGGCGGCATCACTCGCGATCAGACCGGAGCGGAAACCCACTGCACCATCATCACGATATCCGAATCGCCCATCGCGCCCGGACTCATCTGGGTCGGAACGGACGACGGCAACGTCCAGTTGACCCGGAACGGCGGCGTCTCCTGGACCAATGTCCGGGCCAATGTCCCCGGCGTCCCGGCCGGAACCTGGGTCAGCCGCGTCGAGGCCTCGCGTTTTCACGAAGGGACCTGCTATCTGTCGTTCGACGGGCATCGGAGCGACGATTTCCGGCCCCATGTCTTCAAAACGACGGACTTCGGGAAAACCTGGGTGCCCCTCACCGCCGGCCTTCCGGACAACGGTCCGGTTTATGTGATCCGGGAAGATCTCAAAAACAAGAACCTGCTCTTTCTGGGCACGGAATTCGCCGTCTTCTTTTCCATCAACGGGGGGGCGAACTGGTCCCGGCTCAATCTCAATATGCCGACGGTCGCCTTCCACGACTTGATCATCCATCCCCGGGAGAACGATCTCATCGCCGGAACCCACGGCCGGGGAATTTGGATTCTGGACGACATCTCGCCTCTCCAGCAGGCCGCGGCCGAAGTTCTGTCCGCGGACGTTCATGTCTTCGCCAACGAACGTCCGGGGACCCAATGGCTGAGTCTCCCACGCGGGGGATACGGCCGCGGCGATCTCTTCTTCCGCGGCGAAAACCCGGCCGAGGGAGCCGCCGTTCATTTTTATTTGAAAGAGAAACCGGCCGGACCGGTGACGGTCGAGATTTCCGACGTGACCGGCGATCTCAAGACGGTCTACACGCTCAAGGACCCGGATGCCGGGATCCACAGGCTGCTTTGGGACATGCGTTTCGATCCCTCGCCGCAGCAACTCGCCCAGACGCTGAACATGCTTCGCGGCCAGATCGGAATGATTCTCCAGCGGCCGGAAGTCGAAGAGAGCGCCAAGACGATCGTTCAAAAAGCCCTGGATGAAATCCAGAAACCCGGCCTCGGCTATAGGGAAGCCATGGGCATCGTTCGGGAGGCGTTCGACGCCATCGGGTTCGGCGGATTCATGCGTTTCAGGGGCGGCCCGGGCATGGGCGCGGAGACGGCCGCACCCGGGGTTTATGCCGTGAAAGTGACCTTCGGCGAAAAAACGGCCTCCGGAACGGTCTCCGTCCGTCTTGATCCCATGCTGGAGAAGTGAATCTGAACGGCAGATGAAAAACCAACACCGCCGCGTGGTTGTGACGGGTCTTGGAGTCGTCACGCCGATCGGGATCGGCCGGGAGGAATTCTGGCGGGCGGCCCTGGCCGGAAAAAACGGCATTTCCCGGATTACGCTTTTCGATCCGTCTGAATTCCGGTCTCAAATGGCCGGTGAAGTCAAAAACTTTCGGCCCGGAGATTGGATCGATTCCAAATTGGCCGGCCGCATGGACCGCTTCACGCACTTCGCTCTGACCGCCGCGGACCTTGCCGTCAAGGATGCCAAGCTGGCCGCCGGAACCTTCGATGGCCGGAGGGCCGGCGTCATCATCGGGTCTGGAATCGGCGGCGCCCAAACGCTGGAAGGCGCCCACGTCGACCTTCTCGAAAAAGGGCCGAAATCGCTGGGACCGTTCGTCGTCACCAAGGTCCTGATCAACACGGCCGCCTGCATGGTGTCCATCACCCACGGCCTCAAAGGTTTTCTGTCCGCGCCCTCGGTCGCCTGCTCGACCGGGGCCAATGCCGTCGGCGACGCCGCCCGGGTCATCGAGAGGGGCGACGCCGATGTCATGCTGGCCGGAGGGAGCGAGGCCAGCGTCAGCCCGCTGCCTTACGGCGGATTCTGCGGCACGCGCTCCATGTCCGTGAGAAACGACGATCCGGAACGGGCCAGCCGCCCCTTCGACAGAGACCGCGACGGATTCGTCATGGGGGAAGGCGCCGGCGTCATTGTTCTGGAAAGTCTTGAGCATGCCCTGGCCAGGGAGGCTCCGATTTACGCCGAATTGGCGGGCTACGGCAATACGGCCGACGCCTTTCACTTCACGGCGCCCGAACCCGACGGGGACGGCATGGTCCGGGTTATGGAAGCGGCCTTGCGCGACGCCGGTCTGGAGCCGGAGGACATCGGATACATCAACGCCCACGGAACGTCGACGGATCTCAATGACCGGATCGAAAGCGCGGCGATCATCAAGGTTTTCGGGGATCATGCCCGAAAGCTCAAGATCAGTTCCACAAAATCCATGATCGGCCACCTGCTGGCGGCGGCCGGTGCGGTCGAATTCGCCGTGGCCGTCTTGAGCGTCGCGACCGGACGGATTCATCCCACCCTCAACTGCGAACATCCCGACCCGGACTGTCCGCTGGACTATGTCGCCGGAGGCGCCGAAGAGATCGACCTCCGGGCGGCGCTCAGCCAATCTTTCGGCTTTGGGGGTGGAAACGCCTGCCTGGCCGTCAAAAAATATGTGAGAGAACCATGAAGATACCCGAATTGCGCATCGGCGGACTGACCGCCGAAATTCCCATCGTCCAGGGGGGGATGGGCGTCCGTGTCTCGCTGGCCGGCCTGGCCGCGGCCGTTGCGGAGGAAGGCGGGATCGGCACCATCTCGAGCATCGGCCTGGGGGATTTCGAAGCCTCGAAAACCGAGTATGAACGGATCTCCCGGGAAGCCCTGGAAAACGAAATCCGGAAAGCCCGCAGCATGACCCGGGGCGTCCTGGCCGTCAATTTCATGGGCGCCCTGAGCAACGTCGAGGACCTGGTGCGGACGGCGGTCCGCGAAGGCATCCGGATGATCGTCTTCGGCGCCGGGCTGCCCATGAAACTTCCGGAACTTGTTCCCGAAACCTCGGTCAGTCTTGTGCCCATCGTCAGCTCGGCCCGGGTCGCGGAAATCATTCTCCGCGGCTGGGAAAAGCGTTTTGCGAGGACGGTGGACGCGCTCATTCTCGAAGGGCCTCTGGCCGGCGGTCATCTCGGATTTTCCCTCGAACAGCTCGAAAATGCTGAGGATTATTCCCTGGAGAAACTTCTGCCCCGGATTCTGGAGGCGATCAAGCCCTTTGAGGACCGTTTCGGGAAAAAGATCCCGGTTTTCGCCGCCGGCGGGATTTTCAACGGCCGCGATATCGCCCGCATGCTGTCCCTGGGCGCCTCGGGCGTCCAGATGGCGACCCGTTTCGTCTGCACGGAGGAGTGCGACGTCTCCCGGGAATTCAAACAGTGTTACCTGGATGCGAAAGAAGAGGACATCGTCATCATCAAAAGCCCGGTCGGCATGCCCGGGCGGGCCATCCGGAATCCTTTCCTCAAAAAACTCGACGTTGTGGAAAAGCTCAAGATCAACTGTCCCTATCACTGCCTGACTGCGTGCAAGGTGACGGAGGCCCGATATTGCATCGCCCTGGCCCTGCTGAACGCCTACCTGGGGGATGTCGACAACGGGCTCATTTTTTGCGGCCGAAACGCCCACCGCTGCGACAAGATCGTGACCGTCAAGGAACTCATCGCCGAACTGCTTGCCGAACTGAAAACCGCCTGATCAACGGGGTGCGAATGATATAGAGGCTCACCTTACACTGTGAAGATGAACAAACAAATTCATAATATGGTATAATAAAATGCTTTGTATCGGAAAAGTCAATGAACGAGAATGAACCGAAAATGCTGGTCCCCGCGCCTGTGAGCCGGCGCCGATTCATAAGTCTGGGCGCCGCCGCCCTGGCCCTGCCGTTCATATCCCGGATCCCGGCCGCCGCGTTCTCCGAGCCGCTTCCCCCCGACCGCGGCCTCGCCTTGTACAACACCCATACCGGGGAGCAGGCGGCCCTCGACTATTGCCATTCCGGCTCCCTCATCTCCTCGTCGCTCGAGAAGATCAATCACATCCTCAGAGACCATCGGACCGGAGAGACCAAGGACATCGATGTCCGTCTTCTCGACTTACTTCATGTGCTCTCCCGGAAGGTTGGCGCCGCCCGGCCCTTCCATATCATCTCCGGCTACCGGTCTCCCCGGACCAATGCCCACCTGCGGGCCAACGGGTCGGGCGTCGCCGAGAACAGCCTGCACCTTCGCGGGCAGGCCGTCGACATCCGGGTCCCGGGCCTCAAGCTTCAGGACCTCTATCGGGCGGCGGTTTCCCTGCGGGCCGGGGGCGTGGGGATCTATCCCAAGTCGGACTTTGTCCATGTTGATATCGGCCGCGTCCGGACCTGGTAGGCCGGGCGACCCGGCCGACGGCAGTGCATGCTGTCGCAAGGCCTCGGAGAGGGCCGCGTCCCGCTTGTAAATGTCCTCCCGGAATTGCACGCGCTCGTCGTCGGTCAGCCAGGCGGTCCAATACAGGAGGTGGACGCCGATCGGATTCCGCAGGGTGATGACACGGGTCGTCGTGTCCTCGAGCGCCGCCAGGATCTTTTCCCGGCTCCAGACCGGATCGTCCCGCAGAATGTATTCGGCCAGCTCCAGCGGCTGTTCGAGCCGGATGCAGCCCGAGCTGAGATCCCGCCCCGCTTGGGCGAAAAGCCCCCGGTCCGGGGTGTCGTGCAGGTAGACGTCGAACTTATTCGGGAACATGAACTTGATCCGGCCGAGAGAGTTTCTGGGCCCCGGGTCCTGCCGGAACATGAAGGCCTCGGCTTCGGCCTCGACCTGTGACCAGTCGACGGCTTCGGTGTCGATCTCCGGCGCATCCTCCGACCAGCCGTGGAAGACCCGGATCCCCCTTTCCTTGAGATAATCCGGGTCTTCCCTGACCTTGGGCAGGATGTCCTCCCGGGCGAGTTTGGGCGGGACGGTCCAGGTGGGGTTGATCTCGATGTAGGTCATCTTGCCGCTGAATTCCGGCGTGCGCCGGTAGGCGCTGCCGACGATGGCCGGCATGGACAGGACCTCCCGGACGCCCTCGAAGACGCCGACCCGAAAATCAGCGATGTTGATCAGGATAAACTTATCTCCCAGGTCCTGGGTGATCCAGCGCCAGCGCTCGAGGTTGGCCAGGATCTGCGTCAGCCGGACTTCGGCGGGGACGTTCAAGGCGGCCTCGGTCGCCGGCCCGACGATGCCGTCGGGCTGGAGGCCGTGGCGACGTTGGAAGGACTTGACACCCTCTTCGAGCTCAGCATCGAAAAAGTCCTGCCCGAAGGACTCCGAAAGCGCGATATCCCCCCTGGCTTCGAGACCGGTCCGGAGGGCCTTGACCCTCGGGTCCACGTCGCTCCTTTCAAGCTTCGGACCGGGCGGGAACTCCGGCCAGCCGCCCGCGGCGGCGACTGTCTGGGTGGCTCGGAACGCCTTGATCAGGCCGCGGTACACGGCGTGATTCGGCCGGAGCGAATCGAGCGCGCCGGGGATGTCCTGGTCCGTCAGGCCTTTTTCCAGGACGGCGGCCAGGTCCTCGATGCGCCCCTTGATGAACCATTCGGACTGGAAGGTTTCCGGATCGAGCTGGCCGTGGACGAGCTGAGACCCGCAGAGGAGGAAGGAGTCCGTCAGGAGCAGTTCCAGATCGACCAAGGCCTCGGGCCGGGCCTTCCGGGGCTTTGTCTCGAGGTCCTCCGTGATCTCGGACAGCAGGGATTCGATGGCCTCCAGGTGGTAGTTGTCGGGATCCAGCCCGTCCTCGGAAACGAGGCGCAGAGCATCCAGGTAGGACGAGGCCTCCGTGAGAGCGAGCCCGTCATAAATCCAGGCCGGGCGGAAATCCCGGGCCCTGTAGAAATCGGGCAGGATCTCAGAGCCGCATAGCGGGATGTTCCGGCAATATATGGGTCCGGTGGTCCCGGTCGGGCCGACCCGGGTCTGAAGCACGCTTCGAGTCGCCTCGACCGGCGAGATTTCTGAGATCGGCGGTGCCATCGGAGCCCCGCAGGAGGGGAGTAGGACCGCTGCGCAGAGCGAGACGAGACCGAGAATCGCAGCCGCCGGTTTCAGACCCATCGCCTTGAAAGGTCCTCCTCAATGATATTCCCTCGCGGCGCGGGCGCCCGAAGGAGCGAGCGACAGCGCCGCGGTGGTTCCCTCCACGTTTGTTACTCGCATGAATCATGCCATTTAAGCCGGATCGAGAGGGGCCGTTGAGAGTCGCCAAATCAGGCAAACCTCACCATCGGGAACAGGCGCCCTTTGTCTGTGAGCGCGAGCCTCGGCGCGGTGGGGGGTAGAGCGACTACCGGCGCCTTCTCCAGTAGTAACCGCCTCCGCCGAGAAAGAGGATGGCCAGGACGATGATGATGAGAAGTGTTGTGCTGCTCATGGTCGTTTCCTTTCTTTATTCTGTCAAATGATAAGAGTTGTCATTTCACGGCGCGCTTGACCGTGCGCTTCAGATCCTTGGCCGCGCCCTTGGCCCGGCCCTTGATCTCATCCCTCCGGCCCTCTCGCTCGAGCTTCTTGTTGCCGGTCAAGTCCCCGACGGCTTGCTTGATCTTGCCTTTGCTTTTATCTGCCAATTCGCCCATCTTCCACCTCCTGGACTAATAGCTAATGCCGTTTTCATGCCAGGATCCCTCCGCTTGCGCGGAATATCGGGGAATGGATCTCCTCTCAGGAAAAAGGTCGAATTCCGGGCGACCGGCGATTCGGATTTTGGGGGTGAACAGGTGAAACCGCTTTCGTGAACAAGAAAACAGTCTCTTGAACAGGACAATTCCTGTTTGGTCGGACATTCCGCACAGACGGCAAAGGATGCGCTCAGGGGCCCGGCTATTCGCTTGGTGAGGCTGTTTGGCACGGGGCTTGCATAGGATAAAAGAGCGGAGTGAACACCGGATGAAGGAGAGTTTGTCATGAATAGAATTGAGGCGATTTCGTGGAGGTTGGGTTATTTCAAAATTTAAGTTCCGAAAGGCGCTGCGCATCGGGGCGATCGCCCTGTTGGGTGTGGCCCTGCTCCTCGGCGCCCTGTTCTTTTCCCTGCGCAATGTCATTTTGCGCAGCGTCCTGGACAGTCGCATCCGCTCCTACCAGGCGAACCACGCCGGGGATTTCATCCGCATAGGTACAGCGAGATTCAGCGGATTGGAGGGCATCGACCTGGAAAACATCCAGGTGCTTGCCACAGCCAAGGACCTCGCCGCGACCGTAAAAAAATGCTCCATCGAGGTCCACTTCCTTAAGATGCTCAGCGGCCGCGTGCGGCTGAAGCGCCTTGTACTGAGTGACGTGACTCTCGACCTGAGCCGCGAAGACGCTCCCGGCCCGCTCCCGGTCTCGCCAAGCGACACAGGCGCGCCCGTCCCGCCTCGTCCCGCCCCAAGCCTGGCGCCCGACCTGGGGGCCAGGGGAGCGCGGCTGCTCGACCTGTATTTCACCCTTATCCCCGACAGATTGGAAATCGAACGGCTCACTCTCAATTCCGTTTTCGGCGATGTCCGGCAGGGCCTCTTCTTCCCCCGGCTGGCCATCCACGACTCCGCTTTTGAGACGACGCTCGAGGTCTTCGACCAAGGGGATAAATGGGTCTACCTCCTGGCCGGAGCGATCGAGAGGGAGGAAAGGCGGCTGGAGTTGCGCCTGGAGCCCCGGTTCAGCAGCAGCCCGGCCGTTCTGCCGTTCGTCGAACGGCAGTGGGGGCTGAAGGTCGATTTCGACTCCCTGGCCGTCGGCCTGCACAGCCGGGGGCGCAAGGGCGGCGTGCTGAGCCTGGACGGCCTGCTTGCGGTCAGTAGACTGGCGCTTAACCACCAGAGCGTCGCCGCCGAAGACGTCCACCTGCAGAACGCCTCCATCGACTACACCCTGCGCATCGGCGCCGATTCTATCGAGCTGGATAATGCCACAAAGGTTTCTTTCAACAGGCTTTCCTTCCATCCGTACTTCAAGTTCCAAGCCGGGCCGGCCGGGCAATTGACCCTGAGGCTCGATAAGACCGAATTCAAGGCCGACGATTTTTTCGGCTCGCTGCCGGCCGGACTGTTCACCCAGCTTGCCGGCCTGGAAGCCGGCGGCGATCTTGCCTACCGGCTCGATTTTTTCATCGACTTCAGCCGCCCTCAGGCGCTCCAGCTCGAATCGGGCCTCGAAAAGCGCGATTTCAGCATCATACGATTCGGCCGCGCCGACTTCAGGTCCGTCAACGAGCCCTTTCTCCATACGGTTTTTGAGGAAGGCGAGGCGCTGAGGTCGTTCGTGGTCGGGCCTGAAAACCCCGATTTCCGCGTCCTCGAAGACATCCCGTCTTTTCTGAAGAGCGCCGTCATGATCTCGGAGGACGGCGCGTTTTTCGGTCATCGCGGCTTCCTGCTCGAGCCCTTCAAAGAGTCCATCGCCCTCAACCTGAGGGAGAAGCGCTTTGTGCGCGGCGCCAGCACCATCTCCATGCAGCTGGTCAAGAACCTTTTCCTCAAGAGACAGAAGACCATCGCCCGCAAGCTGGAGGAGATGATCATTACCTGGCTGATCGAGGAGAACCGGCTGGTCAGCAAGGAGCGCATGCTCGAGATCTATCTGAACATCATCGAATGGGGGCCGCAGGTGTACGGTGCCCAGGAAGCGGCGCGCTTCTATTTCGACAAGGATGTCGCCGACCTGACCCTGGCCGAGGCGATATTCATGGCCAGCATCATCCCGCAGCCCAAGCGTTTCATGGCCTCGTTCGACGAGGAGCAGCGTCTGCGCTCATGGCTGCAGGCCTATTACACCGACGTGTCCGCCAAGATGTTGAAGCGGGGATGGATCGAACAGCGGGATTTCGACGCTCTGACCGCCGATATCCGGTTGCGGGGCCCGGCCCGCCTCCTGCTCAAAGGCCGGGACACTCGGCCGGAAGAGCCCGCCTGGGATATCCGATGACGCGGCGCCGTGTTCGCGAAGCCGGGCTGAGGGCGAGGCGGATTTTTAGCTCCAGTGAGGCGGTTTGGCACGGGACTTGCGTAGCTCACAAGAGCGAAATGAAGAACCGGATGAAGGAGAGTTGGTCATGAGCATGCGGCATTTCTTGTATGGGGGCTTGATCGGACTGATCGCGGGCTTGCTCCTTACCCCGAAATCCGGCAAAGTGACCAGGCAGGAATGTTTCCTGCAGCAAAGCACGGATGTCCGGAATCGTGAGAAAGATCGATCAGTTAGATATCAAATCAACCCAGCAATTCCCATGCCAAGCCCTAAGGAGGGATCTGGCATGAAACCGGCAAATCTAGAAAAAGTGCGAGGCAACGAGAAGCCGCGGCAAAGAAGGAGCATGAAATGAAAAAATTCCTAACCTCAACGACGTGCCTGATCTTCCTCTCGCTTCTCGTCCACGGCGCGGCCTTCGCCCAGAAGGTCAACACCGGGGACAGGAAGCTCGATTCTTATCTGGAGAAGATCAACGAGAAGGCGAGCGCCGACCCGGACGTGTTTTTCCACCAGCTCAGCCGGAAGCACGGCACCCCTGAGGAAGAGATCCGGCAGGCGATGGAACGGCACCGACTCAGCTATGGAGACACCTATATGGCCACGGGCCTGTCCAGGATCTCAAAGAGGCCGATCGGAGTCGTTGCCGAAGAGTACAAGCAGAACCAGGGCAGAGGATGGGGCGTGACGGCCATGAGCATGGGCATCAAGCCCGGTTCGCCGGAATTCAAGCAGTTGAAGGCCAACGCCCGCGGCTCCCTTGGCCACATGAAATCCATGGCCAAGGCCCGGAAAGCACAACAAAAACAGGAACTGGTGCGAGCGCGGGAACATGACCGCAAGACCAAGGATGAAGCCCGGGGCAAGGCCCAGAGAAAGGGCAAGAAAAAATAGCCGCTCCTCCTTGCGGGTCCCGGAGCGGCTGAAGTCGGCCGCCAAACAT
Organism: Acidobacteriota bacterium; assembly: GCA_033549365.1. Lineage (NCBI taxonomy): Bacteria > Pseudomonadati > Acidobacteriota > Acidobacteriota bacterium. The sequence goes on from JAWSUF010000002.1 coordinate 268,864, forward strand.
GGTATAATTCCGTTCTCTCAAACTCGGATAAGGAGAAAGAACCATGCCCGGCGAACGGCGGGACCTCCCGCTCCAGCGCGTTTTGGACATCATCGACACGGCCGGCCGTCTTCGTTGCTCGAGCGTGATCGTCGCGGGAGGCGACAGACCTGAGGATGTGGAGCTTGTCGAAACAGCTCGGGATCATGGGATCGTGGAAAGAATCGTTCTGGTCGGCGACCGCAAGAAAATCCTCGAGACGGTCGAGAAGCTGGGAATCGATATTCCCGAGAAGGATATGATCCATGCCGAGGGGCATGAAGCCGTGGCGGCCGAAACCGTGCGTGCGGCGCTCGATGAGGATATTGAAATCCTGCTCAAAGGCGGCGTCCCCACGGGAATTCTCAGCCGGGAGATGATGAAACTGGCCAATCGGCCGACGGCCAGCCTTGTGACACTCCTCGACGCTTCGTCCATCGCCGGCGGCCGCCCCATGCTCCTTTCGGATCCGGGACTCACGACGATCACGAATTTCGGGCGATTGACCGGAATCATCCGCAATGCCGTGGACGTCGCCAAAGCCGTCCTGGAGATCGAACGTCCCAGAGTGGCCGTTTTGAATGCCTATGAAGGCTTGATCCCGACCCTGCCCTCGACCGCCGCCGCCTTCGAGTTGGCCGGCCTGGCTTGGCCGGACGCCGATGTCTGCGGCCCGCTCTCCTTTGACTTGGCCACTTCCATGTGTGCCCTCGAGGTGAAGGGCCTTCCGAAACTGCCGAATGCCGACAAGGTGGCCGGGCGGGCCGATATTCTCATTTGCCCCAACATCGAGACGGGCAACGTCCTCTACAAGAGCATCGCCGCTCAGGAAAGCTACGGCGATGCCTCGCTGGCCAATATCACCGTCGGATTCGAGGTGTCCTACGGGATTATGTCGCGGGCCGATTCACTGGAGGTCCGCCTGGCCTCGATTGCTTTCTGCAGCGTTTTTGCCCAGCGGACGCGGGAGAAGCCCCATCCCATCCGGCACACCCATCTCGTCCGGGGAGAAGCCCTGCCCGTCCTGTCCGTTATGCCCGGGCTGGAAGGTTTGACCGCGGCCCTCTTTGCGGGAAGCCGCTGTGTGTGGGAAGACGTCTTTCCTTTGGAGGCCGAAGTGCCGCCCCCGGATGTCGAATGGGACAGGCAGATCGGCTTGTGGTCGGACCAGGTTCAGGCCCGGTTGGAAACCGCGTCTCTTCGCCCGGCCGCCGTCGCCTGCGGCGGCGGTGTCGTCCGGGAAAGGACGGAGAGAATCTGCGGACACGTCTTCAAGGCGGATGTCGCTGCGGCGAAAAAAGCCGGAGCGCCCTCGGCTCTATTCAACCGGCTCGAACTGGTGGAGGCCGGAGGCGCCGTTCATCTCGGAATTCCCCTTGTCCGCCGTCTGGCCGAAGCCTTGGCCGTTCCTCCTCTGGCCGTTCAACCGGCTGAATTTTCGGCCGAGTCCTGGAAAACCCTGAGAACGGGAGACCGGAAAATCATGTTCCGGGAGTGGCTCGCCCCTGCAGCGCTTCGGGATACCGCCGACAGAATCGGTCTTCCGGTCGAAACGCTGTCCGTCGTTCTGGCTCACGGCGCCGAGGATATCACCGTGATGAGCGTCGAGGGGGATCGCGTCGATGTCGCCCGTGTGACCATTCTCGACATGGATGCCGTCAATAAAACCGGATTGACGGAAGAGAGGGCCCTGCAGGTTGCGGCTCCCGTCGTCCGGGAAATTGAAAACGCCGTTGCGGAAAAGAACGGTCATGTTCACGCCGTGATCCTGACAGGGGAACTGGCCCGCAATTCCGGCCTGGGCCGGGCCGTGCGAAAATCCATCGGCGCCCTGGCGCCGATCCTGATCTTCGAAGGACGGCCCGATGCGCGTTCAACGGCCCTCGCCGCACAGGAAGCCCTGGCCTTTCTCCAGGCCAAATCCGATCCGGGGAGAAAACGGAAATGAAGGAATCGCCCGACACATCATCGAAAAAATCCCAGTGGGTCTTTCGGGCCCATCTCGTCGACCGGGTCGGCGCCCTGACCAGCATCGCCTCGTGCTTCAGCAACGAGGGGGTCAGCATCGACACCATCGTCGGACACGGCGTCGAGGAGAAAACGTCCACGGTCGGAAGCGTGGTCATGACCTTTTTCTGCGATGAGGACAAAAAGGACGTCATGGTCCGCAAGGTCAAAAGACTGAGCAAGGTCATGTCGCTCGAAGAGCGGCCCTACGACTCCAAAATCCTCCGCAAATCGGCCATTGTTCTCACAACCCGGAAACTCGTCCCCCGGGACGTTGCGGGAGAGGAATCTTTCCTGACCACGGAGCTTGTCGGCCGGGGCGAGGACACCTGGACGTACTTTCTGGCCGGCTCGCCCAAGGAATTGGACCGGATCCTTGTGCCCCTGGCCTGGGAAGGCGTCATCAAGGACATCGTTTATTCCATCATCGGATTGTAAACGGCGATCCGCTTTCCAACGCGGCCATGAAAGACGAAAAATACGAAAAGCTGACGCGGCATCTGAAGCGTCTCGGCCGGGTCGCGGTCGCCTTCTCCGGCGGCGTGGACAGCTCGTTTCTGCTGGCCGCGGCGAGGGAAACGCTGGGCGCGGACAACACCGTCGGCATCACCGTCGATTCGCCGGCTCTCCCCCGGCATGAACTCGAAGACGCCGTCAACCTTGCGGCCCGGATCGGGGCCCGCCACAATATCCTCGAATCCCCGGATATCGAGGACGAGGTGCGGAAGAACCCCGCCGACCGCTGTTACCACTGCAAGAAATTCGAGTTCGGTTCCATCCTCGAGGAGGCGTCCCGGCTGGGATTTCCCTATGTCCTCGACGGGAGCAACGCCGACGACACGGGCGACTACAGGCCGGGCATGAAGGCCGTCAAGGAGCTGGCCGTCGTCAGTCCTCTGCTCGAAGCGGGCCTGACCAAAAACGATATCAGGGAGTTGTCGCGAGAAATGGGACTTCCCACGTGGGATAAACCGGCCTACGCCTGTCTCTATTCCCGCATTCCCTATGGACAGGAGATCAAAACCGAAGATCTTTTCCGGATCGAGCAGTCGGAAAAATTCCTGATCAAGAAGGGCTTTCGGACATCCCGGGTGAGATGCCACGGAGATATCGCCCGGATCGAGGTCGGCCGCGACGAATCGGTGAAGCTCTTTCTGGAACCTCTGCGAAGCGAACTCATCGCGACCTTGAAGGGATGCGGCTTCAGGTATGTGACGCTCGACCTGGAAGGTTATCGAACCGGGAGCATGAATGAAGTCCTCTCCTAAGGCCAAACAGCTTCTTCCGGGTCGGGACTACTTCGGCATCGTCCTGGGCGCCGTTCTTTTCGGCATCGCCTATTCCTGGTTTCTGTTTCCCTTTCGGATCTCGCCGGGCGGCGTGGCCGGGCTGTCGCAGATTCTCTATCATTTCTCAGGCGTACCGGAAAGTCTCTGGATGTTCGGCTTCAACATCCCTCTCTTCATCCTGGGATACAAACTCGTGGGAAAACAGTTCGGCGTCCGCAGTTTCATCGGCATGATGCTGTCCAACGCCTCCTGCTGGCTCTTCCGGCCGGCGAACCTCGATTTCATCCCCGGATTCTCCACACTCGTCCACAATGTCGCCCCGCCGGGAGAGCTTCCCCGGCAGGCCGTCCTGTTCTCGGGGCAAAGCGAAATGGACATTCTTTTGGCCTCCGTGGCCGGGTCGGCCCTCCTGGGCATCGGGCTCGGATTGATCTTCCGGTTCCGGGCCTCGACGGGAGGAACGGACATCCCCGTGGCCATTCTGAAAAAATACATGGGCGTCACCATCTCGACCGGTTACTGGATGGTCGAAAGCGTCATCATTCTTTGTGTCGGTGTGGTCTTCGGCGATCCCCGGCTGGTGATTTGGGCCTATCTCAATCTCTTCCTGTCCACAAAAATGACCGACCTGGCCGCCGAGGGCATCCCCTTCGTCAAGGCCGTATTCATCGTCAGCGATCACGCCGACAAGATCCGCGACGCCGTCTACGAACACCTCGACCGAGGCGTGACGTTCCTCAAGGGTCAGGGCGGCTACGATAAAAAAGACCGCGACATCGTCTACGTCTGCGTTCATCGCCGGCAGGTGATGGTGCTCCAGAAGTTGGTCAAGACCATCGATCCCGAGGCCTTCATGGTTCTCCATGACGCCTACGACGTCATGGGCCTCGGCTTCCGCAAACGGACCATCGACTACACCGACGGACCTTAAGGGCTGCGTCGGCTTCTGCTTTGCGGGCTCGGGGGAATCCCTTCACAAGACGTGTCCGGGCCCCAGCGAGTCCCGTCCACTCCGGCTCCGGGGTTGTACGCGAGTCGAGGTTGCCGTGGCGGCGAGGCCGCGGCTTGCGAAGGCGTAGCATGCCTACGTCGAGCAGGCTGCAACGAAGCCGACGCGGTAAGATCGACTCGCCCGCAGGGTGAAAACGCTGGGATTATGAGAAGAGAAGAAAAAACAGCGTTTTCACGTACGACCCCGGCTCCGGGTCTCGCTCTCCGAGGCCGAGAGTCTCGGATCCGTGCCCGCTCGACCCTCCGACGGCTTGCTCCGGGATCCCCCCTGCGCCCCGCAGAAGCCTCCTTGCGGGATATTAAAGAGGAGTGACGCAGTCGGAATGGCGAGATCGGTACGCCCTCAGGGGGCGGTTTCCAAAAGGTGTAGAAAGATGTTCCTTACGTGATTCATAAGCGGTTGGATGTCGTCCGTGGGAAATCCGGCGACGGAGACCGGCGGCTCGATGTGAAGGTCGACGCGGCCGGGCCGGATGGCCAGGCTTCCCTTGCGATTGATACGGCGGGCTCCGGTCTGGACGACGGGCAGGATGTCCAGACCGGAGCCGGTGGCCAGGAGAAAAGCGCCCGGCTTGAAGGGCATCAAGCGTCCGTCCGGAGTCCTCGTGCCTTCGGGCAGGACGACAAAGGAAAAGTCCCGCCTGTTTCGAATGAGGTCGGCCGCCCGGCGCAGGCTGACCCTGGCTTTCCCTCGGTCCTTGCGGTTGACGGGAATCATGCCGATCCGCCTCAAAACCGCCCCGTAGAGCGGCCAGCGGAAGTGACTCTCTTCCTCGATGCCGCGGGCCATCCCGGGAAATCCCGCGTAAAAAACAAGCGGATCGAAAAAGTTGACGTGGTTCATCACGGCGATGTAGCGATTTCCCGGGAGGTGATTCTCCCGCCCGTGGACCCGGACGCGGATGCCGCAGGCAAGAAGCACAAGGCGGCAACAGGTTTTGATCAGGGTTTCCAGTTTCGGTCCGCTGAAGACGGATGCGGCGATGAGAACGAGAAGGCAACAAACGGCAAAGACCGGCAGGGCCGCCGTCCAGAGAACCAGGGAGCGAAGAGCGCGGAGAATCCCTTTCATGCGAGGACGGTCAAGGCGCCGGGAAGGACCTTCAGGGTGAGCGGGGTTTTACCGAGAAGTTCTCCATCGGCCATGAGGAGAAGCGGGGGAGACCCGTCGATCGCGATCTCCGAGGCCCGTTCCATCTCCACCTTGGGGTGCGCTGAGTGCGATCCGGAAAAAACACCTTGAAAAATGGCCAGGATTTCCCGCCGGTTGACTTCACGGAAAACGACGAGGTCGGCTTGTCCGTCCGCCGTATCGGCGTCCGGCGCGATTTTCATTTTTCCGCCCGTGAATTTGGAGTTGGAGACGACCAGAGCGCTGTTTTTCACCGTCCGGGTCCGGCCGTCGGCCGTGATGTCGATGCTGTTGCGCATGCCCTTGGCCAACCGGATCAGAACGGCCAGGCTGTATCCCAGGGCGCCGAATCCTTTCAGGCGCTCGTTTGTCAACTTGAGGATATCGGCGATGAGCCCGACGCCGAGAATGTTGATCATGAAGCGGCGCACCCTGCGGCCGTCCTGGTCATAAGAAAACTCCACCATGTCGACGGCGCGGCGCCGGCCGGCGGTGATGCCGTCAAGGGCCTGATCGGCCGATAGGACATCGAAGTCACGGAGAAAGGAATTTCCCGTTCCGGCCGGAATCAGCCCAAGCTCGGGAAGCGAATCGGGTCGGCCCTCCGTGCAGAGGCCGTTGAGGACTTCGAAAGGCGTCCCGTCGCCGCCGAGGCAAATCACCCGGGTGAAGCCCCCGCCGGCCGCCGAACGCCCGATGTCCACGGCGTGCCCGGGGTATTCCGATAGGCGCACGGCGATTCCCGGAAATGCGGCTCGGATCCGGCTTTCCAGACGGCGGAAACACTTCAACCCGCGGCCGTGTCCGGCAGCCGGATTGACGACGAGAAGCGATTTTTGTAAAGACATTCCCGACCGTTTCTACTGGATGGTGATATAGGCCGGATAGCCGTCGCGGCCGTCGACGACGGCGACCACCGCGTAAGTATAGCCCGCCGACTTGTCCACTTTCCGATGCCGATACTCAAAGACGCCGGGATCCACCTCGGCGAGCATGCTCCAGGTATTGCCGCTTCTCATATGGATCCGGTACTTGGCGATGGAAAGCCCCTGGTTGGCCGGATTGGCCTGCCAGCGGAGGACATTGATATGCTCGCCCTGCAGAAGAGACCGGTTGAAGACCTTTTGGCCGGATGCATTCGAAGGCGCTTGGACGGCCCGGAAATTCGCCCTGACGGTCTTGTTTCGATCCATGGTGATATGGATCGGACTGGTCGAGCCGCCGGCATCCCCGGTCCAATTTGTGAAAACATGATGGTCGTCGGGAATGGCCGTGACCATCGCCGAATCGCCGGGGATATAGCCGTACGTTCCCGGAGACGGATCCGTGGTTCCGCCCGCGCCGGCCTGGATCGTCAAATTGTTTTTGGGAACCGTCCGATAGGCGGCGACGGCATGCTTGACCTCGCGGATGGTGCGGGCGTTGTCTCCGTTGGTCCCGTGACCCGTGGGAACGCTTTGATGAAGAATATTCGGGCTCGAAAAATGAGCCACCTGGGTGTGGGTTTGACCGTCGGTGAAATACGATCCCGACGCATACGTCATAATCGAACAGTACCGGAGAGCGTCGTTTCCGACCCATCGCCAGCCGGCGGAAAAGCCGAACAATCCGGGGCCGGGCTGAACGTTCTGTTCCTTATGGTGATGGCAGCCCATGTTATGGCCCATTTCATGAATATGGGTGTAGCCCGTGGCCGCCTGCTGAACACGGGTCAGGGAAAACCCGAAATGAGGACGGCCCGAACCCGAATTCAACAACCAGGCGAGCCCCCCCGTATCGCTGACGAGGGCGAAAAGAGACACCAGGTCCGCCCCGTATTGGTTGCGCCACGTATGGACTTCCTCCATATAGCGGTCGGGATCGCGGTTCCAGGGATCGTAGCCGGCATGGTAGGTCAGTCGTTCCAGGTCGGTATTCGAACTGCCGCTTTCCGTATAATTGACCTCGAAGGAGCGGACCAGGAACATGGTCAGGAACGTGTTGCTGTTGTCCAGGCCGAGCTTCGCTTTGGCCATCGCCTGGGCGATGACATTGGCGATCCCCCCGCCCGATGCTTCGGCCCACTCCCGGGCGGCGGGCGTATAGACGATCATCACATCGATTTGGGCCGGATCCTGAGGTCCGGCGGCCGCCGTCGCCGCAGCGATCTTTTCAATATCCTGAATTTCCTGAGCTCCTGGCCCCGGAGGGATGAGAGGAGGACCGACCTGCACCTCGTCCGGATGATCCGCCAGGGGTTCGATCAGATAATGCGTCAGGGCCTCAGGTTCGCTTTGGATAATATAGCGTTCGCCTTTCTCAGGGATCCGGACGGCGCCCAGGCTCCGACCGCCGGTTGTCGAGATCAGGACGTAGCCGAAAGGATATTCTTCGATGCGGCCGCGGACCGTCCATGTGCCGTTGACGTTCAAATCCGTGCTGTCGATGAGGGCCGTATACATCCGACCCGGAAACAGATCGAGAACCAGCCTGTCTCCCTCGGCCAGTCGGCCCGAAGTCGTGATGTCCGGAGTCAAGGCGACGGGTCTCAGTCGTGCCGCCGCCGGGAAATCCGGAGGAGGGGGCAACACGAGACCGACGACTCCCTCGGTTCGGAAAAGATGGACATCGTCCGCGGAGAGAGGCAGGACGGACCCGATGAGAATCAGAATCAGCACGGCGATCCATGGCCTCGACATGGTTTTGAGAGGCGTTAGAGTCATGACATCCTCCTCTTCACTCTTGAAACCGATTTTACACGAATCCCGCTGTTTCTTGAAGAAAAATCCACAGGCGGGTTACGGCCTTATGGACAGCGAGATCTTGAGAACGCCCCGTCCCTCCAGGGGATGAAACCGTCGGGCCGGGTCCCAGCGCCGTTCCCAGTTTGTATTGTAAACGAGATAGATTTCGTTTCCCGGAGAAATCTGCCAGCGGAGCCGGGCGTTCCAGCCGAGCCTGCGCGAGATGTCGTCATATTGGATGTAGTTCATGAAACCGAAGTCGGGCGAAAGGAAAAGATCGACCTTGATCTGAGTGACGTTTTCGCTGAAGCGGCCCTCGGGAAGTCGGCCCCGAACCATGTTGGTGTCGAAACCCAACATGAGGTATCCGCTGGGTTTTAAGGTCAATCCGAGCTTGATGTCGTCGTAGCGTCCGGAATAAAACCCCCCGAACTTGACCTCCGCTTCGAACGAGGCCGGGCGGTGCCGGGACGTTGTGAAGCCGAACTCGAAATTCGTGAAATCGTAAGGTCCGGCCGGAAGGACGACTCCCCGGGCGACCTCGAAATCAAAGGGCAGGATGTCCCGGTTGGCCGTGATTTTCGTTTCGATCTGCTCCCCGCTTTCCGTGCGGAAACTCAAAGGCGAAACATCCAGTCTGCGCGTTTCGAGATTTCCGGCCAGGTCCCAGTAGAGATCGGCGCTCGTGCTGAAGAAGAACTGCCGGACGAAACGGCCGAGAAAGCCGTCTGCCGGGCGCGGGCGGTAGCCGATTCGGGCGTAACCGGTCTGAATTCCCCGGCGCATCATGAAGCCCAGTCCGGGGTCGAGCGCCTCGCCGTAGTAGGCGTAAGTCGACTGGATATTCAGGAGATCGTTGGGATAGTCGGCGCGGAAACCGAAACCGTGATGGCGGCCCTCATCCCGTTCGTTCCAATTGTAGGCCGCCCAGGCGGCCAGCAAGAGGTTTTTATTGCCGAGAAATTCCGAGGAGGTGTAATTGAAATCCGCTCCCGCCAGGGCGTTCCTTTCGCCCGTCGGGCTGCCGTTCGTGAAGATCCAGCCGATTCGGCTCTGGGCGAAAATATTCCGGGTCATCCGGGCGGCCAGAAGATTGCGTCCGGGAAGATCGCCGGACTCGCCGGTCCGGACGTTCAAGGCGGCCAGATTGGTGTCGCCGATCTTGCCGTAGATTTTGGCGCCGTAGAGAACCGGAACCGGAGCCCCCTGAACAAGCCCGATCTTCCGGCTGAAAAAGGGGGTGAAGCTGATGCTTGAACTGAAGCTGAAGACTTCGGACCCCTCCAGAAAAAACATGCGTTTTTCCGGAAAGAACAGGGGAAAGCGGGTCAGGTTGATGCGCCGCTCGTCGGCCTCGGTCTCGGCAAAGTCCATGTTGTAACTGACGACACCGGCCAGATTCGGGGTGATGCTCTTATAAAGGTCGAATCCGCCGTCGATTTCCCAGGAGGCGGGTCGGTTTTCCGGGCCGCTGCGGCGGACCGCCGTCAGCCCATAAGGTTTGAAGGTGATTCCCAGACCCTGGCGGATGCCTTCGATCCCGGCCAGGACGGCCGCGTCGCCCGGGTTGTTGAAATTGCTGTCGGCCGTTGTCCCCGACAGGCGAATGGTTTCCTGTTTGCGGGGGATGGTGCGCTCGATATTGATTCCCCAGGCGGACAGGCCGGGTTTGAAGGAAATGCTCTTGAAAGGAATCCGGATTTCGGCGCTCCAGCCGTTGTCCAGGATCCGGCTGCGGGCTTCCCAGATTCCGTCCCAGTTCAGGCTGGCGCTCCCGGCGAAGGCCAGACCTTCGCTTCGGGCGCCGAGGGGATTGACGATGAAGACATAGGCGGTTCGTCTGTCCTGGAACGGATCGAGCAGAATGCGGACCAGGTCTTCCGCGGCCGCGGCGGGCGGCCGGCCGAAACCCATTCTCTGGACGGACTCGGCGCTGTCGTGAGCCATGGTGTTGGCCGAGATCCTTCCGGGTTCGGCGTCGAAACAGAAAACGCCGATGTAGAGATTGGCGTCGTCGTAAAGAATGCGGACTTCGGTCCGTTCCGTCGGCTCGTCGCCGGGGCGCGGTTCGACCATGAGGAAATCCGTGACGGGGACAGCCGATTTCCAGGCCGGATCCGCAAGCAGCCCATCGATTTTGGGCGGTTCAGCGGTACGGACCGCCGTGATCTCTGCGGCGGGAAGAGCGGTCGCCGCAAGGAGAAAACCAAGGCAGCCGGCAAGGATCGGATAAAACATGAAAGGCCATTTTACCCGTCCCGCCTGACGAGATCAATCTTATCCGGGGAACGCCGAGGAGTCCGGCGGCGGATGAGGATAATCTTTCAGAACCCGTGCGGCGATTTCCCGGCCGTGGGCGATTCCCTCCAGAATGGTTTCCCTTCGAAAATCCGTTGTGTCGCAGATGATGCGTTCGGGCAGGTAACGGAAGGGTGTGACGATGCGTTTGCCTTCCAGCCATTGTTGAAGCCGGCCTTCGAGGGCCTGTTTCTGGGCGATCAGCCGGTTCGTGCGGATCATGGTGTCGTAGTCGTTCTGCAGGATTTCGTTAAGCAGAAGGTCCAGGGACCGAACCGCGACGTCGATGATGGTGCGGAAGGTCTTGTCGGAGGCGGGATTGAGCGGACTCAGGCAGATGACGTGGACTTCGTCGACCTTGAGGTCGTCTTTGAGGAGGGGTTTCATGGGGAGAATGTCCCGGACCCCTCCGTCCACGTAGTTGTCCCCGTTCACGCGCCGGGTCTGCATGTAAACCGGAATGGAGCAGCTGGCCTGAACGGCGTCGAGAAAATCTTTCTTGTCGGTTTGGGACGTGGACTTGAACACAATCTCTCCGCTCCGCAGTTTGACGTACCCCACGACGCCCTTGATTTGCGGTGTGTCCCTGGGCAGAGTGTCCAGCTTCCGCCGCATGGTGTCCATTTCGAACCAGCCGTCCGCTTCACCCTTTTTTGTCAGGAGGGTCCAGATGACCTTGTGCCATTGTTTCTTCAGAACATCACGCCGTTTTTCGATGGCCAGGAGGGTGTCCTTCAGAAACGCCAGGTCTCCGTAACAGAGGGCGGCCGTGCAGAGGCTTCCGCTCGATATCCCGTAAAGCAGGTCCGGCCGGATTCCACGCTCCGCCATCACCTCGAGAACCCCCACGGCAAATCCGATTTTCGCACCGCCTCCGGAAATGCAGACTCCGATCATCACCGGCCTCCTTAATCTTTTACAGCATTAGTCGGCTGAAAATCGGATATCTTGATTGTTGATCTTCGGTTTGATAACACCGCCGGCGAAGGAGAGTCAATAGGTCTTGGCGGTCTCTTTTCCCTGAAGCACCCGGAGAACGCCTTCGGCCAGGGCGACCATTTCGTTTTCCCCGGGGTAGATAAAGACGGGGGCGATGAATTCGACCTGCTCCCGTAGCCGGTCGACGAATTCCCGGCTGTGAGCCAGCCCGCCCGTCAGAACGACCGCATCGACCCGCCCTTTGAGAACGGCGGCGCATTGCCCGACCTGCTTGGCCGTCGTCATGACCATGGCTTCGAAAACGAGGCGGGCCGCGGCATCGCCCTCGTCCATTCTCCGAACAACGTCGCGCATATCGTTGGTCCCGAGATGGGCGACCATGCCGCCTTGCCCGGCCAGCATTTTCCGCAGAGTGCCGCGGTCGTATTTCGCGGAAAGGACCAGATCGACGAGATCGGCCGCGGGCATCGTGCCGGCCCGTTCGGGCGTGATCGGGCCCTCGCCGTTCAATCCGTTGTTGACGTCGACGACGCGTCCGTGCTTGTGGGCTCCGACCGTGACGCCGCCCCCCATATGGCAGACGATCAGACGGCAGTCCTCATAAGCCTTTCCCAGATCAGCGGCCGCAAGCCGGGCCGTGTATTTGTGGTTCAGGGCGTGGAAGATGCTCCGCCGGGGGATTTCGGGAATTCCGGTCAGCCGGGCCCAGTCGTCGAGTTCGTCGACGACGACGGGATCGGCGATGAAGGCCGGAAGATCCAGAGGCCGGGCGATCTCGTCGGCGATCAGGCCGCCGAGATTCGAGGCGTGCTCTCCCTGAACACCTTCCTGGAGATCCCGGAGCATCTTGGCATTGACCCGGTAGACGCCGCTCGGAATGGGATGGAGAACGCCGCCCCGCCCGACGACGGCCGCAAAGTCCCCGGCCTCGAATCCACGTTCCTTCAGAACCTGGAGAATGATATCCTTCCGGTAGCTTTTCTGATCGACGATTTTCGCGAAGCGTTCGAGATCTTCGACGGAATGGGCGATGTTTTCCGAAAAAATCTCCCGGTCATTCTCGTAGACGGCGATCTTGGTTGAAGTTGAACCGGGATTGATGACCAGAATCCGCATGCGTCCTCCTGAACGGGGATGGTTCAACCGCGGAGATATTTGTCCATTTCGGCCGCGGCGATCCGGGCGTCGCCCATGGCCAGGATGACCGTGGCGCCGCCGCGGATGATGTCTCCTCCGGCATAGACGCCCGGAATGTTGGTGGCCATGGTCGCCCAATCGACTTCGACGTTCCCCCATTTGCCCATCTTCAATTCAGGCATGGCCTGAGAGATCAGGGGGTTCGGGCTTTGGCCGATGGCCACGACGACGAGATCGACTTCCTCCGTGTATTCCGAGCCCTCGATGGGAACGGGCCGCCTCCGGCCGGAGGCATCCGGCTCGCCCAATCCCATTCTCTGGCATTCCATGGCCCGGACGCGGCCCTGTTCGTCGCCGATATACCGGATGGGCGTCGTCAGGAAATGGAACTCGATGCCCTCCTCCTCGGCGTGATGAACTTCTTCCACGCGGGCCGGCATCTCCGTCCGGGACCGGCGGTAGATGATCATCGATTTCTCGGCTCCCAATCGCTGCGCCGTCCGCACCGAATCCATGGCCACGTTTCCGCCGCCGATCACGGCCGCCCGTTTGCCCAGAAAAACCGGTGTGTCGTAATTGGGGAAATCATAGGCCTTCATGAGATTGACGCGGGTGAGATACTCATTGGCCGAATAGACGCCGACCAAATTTTCTCCGGGGATTTTCATGAAGTTGGGCAATCCGGCGCCGCTGCCGATGAAAAAGGCTTCGTAACCGGCCGCCCGGAGATCGTCCAGCCCGACGGTTTTCCCGACGACGACGTTCATCCGGAATTCGACGCCGAGTTTTTCGAGATATTCAACTTCGGCCTTGAGGGTTTCCTTGGGCAGTCGAAACTCCGGAATGCCATAGACGAGAACGCCGCCGGCGACGTGCAGGGCTTCGAAGACCGTCACTTCGTGGCCTTTCTTGGCCAGCTCTCCGGCCACCGTGAGGCCGGCCGGGCCGCCCCCGATGATGGCCGCTTTTTTCCCGGTCGAAGCCGGGATTTCTGGGATGAAGGCCGGTCCTTCGGCCCGCTCGATGTCGGAGACGAATCGTTCGAGATTGCCGATGGCCACCGGCGATCCGGCCGCTTTCTTCAGATTGCAGACTTCCTCGCACTGAGTTTCCTGGGGACAGACGCGGCCGCAGATGGCCGGCAGGCTGTTGGTCTCCTTGATCTTGCGGACGCTTGCGGCGAAATCCCCTTTTTCGATGAGCTTGATAAAAGAAGGAATGTCGATGCAGACGGGACACCCGAGAACGCAGGACGGATTGGCGCAATCGAGACACCGGCGGGCTTCCTGCACGGCCGCCTCGGCATCGAGTCCCTGATTGACTTCAAAAAAATCTTTGTTTCTCTCCTCGGGACTCCGCGACGGCATGGGTTGCCGGGGGGTTTTCATCCGTTCCTTGACCGGAACGGCCTTGCGCATATCCCGGCGCCAGTCGCGGTCATACTCCGCCTTCAGGGTTTCCTTGAGTTCTGCCGGAAGCTTTTTTTCCTCGGTCATGGTTCCTCTCGAATGCCGTTCGGCCTAGGAATAGATCTCCTGTTCCCATGCGCACAGGGAGCGGATTTCGTCATTGAAATACGACTTCCTCCGCGCGAAAAGCTCCGCCCAGTCGACGGAATGGCCGTTGAATTCCGGCCCGTCGACACAGGCGAATTTCGTCGTTTCTCCCACCGTGACCCGGCAGGCTCCGCACATGCCCGTTCCGTCGACCATGATGGGATTGAGACTGACCATCGTCCGGATGCCGAGCGGACGCGTGGCCTCGGCGCATGTGGCCATCATCTGGGTGCAGCCGATGGCGAAGACGCGGGCGACGTCTTTTTCCTTTTCCAGAAGCCCGGCCAGATCATTGGCCACGGTGTTCGGATTGTCGACGGCTCCGTCACGGGTGGAGAGATGGAAAGCATCGCTCACTTTTCGGAGCTTGTCCTCCCAGAAAAGGAGATAGGGGCTCTTGACGTCGATGAGGGTGATCACTCGGTTGCCCTTGGCTTTGAGGGCCCGGGCGATGGGATGAATGGCGGCGATCCCGAAACAGCCTCCGGCACAGACGACAGTCCCATAATCGGCGATTTCTGAGGCCTTGCCCAGAGGGCCGACGAAGACGGGGATGTCGTCGCCCGCCTTGAGGAGCGACAGTTTCTGAGTGGATGTGCCGACGATGAGAAAAACGGCTGTAACCGTGCCTTTCTCTTTGTCCCAGTCGGCGATGGTCAGGGGGATGCGCTCGCCCCTCTCGTCGGGCATGACGATCAGAAACTGGCCCGCTTCGCTTTTTCGGGACACGTCGGGGGCATGGACTTCCAGAAGATGGATATTGGGGGCAAGGCGGATGCGCTGGATGATCTTGGCCATCAGGTCACCTTCTTTTTGGGGGAATTCCGGACGCGGGCCAGACCTTTGACTTCCCGGACGGGGTCCCAGCCCTTATAGATGTCGGGATTTCCGGAAATCCGGCTGCCGGCCGCTGCGGGGGAATCGATCGGGAGAAAAGACGAGGACGTTTCGACGGAACCCTGGAGAAAGACATCGCGCGGATCGCCGGGGGCAAGATCGGCCAGGCCCGCAAAGGCGCCGTCCCGGGCGGCGAGGTCTTTCCGGATGTTCGGGATGTCCGCCGCCGCGAATCCTTCAAAACCAAGGGTGTGTCCCAGACCCGCCAGGATCTCCGTGTCCGGCCGCGCCGAGCCCGGCGGCGGCAGGGCCGCATCCCAGGCCTGGATTCGTCCTTCGGCGTTGACGAAACTCCCGGCCGTTTCCAGGGCCGTCGTGCCGGGGAAGACGACATCGGCTTCCCGCAGGGCATCGGTCCAGAAGGCCCCCTGGCCGATGAGGACGTCCGGCCGGACTCCTTCGAGACCGGTACCGCCGTCTAGGAGATAAAGAGCCTTGATCCGGTTGGATTTAACGGCCTCAATCAGATTTTCGGGCGTTGTTTCGCCGGCAGGAAAAAGCCGGCGGAGTTCAGCCAGCCCGCGGCTGTTGCAGTCTTCAGAGAGGGAGAGGCGCCTTGCTCCGACGAGAAGAGACAGGTTTTGAAGCGCTGTTCCGGCTCCTCCCCGGTCTTCCGCATAATCCGGACCGTGAAGAAAAACCGCGGGCTGTTTGCCTGCAATAAGGCGTGCAAAGGCGCGTAAGTCCTCGGGATCGACCCCTGAGGCCTTGGCCGCATCGTCCGGGACATAAGGCTCCAGAATCCGCCGCAGATCGTCCGTGTTTCCTCCGGATCCATCCGTCGAACCCTCTTCGAGAATGAATTTTGTCAGGGCGGCAAGAAGCGGAATCTCATGTCCGGCCCGGGCTTTAAGATTCAGGGCGACATGACGTTTGATGCTTATGGGTCCGGCACCGAAGTAAGCCAGACGGGCGCCGTTTCTGAGGGCTTTGAACACCTCGACCCAGACGATCGGGTGGGTGTCGGAAATATCGGTTCCGAAGAGAACGATGGTCCGGGCTTGGGAAATCTCCTTGAATCGAAACGTCGGGCAAGACGTTCCCTCGGATGTCGCCGCCCAGGCGCCGATTTCCGATGCGTCGGCGAATTTGGCCGATTGAAAGATCTCTTCGATCGTTCCCTGGGAGGAGACCGTCACGGCTTTCTCTTCGGGCCGGTGTTGTTTCCAAAACCCGGCGGCTTTCTCGAAAGCCTCGTCCCAGCCTGCGGGAACGAGGGCCCCGTTTTTCCGGACATGGGGTTCAAGAATTCGGTTGGGGCTTGCGGCGGAGGCGCGCAAAACGAAACGCCCCTTGACGCAGGCCTGGCCGGAATTGGCCGGTCCGTCCGCCGCCGGAGATATCGAAATGATCCGGCCGTCGCGGATCCCGGCCTCGACTTCACAGCCCATGCCGCAGAGCGGGCAGACGGCCCGAGCCGTCCGGTCGGGCAGGAGTTCCGGCCGGGCGGCCCGTTCCGTCAGCGCGCCGGTCGGACAGACATCCACGCAGGCGCCGCAGAATCGGCAGCCGGAATCGAGCAGCGTCCGATCCTGGGGGGTGCCGACAATGGCGCTGGAGCCCCGTTCGACGAAGGCGATGGTTGCGGCCCCCCGGACATCATGGCATACCCGCACGCAACGTCCGCAGAGGATGCAGAGGTTGAAGTTTCTGTCGATGAAGGGGTCGTCTTTCCGGACCTCGAGATTTCTGTAAATCGAGGGATGGCGGACCCGGTCGATGCCGACGGCTTCCACGACGTCCTGAAGTTCGCAGCGGCCGTTGTTGGAACACAGCACGCATCCCGTCACCTCGCCGACTTTCCGTGCGGTCGACTTGAAATCGTCGCAGTCCGTCTTTTCGGCGCAGACGAGGCAGGCGTTCGGATGTTCGGACAGGATGAGTTCGAGGATGTTGCGGCGGAGTGCGTCGAGATCGGCGCTTCGGGTCACAACCTCCATCCCGTCGCCCGCCTGGGTTGCGCAGGCGGGAACATAGCCGTTCCGGCCCTTGATTTCGACGAGACACAGGCGGCAGCCGGCGTAGGGATGAAGTCCGGGGTTGTCGCAGAGCGAAGGGATGCGGATCCCGTTCGCGCGGGCCAATTCCAGCAGATTGGGTCGGCCCTCGAAGGTTAAGGCGCGGCCGTCGATGGTGATGTTCATGATGTCGTCGCTCGGGTCGCTTCAGGAACAAGCGCCCGCCCTTTCTCTCCGGTGAGTTTGGATACGGCCCCGATTTTGACGGGACAGGCCGTAAAACAGGCGCCGCATTTGATGCAGAGCGCCTGATCGATGACGTGGACTTTCTTTCGCTCTCCGGCAATGGCGTTCACCGGGCAGGCTTTCAGGCAGAGAAGGCATCCGACGCATTTTTCGGGATCGATGGCGAAGGAAATGAGATTCTTGCAGACCCGCGCGGGGCAGGTTTTGTCCTCGATATGGGCCCGGTATTCGTCGCGGAAATACCGCAGGGTCGAGAGAACGGGATTGGGCGCCGTCTGGCCCAGTCCGCACAGGGAGCCACGTTTGACCGTCCAGGCCAGCTCCTCCAGCTTTTCGATGTCGCCGGGGCGGCCCTCGCCCGCGGCGATTCCGGCCAGGATCTCGGCCATCCGGCGCGTTCCGATCCGGCACGGCGCGCACTTGCCGCAGGATTCTTCCTGGGTGAAGCGCAGGAAATACAGGGCGATGTCGACCATGCAGGTGTCTTCGTCCATGACGATCATGCCGCCCGAGCCCATCATGGCGCCGGCCCGGGTCAGGCTTTCATAGTCGACCGGCAGATCCAGGAGTTCGGTGGGGATGCAGCCCCCCGAGGGGCCGCCGATCTGGACGGCCTTGAACTTGCGCCCGTTGGGAATGCCGCCGCCGATGTTGTTGACGATTTCGTCGAGGCGGATGCCCATGGGCACCTCGACAAGGCCGGTGTTGTTGATCTTGCCGACCAGCGAGAAAACCTTGGTTCCCTTGCTCGTCTCCGTGCCCAAGCCGGCAAACCAGGCTGCTCCCCGGCGGATGATGGAGGGAACGTTGGCCCAGGTTTCGACGTTGTTGATCGTCGTCGGTTGTCCCCAAAGCCCGCTCTGAGCCGGGTAGGGCGGCCGTTGCCGCGGTGCGGCGCGCTGGCCCTCGATCGAGGCGATGAGGGCCGTTTCCTCTCCGGAAACGAAAGCGCCGGCGCCTCTCACGATCTCGACGTCGAAATCGAATCCCGAACCGAGGATGTTTTCTCCCAGCAGGCCGAATTCCCTGGCACTGCGAATGGCAATGTCAAGACGCTGAATGGCCAGGGGATATTCGTTCCGGATGTAGATGAAACCCCGGGCGGCGCTGATGGCCCGGGCTGCGATGACCATGCCCTCAAGAACGGCATGGGGGTCGGCTTCGAGAACGGACCGGTCCATGAAGGCTCCCGGGTCGCCCTCGTCGCCGTTGCAGATCAGGTATTTGGGCGAAGCTTTTTCCTTCCGGCACAGATCCCACTTTTTTCCGGTGGGAAACCCGGCGCCGCCCCGGCCGCGGAGTCCCGAGGCGCTGATTTCCGCAATGATCTCTTCGGGCGTCATTTCCGTCAGGGCCTTGGCCATGGCCTGGTAACCGTCGTAGGCAATGTACTCCTCGATTTTTTCCGGATCGATGCGGCCCCGGTTGCGAAGAACGATGAGGCGTTGATGCCGGAAGAATTCGATGTCGGCCATCTTGGGAACAGGCTTGGTGTCGGCCGGAGGCGTATACATGAGCCGGGCGACCGGTCGGCCTTTGATCAGGTGTTCCTCGACGAGCAGGGGAATGTCGTCGACGGAGAGTCTCTGGTAAAAGATGTCGTCGGGACGCACGAGAACGATGGGCCCTTTCTCGCAGAACCCGTTGCAGCCCGTCGCCACGACCAGGATCTCGTCGGCCAGCCCGCGCCGTTCAATTTCCTTCTTGAGGGCTGTTTTGACGTCGAAAGCTCCGCACGAGACGCATCCCGTTCCGGCGCAAACCAGGAGATGAGCGCGATGGTGTTTCAATGGTATCCTCAATACATGGTTTCGCTGCCGACGGCCAGGGCGTATTCGGCGACAATCCGGCCGTCCAGGACGTGTTCGGCGATGACCCGCCGCATCTTGTCCGGGGTGAGCCGAACATACTTGACGGGAGGCTGGTCCTTGATTTCGACGGTGGCCATGGGTTCGCGGTTGCAGAGCCCGGCGCAACCCGAGGTGGTCACGATGACGTCCTGAAGACCCCGGCTGCGGATCTCTTCCAGGAGGGTTTCCATGATATCCCTGGCCCCGGCGGCGATGCCGCAGGTGCCCATGTGAACCGTCACCTTGGCCCGGCCGGCGCCGTCGCGCAGAACGGTCAGCGACCGGGTTTTGTCCCTCATTGCGGCGAGGTCTTGAATCGTCAGTTTTTTCGTCATCGGCCCGAAACCTCTCCCTTGTTCTGAGATGCGGCCCCGATCTCTTCGAGGCCGTTGCGAAGCGCCTGCTGTATCGCTCCGATCGTCGCCGGATCCGCCGGCGTTCCGCCGGCGTCACGCGGCAGGAAACGCGAACTGGAAAACGCGAACGCCCGTCCGTCGCGCCTGTGGCGGTACCGAAATTCGATTCCGGGATGGCCGAAGATGAGTATCATCAATGTTTCGGCCATTTTTGTCAAGGGTTGGCGGTCGATATGGGAATGGCGGAAGCGGGCGGTGATTTGCGTTCCCCGGCCCGGCTTCGAGTCGATTTTGATGTCGCCGCCGGCCTGGCGTGCGGCTTGGGCCAGGAGCGGCAATCCCAGGCCCGTCCGTTTGGCGCCGGTTGTGAAAAACGGATCGAGGGCTTGAGCGACGGTCTCTTCGGACATGCCCCGGCCGTTGTCGGCGACCCGAAGAACAAGAAGGTCGCGGGCTGAGTCCTCCCGAACGGAGATGGCGATGCGCGTCGCTCCGGCCGCGGCGGCGTTTTCGGCCAAGTCCATGACGTGGAAGGACAGATCTTCCATCATGTCCGGAGAACCCCCCGCCCCTCGAGGCCGGCCAGAGCCTGCCGGATCTCCCGGATGGAGGGCTCGGCGAGAAGAAAAAGCGTCGACCGGCGGCCGATTTCGTCCGGCTGGTGGGCGTCCGAGGATTGAATGACCGGCAGGCCGGAGGCTTCGTCGAACTCCCCCGCTTTGTCCGGAGATGCGGACTCCAAGGCGTCCAGCCGCAGGTCCGGAGGGATGAATCCGAGTTGGGCGATGATGCCGAAGGCGCTTCTGTCGAAATGGGAGGCGACGGCCAATCCGTTGTGAGCATGAATGAGGTCGACGACCTCCCCGGCCGACAGGGCGGTTGCGCCCATGAGGAAGGCCGGATGGAACCCGGAGACTCCGTCGAATTCGTCCGCGATGATCTGATCGCGGACAAAGGTTTTTCTTGAGTCCGGCATCGGCAGGTTCGAAGCCACGGCGGTTTCCACGGGACGGATGTCCTCCAGGCTCTCGAACAGACCCAGGATATGGACCTCTTCGGAGGACGTGATCTCAATGCCCGGAAAAACCCGAAGGCCCGATTCCGCCGCCGCCCGGACGGCCGCCGCCGTGTTCGCCGCCGTATTGTGATCGCAGAGGGCGATGATGTCCAGTCCGGCCTTGCGGGCCTCATCCACGATGCGGCGGGGGGACATCTCGACTTCGCCGCAGGGCGAAAGACAGGAATGAATGTGCAGATCGGCCCGGTAGCGTCTCAGGGCCATCAGGCTCCGCGAAGGCCGAGACCATGAAGGCGGCCGGCCAGTTCGAAGGCGCCGAGAGCGCTGCCGAGCAGCGGCAGCCCCTCCTTTTCGGCCCTCTGGACGGTCTCCGGTTCGGGAGTCCGGCCGCCGGAGATAACGACGCCCGCAAGATCCTTGAGGACGGCGACGGCGACGATATTGGGATGAATCTGAATGGTGATCCACAGAACATTCTCTCCGCCGCGGGCCATCACATCGCTCAGGAGGTCTCCGGCATAGCCGCTCTTGACGGCGCGTTGAAGCCCGTTCTCACCGGCGAAAACAGTGAGATCAAGCCGGGCAACCAGTTCGGCCAGGGTCATGGTGTCTCCTTCCAGGTCATGGGACAGTCGCGGATGTCGGCCAGACCGCGGACGATGTCGTCGGCCAGAGTCGCGCAATACGGCGCGCCGCAGAAGCCGCAATCCTTTCCGGGAAGCCGCTGGAGGATTTCGTCGCGAAGGCCGGCTTTGCGGATGGCTTCGGCCGGATCGGCGTCCAGCGGAGCGGAGGGTTGGGGTTCCAAGGGATGCTGGAACGACAGGAAATTTTCCCGGTACATGGTCCGGATCTCGCTTCTGTCGATGACGGATTTATCACCGGCTTTTTTGGCCAGGTGCAAGATGCGGCTTTTGGCCAGAAAACGGTTCTCGATCGACAGGGGCCCGCCCACGCAGCCGTCGGGACAGACCATGCACTCCAGGTAGTCGACGTCCCGGAGAAGACCGGATTCGACCTGATCCAGCACGTGAATGGTGTCCTGAACCCCGGAAACGGCCACGGTTCTGAACTTGGGCAGACTGCGGGTTTCTCCGCCGGAGATGGACCAGCCGATGCCGAGACCGCTCATCGAAGAATCCGGAAACAGGTGCCGCATGATGGCCGTGTCGTCTTTTTTTCGGAGGATATCGAGAATCGGCGGATAGATGTCGCGGATGGAAACGGCGCCGTCGAGAAAGGACTTTTTCATGGTTGCCGGGTGATTGATGGACACAAGTTTGGCCGGGCAGGGCGTGATGTGAATGATGCCGATATCTTCGGGCTTGAGTTTCAAGGCCGCGGGCAGCGTCGAACGCAGAATTTTGGCGCCGATTTCCCGCGGCGGCTCGAACGGGACAATGAGCTCGCTGAGAGCCGGGAAGCGGCGCTGGATGAGCCGGACGACGACGGGGCAGGTCGAGGCGATGACGGGACGGGGCTGGGCGTGTTCGGTCAGATATTCCTCGACGGCGGCGATATAGAGTTCGCAGATCGCGCTGAGGTCGTAGACGTGGTCGAAGCCGATTTTTCTGAGGGCGTAAAGGATTTCGTAGGGAAGGACGCTGTTTCCGAATTGGCCGTAAAGGGCCGTGGCCGGAATGGCGACTTTGTAGGCGAACCTCTGCAGGTCGGAAAAGGATGTCGTGTGGGATTCGATGGCGTCCCGGGGACAATGCCGGATGCATTCGCCACAGTCGATGCACTGCCGGTCGATGACGCGGGCCTTGCCGTCCCGGATGCGGATGGCCTGGGTCGGGCAGGCGGTCAGGCAGTGGACGCACCCCGTGCATTTGTTGAGATTGATGCTGATGGCGTGCTGTTTTGCCTGAGTCATGGCCGGGACCCGTCCAGACAAACTGTGATCTCCAGACGTGTCCCCTGGCCCGGTTCGGAGGTCAGATGGAAGACGTCGGAGTTTTTCCGGATGTTCGGCAGTCCCATGCCGGCGCCGAATCCGAGCTCGCGCATTTCACGGGTCGCCGTCGAAAACCCTTCCTTCATGGCCAAGTTGATGTCGGGGATGCCCGGGCCTTCATCGTCAACGATGATGGAAACTTTTTCCGGTGTGACGGCCAGGCTGATCACGGCCTGCCGGGCATACATGATCACGTTCATTTCGGCTTCGAAGGCGGCGATGGCGAGACGCCGTACGGTCCCCGCGTCGATTCCGATGTCTTTGAGGAGATTCTTGATGCGGCAGGAGACATCGCCGGCCCGGGAAAACTCGCGGCCCTTGACCGAAAATTCAGTGCGAAAAGCCTTGTCCCCGGTCATCCGTCACTTCCCGTTCAGAAGCGCACCCATCCGCGTGCAGGCCTCGAACATGGGAAGAGGGGTTGAAGCAAGGGGCAAATCGTTCTTGAGGGCTTCCGCGATGATGTCGTCCGCCGGACGCTTGCCCTGGACGAAAACCACGGCGGCGATATCCGCCAGGGTGGCTGTCCGGACAACGTGGATATTGGCCAGTCCCGTTAAAAGAAGAGTTCCCGAATGGGCGAAGGCCAGGACGTCGCTCATGAGATCCGAGGCGAAAACGCGGGAAAAACGATGGGCGGTTTTGACGCCCGGCGTCAGGATGTCGCCCTGGAGCCGGACCAGGACGTCGTCCAGAGTCATGTCGACGCCCTGCCGCGGCGGCCGGATTTCTTTTTTCCGGTCTTGTCTCCGCCGGCCGCTTTTTTGTTTTCTGATTCCTGCGTCAACGCCGCCAGCACCTCGTCGGCCCGGGATTCCGTCATTTGGCCGTAGTATCGTCCGTCGACGACGACAAGGGGCGCCAGGGCACAGGCACCCAGGCAGTTGACACGCTCGAGCGTGAACTCGCCGTCGAATGATGTGCGGCCGGGTTCCAAGCCCATCCGCCGCGCGAAATGATCGAGAACGGCCCCGGCGCCGCGGACATGGCAGGCCGTTCCCATGCAGACCGTGCAGGTATGGCGTCCCCTGGGTTCAAGATGAAAGGATTTGTAAAATGTGGCCACGCTGTAGATATGGGACAGGGGAATATCCAGTTCCGCGGCCACCCCTTCGAGAATTTCGGGGGAAAGCCAGCGGGTTTCATCCTGGATATCCTGGAGAATGGGGATCAGGGCGTATTGACGCCCCTGATACCTGGCGATGACGTTTTGAATGGCGGCTGTTTCCGATATCACGCGCGGCTCCTTTCGTCGGTCCCTTTTCTTTCCCCGGAGTCTCTCGTCCGGGCATGGTTGACTATAAGCGAAGGCCGGGACACGCCCTTGTCAGCGGCAACGCTGCCAGTCCGATTCACTGAACAAACGGTCGAGTTCTTTCCAGAGATCCTTGACGTGGCAGCTCATATAAATCAGATCCTGGGCGGCGCCCTCGATATCCTTGACGAAATCGGGGAACAGGGTGTCTTCGCGGAAACCCAATTTGCGGAAAATGAGCTGGGCGCCGACTTGAGGCCGCATCAGGCGGGCGACGATGGTCTCGACGTTTCGGCGTACGGCGATGAAGTAGAGTTCGCGGATCATGACCGTGCCCAGCCCCTTGTTGCGAAACGGCCGGGCGATGATGACGCGGATTTCGGCCTGGTGTTCGCTCCAGCGCTCCCCGGAGAGTTCGAGATGTCCGTCGGCGATGATTTTCCCGTCGTGAAAGGCTCCGATGCGGATATGATCGCCCGCTTCGATGCGCTGCAGCCTCCGGCTGACGATTCTCTTGTCGGTGACGTCGACACGAAGGTATTTCCGGTCTTCGCGGGGCAGTCCTGCGTAAAAGGCCATCAGCGCGTCGAGATCGTCAAGGGTCAGTTCCCGGATGATGACTTCAGTGCCGTCTTTCAGGTTTTCTGTTTTTTCCATGCGGATTCGTCCCCTCTCATTGGAATCACGGTCAGGCCGCCTTTATAATCATGGCAGATCGTCGATAAACCTGATTGTATGTAAGCCCCGCCCCGAATGTCAAGGAAGTCGGATGTCGCGGTTTGACAGGCTGTCTCTCCGGGTGCTATCTTGAGAACCAGCGGCGATGCGAAGATTCATCCGGCGTTATCTCGATCTCCCCTTGCGACGCAAGTTGAATCTGAGCTTTCTTTCCGCCGCCGTCATCGGCAGTATCATTTTTTTTGTCATTGGGACACGGCTTGTCCACCGGACCGTTTTTTCACTGGCTCAGGCCAAGGTCGGACATGACTTGTCCGCCGCCTGGATGGTTTACAACGACCGTTTGAAGGGCCTGCTCGACACCGTCCGGTTGAGCGCGGCCATGGAATGTGTTCAGAATGCCCTGCAGGCCGGCGACCGGCCGGCCGTGGTGGAGAAACTGGAAGGGATCCGCCTCGAGTACGACATGGATGTTTTCACGGTGACCGATGCCTCCGGAAGGACCGTTCTCCGGACACATCGCCCGGATGTTTTCGGGGACGATCTTTCCGGAAACCCGATCCTGGCCGCGGCCCTTTCCGGCCGCGCCGCCGCCGGAACACGGATCGTCTCCCATGAAGAACTTCTCCTTGATGGCGAGGAGTTGGCCGGCCGGGCGTTTTTCACAATTGTTCCCACTCCCATGGCCGTCGAACGGATCGAGGATTATGAAGACCGGGGGATGATGATGGAAGCGGCGGCTCCGGTTTTCAGCGAAAGGGGAGAATTTCTGGGAGCCCTGCGCGGGGGGATTGTTCTCAACCGGAATTATGAAATCGTCGATCTGGTGAAGGACGTCGTTTTCAAAGGAGAGCGCCATCAGGACAAAGACATCGGAACGGCGACGATCTTCCAGAACGATCTTCGCATCGCCACGAATGTTCTGGACGATCAGGGCAACCGGGCGGTCGGGACGCGCGTCTCCCGGGATGTTCATCAGGCGGTTCTCAAAGAAGGCCGGGCCTGGATGGGACGTGCCTTCGTCGTCCGGGACTGGTCTATCACGGCCTATGAACCCATCCGTTCCTTCGAGGGAAACATTGTCGGCATGCTCTATGTCGGGATGCTGGAAAAACCGTATATCGACCTCAGAAACAGGGTTATGGGTGCCTTCGTATTTCTGGGGGGCCTGGGAACGGTTTTTCTCCTGGCCCTTTTCTCGATCATCGCCCGGAGCATGACGCGGCCGATGCGGGACCTCGTCGATGCCACGGAGAGAATCGCCCGGGGTGATCTCGATCACCGCCTGCGCGTCGAAAGACGCGATGAGGTCGGTCAATTGGCCGCCGCGTTCAACCGGATGACGGATGATCTGAAGAGCGCCCGGGAAAGCCGGATCGAATGGGGACGCACTTTGGAAAAACGGGTCGAGGAGCGGACGCAGGAGTTGCGGGATATGCAGGACGCACTCGTTCAGTCGGAGAAACTGGCCTCCCTCGGAAAAATGGCGGCCGGCGTCGCCCACGAAATCAACAATCCGCTGACGTCCATTCTCATCCAGACCCATCTTCTTCTTGAAAAATGCGATTCGGGCGGCGAGGCCAGAAGCTCGTTGAATCTCATCGCCGAAGAGGCGGAGCGCTGCACGCAGATCGTTCGGGGGCTTCTCGAGTTTTCCCGAAAAATGCCGGCCCGGACCGCCCCCGAGGATGTCAACGGTCTCGTCGAAAGAACCCTGCAGCTTCTGACGAACCAGATCGCGGTGCGCAGCATCGCCCTCATCAAATCCCTGGATCCCGCGCTGCCTTCCGTGGAACTCGACAGAAACAAGATGCAGCAGGTTTTTTCCAATCTTGTCATCAATGCCTGCGAGGCCATGCCCTCCGGCGGAACGCTGACCGTGTCCACCCGTCCCGGGGCGGACGGAGACGGCATCGAAGTGTCTTTCGCCGATACGGGGGGGGGGATCCCTGCGGAGAATTTGAAAAAAATATTTGACCCGTTTTTCACGACCAAAAATTTCGGGACCGGACTCGGCCTGGCCGTGAGCTACGGGATCGTCCGCCAGAGTGGCGGAACCATTCAAGTCCGAAGCGAACCTGGACGAGGTTCGGAATTCATTGTCCGGATTCCCCTGGAATTCCGGGCCGAGACAAGCGAAGCGGAGGAGGTTTCCCCATGACTCAACCTGTTCGAAAAAGAATTCTTGTTGTTGATGATGAACAGATCGTCTGCAAGAGCATCCGGCAGGCTCTCGTCCGGGATGATGTCATCGTCGACATCGCGTTGTCCGCCGATGAAGCCCTCCGGCTGGAAAAGGCCGGTCCTTACGACGTCATCATCATCGACCTCATGATGCCGGGCGTCAGCGGCCTGGATCTCTTGAAATCCCTCAAGGAAATGAGTGTGAAAGCCCGGATCATCATGATCACGGGATACCCGACCATGCGGAACACCATCCAGGCCATGCAGATCGGCGCCTTTGAATTCCTCCCCAAACCCTTTCTTCCGTCCGACCTGCGCGGCGCCGTCGACCGCGCCCTGGAAACCCAACCGGACTGATCGGCGACCGGATCTGTGCGGAAAAAACGCCGGTTCTTCGCTCCTTTTTAAGCGTTTTTTCCCTTTCAGGCGTGCCGATCTCACCATTCCGGCTGCGTCGCAGCCCACTCGACGTAGCCTCACTACGCCTTCGTGGGCCGCATCCTTGCCGGAACGGCAATCTCGGCCCGCGCACAACTCCGGAAAAGCAAGCCGTCGGAGGGCAGAGCCGATATTCTCGCTCAGGTTTTGATGGCGGATTTGAGGGTGGCGCCGATGTCGGCCGGACTCTGCGCCACGTGGACGCCGGCCGCCTTCAGTGCCTCCATTTTCTCCGCGGCCGTACCTTTTCCGCCGGCGATGATGGCGCCGGCGTGGCCCATGCGGCGTCCGGGAGGCGCCGTCTGGCCGGCGATGAAGCCGACGACGGGCTTTTTGAACTCCGCCTTGATGTAGGCGGCGGCCTCCTCTTCGGCCGAACCGCCGATCTCTCCGATCAGAATGACGGCCTCGGTTTCGGGGTCGTCCTTGAAGAGTTTCAAAAGATCGACGAATTTCAACCCCACGATGGGGTCGCCGCCGATGCCGACGGCCGTGGACTGGCCGAATCCCTGCTGGGTCACCTGCTGCACCGCCTCATAGGTCAGTGTGCCGGACCGGGAGATGATGCCGACGGTTCCGGGAGAGTGGATGGGACCGGGCATGATGCCGATTTTGCACTTTCCGGGGGAAATCACGCCCGGCGTGTTCGGGCCGATCAGCCGGACGGGATGATCCTTGAGAAAGGTCTTGACCCGGATCATGTCGTAAGTCGGAATCCCTTCCGTGATGCAGACGACGAGTCCGACTCCGGCTGCGGCCGCCTCCATGATGGCATCGGCCCCGGCGAAAGGGGGAACGAAAATCACGGCCGCATCGGCTTTTTCCGCTGCGACGGCGTCGGCGACGGTGTTGAAAACGGGAATGTCGAGATGTCGCGTTCCGCCTTTGCCCGGAGTCACTCCGGCCACGACGCGCGTGCCGTACTCCGCCATGCGGCCGGTATGGAACGTGCCCTCGCTTCCCGTGATGCCCTGGACGACCACTCGAGTCTCTGCGTTGATCAGAATGCTCATGGGATTCTCCTTTGTTTTCCTTGCGCTATTTCACCAGGGCGACGACCGTCTCGGCCGCCTCCTTCATTCCCGAAGCCCAGGAGAAGGTCAGCCCGGAATCCTTGAGGATTTTCTTGCCCAGATCGACGTTGGTGCCCTCGAGACGGATGACGATGGGGATGTTCGTTCCCAGCTCCTTGGCCGCCTTGACGACGCCCGAGGCGATAAGATCGCAACGCACGATGCCGCCGAAAATGTTGATGAGGGCGCCTTTGACGTCAGGATCCGAGACCAGGATCTTGAAGGCGTTCGTCACCGCCTCCTCGGAAACGCCTCCGCCGACATCCAGGAAGTTGGCCGGCACGCCGCCGCTGTACTTGACGATGTCCATGGTGGCCATGGCCAGACCGGCGCCGTTGACCATGCAGCCGACATTGCCGTCGAGCTTGATGTAGTTGAGATCGTGCTTTGAGGCCTCGACTTCGAGCGGCGATTCTTCGTCGAGATCGCGGAGTTCCCGGATCTCGGGATGACGGTAGAGCGCGTTGTCGTCGAAATTCATCTTGGCGTCGAGCGCCAGAACGTCGCCGTTCTTCGTGATGAGCAGGGGATTGATCTCGGCCAACGAAGCGTCGGTTCCCTCGAACGCCTTATAGAGAGCATCGATGAAGGCCACGGCCTGTTTGAAGGTTGAGCCTTTCAGGCCGAGCTTGAAGGCCAGGTTGCGGGCCTGGAAACCCAGAAGTCCCGTTCCCGGATGAATGAACTCCTTGATGATAAGCTCCGGAGTTTCGGCGGCGACTTTTTCGATCTCCATACCGCCTTCCGTCGATGCCATGATAACGGGCGCCTCCGTGGCCCGGTCGATGACGATACCCAGATAGAGTTCCCGATCGATGTCCAGTGCTTCCTCGACGAGAAGGCTCTTGACCTTCCTCCCCTCGGGTCCCGTCTGGGGCGTGACCAGCGTCATGCCGATCATGTCCGCGGCCAGATTTGCGGCCTGTTCGGGTGTGTCGGCGATCTTGATTCCGCCGCCTTTGCCGCGCCCGCCGGCGTGGATCTGCGCCTTGAGGACGACGCGGGAGCCGAGGCGTTGGGCGATCTCCTGAACCTGGTCCGGTTTCCCGGCGACTTCGCCGCGGGGGACGCGGACACCGTAGCGGGCCAGAATCTGCTTGGCTTGGAATTCGTGGATTTTCATTTTTCCCTCCCGAAATTGCATCGCCGTCGGGCGGCGGGCTGTTTTTTTATAGCAAAGGCGCACGGGGGTGTCAATGATTGAGACGTCTCGCATCTCCTCAAGTCTTGACACCCCAGAAAAAAGAGTCTATAGTTTCGATCTCGCGGCTTCCGACCGGTTTCGGAAAAATTTTAATTTTTTATGATGCATTCATTGCTAAAGCGGCGACACGGAATCTTAATCCCCCTCCCGTTTATCTTTTCCCGCTCCTTGTGCCCGTCGATGTCGTCCGTTCTGTCCCCCCGACCGCCGGATTCCGGTTCCCGGCGCTTGATCTTCAATGAAGGGAGAGGACTCCACACGAGTTCGAAAGGGTGAGTCATGGCGAAACCGAAATTTGCGATTTACTGGGCCGCGAGCTGCGGAGGATGCGAGATCGCCTTCCTCGACATCAAGGAGAAGATCCTGGATTTCGATGCCGCGGCGGAACTGGTGTTCTGCCCCTGCCTCATGGACACCAAGTACTCCGATGTCGAGGCCATGGCCGATGAGGAGATCGATGTCACGCTCTTCAACGGCGGGATCCGCAACGAGGAAAACCTTCATCTGGCCCATCTTCTGCGGCGGAAATCGAAGGTTCTGGTGGCGTTCGGCTCTTGTGCCACCGAAGGGTGCATCCCGGGTCTGGCCAACCTGACGACGAAAGAGGACATCCTGGATTATGTCTATCGCCGATCTCCGTCGGTGGCTCCCGGAAATACCGTGCTTCCGCAACTGGAGACCGAAACGCCGTTCGGGAAGCTCACGCTTCCCGCCATCCACGAAAACCTGAGGACGCTCGGGCAGGTGGTGGATGTCGACTACTTCATGCCCGGCTGCCCGCCCGTCGAGGAGCAGATCTGGGCGGTGGCCGAGGCCGCTCTTTCGGGCAAGCTTCCGCCCAAGGGGTCGCTCGTCGGCGTCAACCCCAAAACGGTCTGCGATGAATGTCCCCGGACGAAGGACGTCAAGAAGGTCAAAGCCTTTCGGCGGCCCCATCTTGTCTCACCCCGGGACATCGATCCCGAGATCTGTCTTCTGGAACAAGGCCTCCTGTGCAACGGCCCGGCCATCCACGCCGGCTGCGGCGCCCTCTGCCCCCGGGTCAACCTGGGTTGCCGCGGCTGCTACGGCCCGGCGGCCGGCATCCAGGATGTCGGGGCCAAACTGGCCGGCGCCATCGCCTCGGTCATCGACAGCGATGATCCGGCCGAAATCGACGGCATCGTCGACCAGATCCTCGATCCGGTCGGAACCTTTTACCGGTTCAACCTGGCCGGTTCGTTTGTGGGGAGACGCGTAAGATGAAAACCATCACCATCGATCCCATCACCCGGCTGGAGGGACACGGCAAGATTTCCATATTCCTCGACGACGCCGGAAACGTCGCCGATGCCTATCTTCAGATCCCCGAGCTGCGCGGGTTCGAGCAGTTCTGCATCGGCCGTCCGGTCGAGGAAATGCCCCGTATTACGACACGGATCTGCGGCGTCTGTCCCGAAGCCCATATGATGGCGGCGGCCAAGGCCTGCGACGCCGTCTATCACTGCGAACTGCCCCGCACGGCCAAGCTGCTGCGGGAGCTTCTTTATGTCGTTTTTTACGTCACCGACCATTCGACGCACTTTTACGCCCTGGGCGGCCCGGACTTCGTCATGGGGCCAACCGCACCCAAAGCCCAGCGCAACATCCTGGGCGTCATTCACAAGGTCGGCGTTGAAATCGGCAAGAAAGTCATCGGCATGCGGGGCGCCTGCCACAACATCATCAAGCAGATGGGCGGGAAGTCCGTTCATCCCATCGGCGCCATTCCCGGCGGCATGAGCAAGGGCATGACGAAGGAGGAGCAGGCGGCGATTCTGGCCAAGGGGAAAGAGGCCGTCGAATTCGCCAAGTTCTCGATCGGTCTTTTCAACTCCCTGGTTCTCGAAAACAAGGAGTATGTCGATCTCATCCTGAGCGACAGCTTCACGCAC